>JBBQTP010000049.1:0-25658 GCA_038213205.1 Caulobacterales bacterium
TCCTTGGGGGGCGGCGGCGTGCTATGTGGTGCGGTGGTTGCTGGCCTCGACGCTGGGGGCCGCGACGCGGGCGCGCGCGCCGGCGGGCTGTATCGCTTGGGCGGCCATCGACATCGGCGGGGTCATGTTGACCCCGCCGCGGCCGGATTTGGCCAGGCCGGTGCGGGCGTAGGAGACGATAACGGCTTCGCGCATTTTAAATGATCCTCCCGACAATATGGTCGCTGGGGTCTTTTGCGCCCCGGCGTCTGGTCGGGAGCAACCTTTGCATCCGCAGGCGTAAATGGCTAGGGACGGGCGGCGGCTAGACCCTGACCCGTTCAGGAACTGAACGGGCTAGAAGGGTCTACCTTTTACTTTGGCGCGCGTCGGACGGGTGAACCGGAATCCACTTCACCCTGACGCGCTCTAGCCACGGTGATCCGGTCGGCTTCTCGGGGGGCATGCGCATGGCGGTTGCAAGGTTCTATCGCCCCGCTGCGATGATCGGGTTGCTGCTGGCGGCCACCCTCGGCCTGGCCGCCTGCGGCAAGGGCGGCGGCGCTCCGCAGGCGCCGGAGCGCGGCGACAAGGCTGTGGCCACGGTGGACGGAACCACCGTCTGGTCCTCCGACGTCAAGCGCGAGGCGGTCGCTCAGGGCCTGATCGGCGAGGGCGAGCCGCTGGACGTCTCCTCCGACCTGTTCCGCCGCGTTCTGGACGAGGTGGTCGACCAGCGGCTGCTGGCCACCGAGGCGCTGAAGCGGAAGCTGGACAAGGACCCGGTGGCCCAGCGCCGCCTGGCCGCCGCCCGCGACCGCATCCTGGGCGACATGCTGGTGGAGAGCTCGGTGGCCGACGCGGTCAACGACAACGCCATCCGCGGCCTCTACCAGGAGCAGCTGAAGCTCGCGAAGCGCTCCGAGGAAATCCACGCCCGCCAGATCGTCGTGCCAACGGCCGCCGACGCTGAGGCGATCAAGAAGCTGCTGGCGTCAGGCGCCTCGTTCCAGGCGCTGGCGCTGGATAAGTCCACCGATGCGGCGACCCGCTTCAACGGCGGCGACCTGGGCTATTTCACTGTCGATGTGATGCCCGGCGCCTATGACGCGGCCCTGAAGGGCGCCAAGCCCGGCCAGCTGGTCGGCCCCTTCGCCGTCGAGGGCGGCTTCGCCCTGGTCAAGGTCGAGGACCGCCGCGAGGAGCAGCCGATCACGCTCGAGGCGGCCCGGCCGCAGATCGTCCGCTACCTGACCTACGATCAGATCCGCGACTTGCTGGAGAAGCTGCGCAGCCGCGCCAAGGTGCAGATGCTCGTTAAGTCCGACGCCCCGCCGCAGGGCCCGCCGCCCGCCGATGGGCCGAAGCTGCGCGGCCCGACGAACCAGGCCGCGCCGCTGCCCGCCGCGCCGCCCGCCGCTCCGCCGGTCTTGCCGCCGAAGAAGGCGGCCAAGTCATGAGCCGCAAGCCGACCAAGGCCGCCGGGGCCCTGAAGCCCGCCGCCAAGGCCCTGGAAGCCGCCGCGCGGCCCGTGGAGGTGGTCGGCCAGACCATCGAACGCGCCCTCGACCCGCTGGCCAGCGCCCTGAAGCGCGCCGCCCAGCAGGCGCGGCAATTCGCCGAGACGCCGGGCGCGGCGGCAGCGCCGGCGAAAGGCGCCATGCCGATCTCGCCGCTGGCCGTGCCGTTCCCGAAGATGCCGCCGATTGCGGGCGTCCAGATGGCCAGCGGCCGGGCCGGGTTCTACAAGCACGAGCGCGACGACCTGCTGGTGATGAGCTTCCCGGAAGGCGCGAGCTGCGCCGGCGTGTTCACGCGGCACGGCGTCGGCTCGGCGCCCGTCGACTGGTGCAAGCGGCACCTGGAGATGACCAAGGGCGAGGGTGTCCGCGCCCTGGTGGTCAACGCCGGCTGCGCCAATTCCTTCACCGGCCGCCCGGGCGCCGATGCGGTCAGGCGAGTCTGCTCGGCCGCGGGCAAACGCTTCGACTGCCGCCAGCGCGACGTGATGGTGGCCTCCACAGGGGTGATCGGCGTGCTGCTCGACGACGCCAAGATCGTCCACAAACTGCCGGAAATCGAAAGCCGCCTGACCGAGGACGGCTGGGCCGGCGCCGCCAACGCCATCACGACCACCGACACCTTCCCGAAAGGCGCCTACGCCGAGGCCAAGGTCGACGGGGTGAACGTGCGGATCGGCGGCATCTGCAAGGGCTCGGGCATGATCGCGCCGGACATGGCGACCATGCTGGCCTTCGTGGTCACCGATGCGGCGATCTCGCCGGCCGCCCTGCAGAACCTGGTCAGCCTCTACACGCGCTCGACCTTCAACGCGGTGACGGTGGACGGCGACCGCTCGACCAACGACACGCTCCTGCTGTTCGCCACCGGCCAGTCCGGCGCGCCGCGCATCAGTCGCGCCGGCGACCGCCGATTGGCCGACTTCCGGGAAAAGCTGGAGGCCGTGCTGATGGACCTCGCCCAGCAGCTGGTCCGCGACGGCGAGGGCGCGAGCAAGTTCATCAAGATCACGGTCACGGGCGCGGAGAGCCACGCGTCGGCGAGAAAGATCGCCCGCACCATCGCCGAGAGCCCGCTGGTCAAGACCGCCTTCGCCGGCGAGGACGCCAACTGGGGCCGCATCGTCATGGCGGTGGGCCGAGCAGATGAGCCCGTGGACCGCGACTCCATGAGCGTGAAGTTCGGCGACCTCTGGGCCGCCCACGACGGCCTGGTCTCGCCCACCTACGATGAGGCCAAGATGAGCGCCTACATGAAGAAGAAAGAGCTGGAGGTCAGCGTCGACGTGGGCGTCGGCCGCGGCTCGGCCAGCATCTGGACCTGCGACCTCACCAAGCGCTACGTCGAGATCAACGGCGACTACCGCAGCTGATGCTTGCGCCCATCCCCGCCGGCCGCCATCGCGTTGTGATCGTCGGCGGCGGCTTCGGCGGGCTGGAAGCGGTCAAGCGCTTGGCCGGCGCGCCGGTGGCGATCACCTTGATCGACCGGCGCAACCACCACCTGTTCCAGCCGCTGCTCTATCAGGTTGCGACCGCCTCGCTGGCGACGTCGGAGATCGCCTGGCCGATCCGCAGCCTGGTCCGCGACCGGCCAGACGTCACCACCCTGCTGGCGACCGTGGTTGGCGTCGACGCGCAGGCGCGGCAGGTGCGGCTGGAGGACGGCTCGGCCGTGCCCTACGACACCCTGGTGCTGGCCACCGGCGCGCGGCACGCCTACTTCGGCCACGACGAGTGGGAGCCCTTCGCGCTCGGCCTGAAGACCATCGAGGACGCCACGACCGTCCGCCGGCGCATCCTGCTGGCCTTCGAGAACGCCGAGCGGGAGACCGACCCGGCCCGCCAGGCCGCGCTGCTGACCTTCGTCATCGTCGGCGCCGGGCCGACCGGCGTCGAGCTGGCCGGGACCATCGCCGAGCTGGCGCGCCACACCCTTCCGCCGGAGTTCCGCAACATCGACACCGGCAAGACCCGGGTGGTGCTGATCGAGGCCGGGCCGCGCGTGCTCGGCGGCTATCCCGACAGCCTTTCGGACTACGCGCGCCGTTCGCTGGAGAAGCTCGGGGTCGAGGTGGCCTTGGGGCAGGCCGTCTCCGACGTCACGGCCGAGGCGGTGACCTATGGCGAGCACCGGCTGGCGGCGCGCACGGTGCTATGGGCGGCCGGCGTCATGGCCTCGCCCGCCGCCGAGTGGCTGGGCGCGCCGGCCGATCCGGCCGGGCGGCTGAAGGTCGAGCCCGACCTGACGGTGCCCGGCCGGCCGGAGGTGTTCGCGATCGGCGATACGGTCAGCGTGCCCGGCCCGGACGGCCGGCCCGCGCCCGGCACGGCGCCCGCCGCCAAGCAGGAAGGCCAGCACGTGGCCGCGGTGATCAAGGCGCGGCTGCGGGGCGACACGGCGACAAGGCCGTTCCGCTACCGCCACCAGGGCAGCCTGGCCCAGATCGGCAAGCGCCGTGCGGTGATCGATTTCGGCTGGATCCGGCTGAAAGGCGCGCTGGCCTGGTGGCTTTGGGGCGCGGCGCACATCTACTTCCTGATCGGCGTGCGCACCCGTCTCAGCGTCGCGCTGAGCTGGCTCTGGATCCACACCCGCAACCAGCGCGGCGCGCGGCTGATCACCCAGGGGCGGTCGGGTACAACCAAACCAGCCTCCACTAACGGTTGAGTGCGGCCCGGTCTCGGGTCTAGTCTGCCGCGAATTCTGACTCCGGGGGGCGTCGACCTTGCGTATCCTGCCTGCTCTCGCCGCGGCGCTCGCGCTGGCCCAGTTCGCCGCCGTCTATCCGGTCCGCGCCGCGCCGCCGCCAGTGGAGGTCTACGGCCGCCTGCCGTCGATCGACTTCGTCTCGCTGTCGCCTTCAGGGGACCGGTTCGCGCTCGCCGCGCGGCGCGGCGAGGACCGAAGCCTGCTGGTACGCCGCGTCGACGGCCAGACGGAGATCGCCACCAAGCTGCAGCCCGGCAAGGTGCGTGACCTGGTGTGGGGCGGCGACCGCCACCTGTTTGTGTTCGGAAGCAGCACCAGCCGTCCCCGGGCGCCCGGGGACTCGCCGCACGAATGGATGGGCGGCGCGCACCTGGACCTGGTGACCAAGAAGGCCTTCCCGCTGCTGGGAACCTCCAACACCTACCTGTCCGCCTTCTTCGGCTGGTACGGCGTCCGCGAGGTGAGCGGCCACGCCTACGCCTATCTTGGCGCCATAACCCAGGAAGACTACCAGCCCAAGCTGGTGCTCGAAGCCGACCCGACGCGCAGGCTGATCTATCCGCGCCTCGTGCGCATCGACCTTGAAACCGGCGGAAGCGAAGCCGTCGCGAACTCGGGCGGCGGAGACACCGAGTGGCTGCTTGGACCCTCCGGCGAGATCACCGCGCGCGCGGTGATCGATGCCCGCGGCGAAACCTTCAGGCTGCTGCCCGGCCCCTCAGGCGGCGCGGCCATCCGCACCAGCCATGTGGAGAAGGGCAGCTTCCGCATCGACCTCGAAGGGCTCGGCCGCACCCCGGACAAGCTTCTGCTGCGGGAGCGTTCCGACGACGACGTCTTGCTGCGCGAGGTCTCGATGACCGCGGGCGGCGAGGGCGAAGTGGTCGCCCACGGAGACAACACCGCCACCGGCCTCTACGACCGCGAAACCCACCTGCTGATCGGTCTTTCCAGCCGCCAGGGCGAGACCATCCAGCTGTTCGATCCCCTGTCGCAGAAGCGGGTGGATGATGCGCGGGCCGCCTGGACGGACCTGCACAGCGCGCTCGTCTCCTACGGCCGCGGCTTCAACCGGATGATCTTCCTCACCGACGGCAAGGGGGACGCCGGCACCTATTGGCTGGTCGACATGGCCAATCGCTCCGCTGTGCCGATCGGCCGGGTCAATCCCGACATTCCCGCCGCTGACGTGGGGTCGGAGCAGATGGTCGCCTACAAGGCCGCCGATGGCCTGGCGATGGACGGGGTCCTGACCCTTCCGCCGGGCCGCGAGGCCAAGAACCTGCCGCTGGTCGTCCTGCCGCCCGGCGGGCCATTGGTGCCCGGCGACAAGGCGCGGTTCGACTGGTGGGCCCAGGCTTTCGCCTCGCGCGGCTATGCCGTGTTCCAACCGAACTATCGGGGCACGCTCGGCCGCGGCGAGGCGTTCCGCAAGGCCGCTTTCGGCCAGTTCGGCCGCAAGATGCAGAGCGACATCTCCGACGGCGTCGACGCTCTGGCGAAGCAGGGCCTGATCGATCCGAAACGCGCCTGCATCGTCGGCGCCAGCTACGGCGGCTATGCCGCGCTGGCCGGCGTGACCGTCGAACAGGGGCGCTACCGCTGCGCCGTGTCGGTGGCCGGGATCGGCGACCTTCAGCGGTTCCAGATCTGGGTCGGTGAGCATCAGGGGAGCGACCTTCGCGCCGTGTCGTTCTGGCGTGAGCTTACCGGCGCCTCGGCCGGCCAGGATCTGAGGGATATTTCGCCCCAGCGGCTTGCCGCGCGCGCCGATGCCCCGATCCTGCTCATCCATGGGGTCGACGACACTGTGGTGCCGATTCAGCAGAGCCAGGAGATGGAACGGGCGCTGAAGGCGGCCGGCAAGCCGGTGGAGTTCCTCACCATGCCCGGCGAGGACCACTGGCTCTCCCGCGAGGCCACCCGCCAGGCCATGCTGACCGCCGCGGTCGCCTTCGTGCAGAAACACAATCCCGCGAGCTGACGGCCTCGCCCGTGGTCAAGGTCTGGCGGCGCCGTGCGGACGTACTTACATGTTTGGCTGGGCGCGGTGACACGATAGATGTCCGCCCCTTAGCGGAGACGACCTACATGAAACCCCACAGATCGCGCGTCGCCAGGGTGCTTGGCGTGGCGCTGGCGCTTGGCCTGGTTCTGGCCCCGGCGGCCGACGCTCGTCGTGGCGGCAGCTTCGGCAGCCGAGGCGCGCGCACCTATTCGGCTCCACGCTCGACGGCCACGGCCCCCGGCTACGTGCCGCCGGTGCAGCGCTCGATGACCTCCGGCGCGGCGGCTAGGCCAGCCTACGGCGCCTATGCGCCCGGCAATCAAGGTGGGTTCAACGGCTATCGTCGGCCCGGCTTCGGCGGCGGTTTCATGGGCGGCTTGCTCGCCGGCGGCCTGATCGGCGGAATGATGGGCCACGGCTGGGGCGGCGGCTTCGGCGGCGGCTGGGGCGGTGGCGGCGGCGGTTTCCTGACCATATTGATCCAGTTGGCGGTCCTGGGCGGCGTCGCCTGGCTGCTGATGCGCCTATTCCGCCGAAGGAGCGGCGCCGCGGCGTTTTCGCCGTTCGCGGGTCCGCAGCCGGCCTACGGAGGTGGCTTCGCCGCACCGGGTTTCAGCGGCTCCGGCTTCGGCGCCGGTCCCTCGACCGCCGTGCCGCCCACCGGGCCGGCCTGGGAATATGACATCACCCAACAGGACCGCGACGCCTTCGAGCGCCTGCTGCACGACGTGCAGGACGCCTTCGGCCGTGAAGACTATGGCGCGCTTCGCGAGCACACGACGCCTGAGGTGATGAGCTACCTGGCCGAGGAGCTCAGCGAAAACGCCACCCACGGACGGCGCAATGACGTCACCGCCACCAAGCTCCTGCAGGCCGACGTCGGCGAGGCCTGGCGCGAGAGCAGCGTCGACTACGCCACCGCCGCCATGCGCTACCAGAGCATCGACGTCACGCGCGACCGCACCACCAACGCGGTGCTGTCAGGCGACCCCAACACGCCGACTGAGACCACGGAGCTGTGGACCTTCACCCGCGTCTCGGGCGGACCCTGGAAGCTCTCGGCGATCCAGGAAACTCACTAGGCGAGGTTCAGAACCCCGCGGTGTTGGTCGCCACGCCGAGGAACAGCCGCCCGGCGGTCTCCAGGATGTTGGTCGAGACCATGAAGTGCTGGGTGGCGACGTGGATGTCGCGGAACTGGCGCTGCAGCGGTGAGGCGAAATAGACCGAGGTCCCGCCGACCATCGTGTACATGGCGTCGACCACGGCGGTGGCTTCGCTGACCGCGTGGTTGACCGCCAGCCGCATGTCGCGGCTGTGCGCCACGGCGACCGGCTGGCCTGTCTGGGCCGCGTCCCAGGCCGCATCGATGGTCTGGTAGAAGAACGCCCGGGCGGCGCGCAGGCGGGCCTCGGCGCGAGCCACCTCGATCTGGATTGGCGCCCGCTCGGCCAGGGGCGCGGAGGAATTGCCGCGGCGCTTTTCGCCGGCCAGGCGGGTGGCCTCGTCGAGCGCGGCGCGCGCGATGCCCAGGGCCACCGCGCCCACCCCCTGCGCCAGGGGCGCGAAGGGCGGGAAGCGGTAGAGCGGCCGGTCGGGTAGGGTCTTCACCAGCACGCCGGCGGCATGGCGGTCGGGCACGAAGAGGTCGGTCACCTCGAAGGCCGTGCTGCCGGTGCCGCAAAGGCCCGCCACATGCCAGGTGTCGAGAGACCGCACCTGATCGGCGGGGAAGAACAGCATGTGGTTGCGCGGCAGGCCGGCGGAGTTGGTCAACGGCTGGCCGTCCTCCACCAGAACACATCCGCCGCCGATCCAGTCGGCGTTGGGCGAGCCGGAGCCCCAGTCCCAGCGGCCGGTGACGCGGAACCCGCCCTCGACCTTGGTGGCCACGCCATTGGCGGCGAAGACGCCGGTGGCCAGGCTGTCTGGCCGCGCCATGATCTCGCCGGCCCCCTCATCGGTCAGCCGACCGTGCGCCAGCGTGGTGGTGCAGGCGATGAACGCCACCCAGCCGCAGGCCGCGTCGCCCTGGGCCAGAGCCTCATAGACCTCGCAGGCGGCGCGCGGTGAAACCTCCAGGCCGCCGCGCTCGGCCGTCACGAACAGCCGGTAGAAACCGGCCGCGCCCAGCGCCTTGGACAAGTCGACCGGAATCCGGCGGGCCGCCTCTATCTCGGCCCCGCGCGGCGCGAGCTCGGCGGCGAAGCGGCGGGCGCTTTCGACCAGGTCCTGTTCGGTGCTCACGGCTCATCCCCACGCCCAGGGTGCAAGCCGAGGGCCATTTCCCGAAGGTGTCAAACAAAAGGGGCCCCGCCTCGCGGCGGAGCCCCCGATAGTCTTTAATGCCGCGATCGGGCCTAACGGTTCGACCACACGCCGGTGCGGCCGGGCGAAGCCTGACCGCCACCGCCACCGCCGCCACGCCGCGGGCCGCTGAAGGCCGGACGCTGGGCGGGCTTCTGGTCGCCGCCGCCATTCGAGCGAGCCGGAGCCCCTTCATGGCGATGGCCGCCGTT
Source organism: Caulobacterales bacterium (assembly GCA_038213205.1). Classification (GTDB taxonomy): domain Bacteria; phylum Pseudomonadota; class Alphaproteobacteria; order Caulobacterales; family Caulobacteraceae; genus Phenylobacterium. Next base: position 8,740 of record JBBQTP010000049.1, read on the forward strand.
ACCGCCGCCGCCGTGATTGCGGTTGCGCTTGGGCTGGTGATTGCCGCGACCGCCACCCGCGCCGCGAGTGTCGGCGCGCTCCGGCTTGCCGGCGACTTCCGGAAGCGCGGCGGTGGCCGCGCCCAGCTGCTTGTCGTTGCGGCGGTCGAAGGACGGGATGGTCTGGCGCGTCACCTTCTGGATGTCGCGCAGCAGGGTCCGCTCGTCGTCCGAGCAGAAGGCCACCGCCGAGCCGTCGGCGCCGGCGCGCGCGGTGCGGCCGATGCGGTGAACATAGCTCTCCGGCACGTTGGGCAGTTCGTACTGCACAACGTGGCTGACGGCATCGATGTCGATGCCGCGCGCGGCGATGTCGGTGGCGACCAGGGCGCGGACCTTGCCGGCCTTGAAGTCGGCGAGCGCGCGTTCGCGCTGGCCCTGGCTCTTGTCGCCGTGGATCGAGGCGGCGTCGACGCCCACCTGCTCCAGGCCGCGGGCCACACGGTCGGCGCCGCGCTTGGTGCGGGTGAAGACGATGACCCGCTTGAAGCCGGCGTCGTCGAACAGCTCGGAGAGCAGGGCGCGTTTGCGGCTCTGTTCAACGAACAGGACCTTCTGGTTCACCTTCTCGACGGTGGTCGACTGCGGGGCGACCGACACGCGCAGCGGATCGGTGAGCAGTTCGGAGGCGAGCTTGCTGATCTCGCTCGGCATGGTGGCCGAGAAGAACAGGTTCTGCCGCACCTTCGGGATGTGCGCCACGATCCGGCGGATCGGCAGCACGAAGCCCAGGTCGAGCATCTGGTCGGCCTCGTCGAGGACGAAGATCTCCACGCCGCGCAGGGTGATGGTCTTTTCCTGCAGGTGGTCGAGCAGGCGGCCCGGCGTGGCGACCAGCACGTCGACGCCGTTGGCCATGGCCTTGTGCTGGGCGCCGTATTTCACGCCGCCGAAGATCACCGCGACGGTGACCCCCATGTGGCGACCGTAGGTCTTGAAGCTCTCGCCGATCTGGCTCGCCAGTTCGCGGGTCGGGGCGAGCACCAGGACGCGAGCGCCCTTGCGCTCCGGCTGGCGCTTCTCGGCGGCCAGGCGGTGCAGGATCGGCAAGGCGAAGGCGGCGGTCTTGCCGGTGCCGGTCTGGGCGATGCCCTGCAGGTCGCGGCCGGCCATGACGCCGGGGATCGCCTGCGCCTGGATCGGGGTGGGGGTGGTATAGCCTTCGCTGGCCAGCGCCTTGAGAAGCGGGGCGGCCAGGCCGAAGTCGGTGAATTGAGTCAAAGCAAAGAAACTCTCAGATATGCGCCGAACGCGCCCAATCGATCACATCGAGGGCGCGGAGGTCGCGGGTCTTTGGGGAAGCGCCCCGCGTGATGGGCGATCTATGGATCTTACGGCGCTCGACAGGCTGGGCCTCAAGAGAGACCCCACGCGGCTGGAGCGCTGAGCACGTCATAGTTCGTGACGCGGGCTGCACATCGGGGTTTGCGGCCTTAATGTCAACCCACGGACTCGACTTTGCGGCGGCTGTTGCCGATTGGCCGCAAGCCGTGGGATGCCAGCTTGGGACGGCGAATTGGGCAGGAGCGGGCAAAGATGCGCAGGCTGATCGGACTTGTGGCGGCGGTCCTGGCGCTGGGGGGCGCGGCGTATGCGAGCCCAGGCGAGAAGGATCTGGCCGCCATCGCGGCGTTTGAGACCCGCCTTTCGCCGGCTTCCATCAGCACGCCCCCGCCCCAGAAGACGCTGGCCGTCCGCATGGCCGAGCTCAAAGTCCCCGGCGTCAGCATCGCGTTCATCGAGGACGGAAATGTAAAGTGGACCCGCACCTATGGCGTCGCAGCAGCCGCGGATCCCCGGCCGGTCACGCCGCAGACGCTGTTCCAGGCCGCCTCGATGAGCAAGGCTTTCGCCGCCACCGCCGTGCTGCGCCTGGTGGAGCAGGGTCGCCTCGATCTGGACGAGGACATCAACAGCCGCCTGAAGGGGTGGAAGGTGCCGCCCAGCCCCTACACGGCTGAGAAAAAGGTCACGCTGCGCCGGCTGCTCAGCCACACTGCGGGGCTGACGGTCAGCGGCTTCCCGGGGTACCAGGCCGGCAAGGCCGTTCCCACCGCCGTCCAAATCCTCGACGGGACGCCGCCGGCCAACACCCCGCCCGTGCGATCGTTCGAGGCGCCTGGCGTCTACGCCTATTCCGGCGGGGGCTACGTTGTGGCGCAACTGGCGATCGTCGAAGCCGGCGGCAAGCCCTATCCGGAGCTTCTGGATCGACTCGTGCTGCGTCCGGCAGGCATGCGCCAGTCGACCTTCGTCCAGCCCTTGCCCGACGCTCTCCTGAGGCGGGCCGCGAGCGGCCACGACGCCAAGGGGGCGGTCATTCCCGGCGCGCGCAACACCTATCCGGAGTACGCCGCCGCCGGCCTGTGGACCACGCCAGCCGACTACGGCCGCTTTCTGATCAGCCTGCAGGATGCCCATGCCGAACGCCCGCACGCTCTGCTGAGCCCCGCCAGCGCTCAGGCGATGATGACGCCCGTCGACGCCAACTATGGCCTGGGCCTCGCGCTCGGACGTTGGGGCGGCCATCCCTACATCCAGCACAGCGGCGGCAACGCCGGCTTCCAGTGCACCGCCTTCGCGTTCCTGGATGGGTCGCGGCAAGGCTTTGTCATCATGACCAACAGCGACGCTGGTGCGGTGTTGATGTCCGAGATGCAGCGCGCGTTGGCAGCGGCCTACGGCTGGGGCGAGCCCGACGCGGCCACCCGAGGCTCGCCGCGCCGTGCGCCGTACGCCCCGCCGGCGGCGAAATGAGCAAACCCCTGCTCCTGGTCGCCGCCGCGGCGCTGATCGACGCCGACGGGCGGGTGCTGATCTGTCAGCGGCCGGAGGGCAAGCCGATGGCCGGCCTGTGGGAATTCCCAGGCGGCAAGGTCGAGGCGGGCGAGACGCCGGAAGCCTGCCTGATCCGCGAGCTGGAGGAGGAGCTGGGGATCGTCATCACCCAGGCCTGCCTGGCGCCCTTCGTCTTCGCCAGCCACGACTACGAGGCCTTCCACCTGCTGATGCCGCTCTTCCTGGTGCGGCGCTGGGAGGGCCAGATCGTCGCCAAGGAGCACAAGGCGCTGGCCTGGGTGAAGCCGTCGAAGCTCTCCGGCTACCCGATGCCGCCGGCCGACCCGCCGCTGGTCGCGTGGCTGCGGGATTTGCTCTGACGCCTAGGGCCGATAGCTGGTCTTGATCACCGAGGCCTGCCGCTGGGTCGGCGCCTTGGCCGCCTCTAGCACGCACTGGCCGGTGTCGATCATGGCGTGCTGACCCAGGCAGTAGATGTCCTCGTAGTGCGGCCCCGCGCTGGCCAGGCACTGGTAGAGGTTGAGCTTGGCCATGTGCAGGCAGGACGTGGTTTGCGGCTCGCTCATCAGGGCGCGGGCCTGACGCTCTTCGCCGAGCACATTCAGGGCGGCCAGGGCCACGCCGCGGGCGACCAGCGGGCTCGCCGCGCCGGCGCGCCGTGCGCCCTCGGTCAGGGCCGATTGCAGGTGTTGCGGGTCGTCGCGGGTCGGCTCGTAGGCAAGCGTCGACAGCTGCTTTACCCGCGCCAGGCGGCCGGAAGGGTCGGAGACCTTGGCGGTGGACCAGGCCTGGTGCTGCACAGAATAGGCGGCGTGCTTGACCTTCTCGCCCTGGCCGCTGAGCGCGAAGCCCTGGGCGTAGAGCGCGCCGCTGGCCCGGGCTCCGGCCAGGTCGGCGCCAGGAATCTGCAGCGCAAGGGCGGGATCGGCGGCCAGACGGCGCGCCAGGTCTGAACGGTCGGCCCTCACGGCGGCCACGAAACGCGGCTCCTGCAAGGCGGCCAGCGCGGCGAAGGCGACCATGCCGCCTTCCAGTTCGAGCGGCTCGTGCGAGGCGCCGGTCTGCAGGGCCTGGGCGACCTCGCCGGGGCCGGAGAAGCTGGCATCGATGGCCCGCGCACGGCGCATGTAGCTTTCGAAGGCGCCGGCCTGGGCGACCAGGCTGCGCTCTTCGTGAGCGGCCGGCGCGGGCGGGGCGGGGGCATAACCGTAGTAGGTGTTGAGCGGCGCACGGCGGACCAGCGGCGCTTGCTTCGGCGTCGGGCTGGTCGCGCAGCCGGCCAGGGCGGCAAGGGCCGCGGCGAGGCAGAGGTTCTTGAAATAGCTAAGTTTCACAACTGGCTCCTGAGCCGAACGCAGCCCCCGAAGCCGTGAGGTTGGCTGAGAGAGCGGCCATTGGCGGCGTGCTCAGTTGTCGCGATTTATGGTGATCAGCACGTTAAGAAGTTTCACCGCCTCTCTGTGGGTAGCGGGTGCTCGACGGTCCCAAGGGCGTCGGCCAGACGCATCTTCGCCGAGCCCGGCTGCAGGGGCTGCTGCTGGCTCTCGTGCGGCGCCCAGCCGGTCAGGGTGACGATCTCGAAGGTGGCCGGCACGCGCCCGTCCGGGCCGGCGAACTGTTCGATGTAGATCTGGCTCATCCGCGCCAGCAGGGCGCGGGTCAGCGGCTTGGGGTGGCGTTCGGCGAGCACGTTGGTCTCTCCCATGGCGCGCAGGTCGGCGAGAAGCTTCAGGGGATGCTGGTAACTCACGCTGACGCGGTCGACGTCGGCGACCGGCAGGGCGAAGCCGGCGCGCTGGAGCAGGCCCGCGGCGTCGCGGCTGTCGGCGAAGGGCGAGACGCGGCTGCCGGCCCCGCCCAGCATCTCGACCTCGGCCTGAGTCAGGGCCTGGCGGAGCTCGGTCAGCGTCGCGCCGCCCAGCAGGGCGCCCAGGAACAGCCCGTCGGGCTTCAGCGCGCGGCGAATCTGGATCAGGGCGCCGACCACGTCGTTGGTCCAGTGCAGGCCGAGCGTGGAGACCATCAGGTCGAGGCTGGCCGGCGCGAAGGGCAACCGCTCTTCGTCGAGGGCAACGCGGGGGCTGGCGCGGCCGCTCAGCATGGCGGGCGAGAGGTCCGCTTCGACCAGCAGGCCCACGCGGGTCGCGGCCTCGCTCTGCGCCAAAGCCTCCCGGAACGCGCCCGAACGCGCCGAGAGGTCGACGGCCAGCGGGAAGTCCCGCATGATCCCTTCCAGGCGCTCGGTCAGGTCGAGGGCGGCCCGGCGCTGCAGGAAATCGGCGCCGGCGAATCCGCTGGCGGCGCGATCCAGGCGCTTTCGATGCAGGGCGCGGTCGAACAGCCTTGGCGGCAAAGAATGGGGAGGGGCGGACATCGGCGCGGAACATGGCCTTTTCCTGCAGGCTTTGAAACCGGGGCCCAGAGCCCGGGCGCTGTGGCGCGGCGCGCTCGACCTGGTGTTCCCGCCGCAGTCGATCGACGGCGGGCTGGCGCAGGCCGGCGGGCTCTCCGCCGCGGCCTGGAGCCGCATCCAGTTCCTCGATGGCCCCGTCTGCGACGGCTGCGGCGTGCCCTTCGAGTATGACATCGGCAGCCGCTGCGCCGCCTGTCTGGCCAGGCCGCGGGCCTTCGACGCGGCGCGCGCCGCCTGCCTCTACGACGACACCTCCCGCGAGCCGATCCTGAAGCTGAAGCACGCCGACCGGCTGGACTTGGCCCCGCTGTTCGCCCGCTGGCTGTCGCGCGCCGCCCGCCAGCTGCTGGAGGAGGCCGACGCCATCGCGCCCGTGCCGCTGCACCCGTCGCGCCTGCTCAGCCGCCGCTACAACCAGGCCGCCGAGATCGCCCGGCCGCTGGCCCGGCTCTCCGGCGTCGCCTACCTGCCCGACGCCCTGATCCGCAAACGCGCCACGGAGACGCAAGGCGGCAAGTCCGGTTCAGGCCGCAAGCGCAACGTCTCCGGCGCTTTCCTGGTCCCGCCCGGCCGTGCGCGCCAGGTCGAGGGCAAACGCATCCTGCTGATCGATGACGTCCTGACCACCGGCGCCACCGCTGAGGGCTGCGCGCGGGCCCTGAAGGCCGCCGGCGCGGTGCGCGTGGATGTCGCAGTGGTCGCGCGGGTTAAAGAGATGCCCCAGTCTTAAAGAGATGGCAGGAAACACCATATGAAACTTCTGCGACACGCGTTTACCTGAAAAGCCATGCCCCCCGCCGCGCCCCGCGTCACGATCTACACCAAGCCCTACTGCTCCTACTGCTTCCGCGCGGTCGCGCTGCTGGAACAGAAGGGCGTGGAGTTCACCGAGATCGAGGCCGCCTTCGACCGGGAGAAGCGCCAGGAAATGATCCAGCGCTCCGGCGGCGGCGCGACGTTCCCGCAGATCTTCATCGGCGAGCGGCACATCGGCGGCTGCGACGAGCTGGTGGCTCTGGACCGCGCCGGCGAACTCGACCCGCTGCTGCAGGCCGCAGCCTGACCCCTACCTCTCCCGTGAACGGGGAAGGAAAGTTAGGCTATGTACCGACGATGAAGGTCGCCCTGATCCAGACCCGCACACCGGCCACCCATGAGGCGGCGCTGGCGCATGTCCTGCCGATGGTCCGCGAGGCCGCGGCGGGCGGGGCCCGGTTCATCGCCACGCCGGAGTGCACCAACGTCGTCCAGAAGGACCGCGCGCTGCTGCTGCCGACGCTGAAGTCGCAGGACGAAGACGTCGTGGTGCTTGGCCTGCAGCAGGCGGCGAAAGACACAGGCTCCTGGGTGCTGATCGGCTCGGCCCTGGTGAAACGCGAGGACGGCAAGGCGGCCAACCGCTCGCTGCTGGTTTCGCCGGCCGGCGAGATCGTCGCGGCCTACGACAAGCTGCACATGTTCGACGTCGACCTGCCGACCGGTGAGACCGCCCGCGAGTCCGAGGCCTACGAACCCGGCGACCGGGCCGTCACCGCGCGCGCCGGCGACCTGAAACTCGGCATGACCGTCTGCTACGACCTGCGCTTCGCCGCCCTCTACCGCGCTTTGGCGCTGGCCGGCGCCGAGGTGATGACCATTCCGGCGGCCTTCACCCGGCCGACCGGCGCGGCGCACTGGGAGGTGCTGATGCGCGCCCGGGCCATCGAGACCGGCGCCTTCGTGCTGGCCCCCGCGCAGGGCGGCCGCCATGAGGACGGGCGCGGCACCTGGGGCCATTCGATCGCCGTCGCGCCCTGGGGCGAGGTGATCGCGACGCTCGACCACGACCAGCCCGGCGTGCTGTTCGCCGACCTGGACCTGCCCGCCGCCGCCAGGGCGCGGACCGCCATCCCGGCGCTGGCCAATGCGCGGGCGTTCACCGCGCCCCAGGCGTTGGCATGATCCGCTACGCCCTCGCTTGCGAGCATGAGCATCAGTTCGAGGGCTGGTTCGCCGCCTCGGGCGACTTCGACGACCAGCAGGCCCGCGGCCTGATCGAGTGCCCGGTCTGCGCCTCCAAGGCGGTGCGCAAACAGGTCATGGCGCCCGCCGTCGCCAGCACGAAGAACAAGGGCTCCGACGCGCCCGCGCCGGCCCACGAGATGATGATGGAGGCCATGGGCCGCATCCGCCGCCACGTGGAAGACAATTTCGACGACGTCGGCGACACCTTCGCCCGCGAGGCCCGCGCCATCCACGAGGGCCGCTCCGAGGACCGCGGCATCTACGGCCAGGCCACCTCCGACGAAGTCCGCGACCTGGTGGAGGACGGGGTGCCGATCGCGCCGCTGCCGCCGGAACCGCCAAAGAAGACCGACCTGAACTGAACGGTTGCCGGTCCGTCGCGCCAGGCAGATGCTGGCGGAAAGCCAAGACCGGGGAGCCAATGCGATGACAAGAGCCACGATGTCTGCGGCCGCAATGCTGGCCGTGCTCCTCGCCGGCCCGGCCTTGGCCCAGCCGCTGAGCCAAGCCGCGCCCAAGGCCCTGGCGCGCAATTTCGAGGGGGTCTGGACCAACGCCACCGTCACCCGGCTTGAGCGACCCGCTACCTTTTCCCAGCTTGTCGTCCCGAAGGCACAGGCCGACGCGGTGGCGAAGGCTACGACCACACGTCTCGCAACGGCGAACGGGAGCTCGGATCTGACCAAGGGCGCCTTCAAGGACGAGGACGCCACGGCCGGCTACAATTCGTTCTGGATCGATTCCGGCGACGGGCTGATGCGGGTTCGCGGAGAAGCGCGGTCCTCGTTCATCACCAGCCCCGCCGACGGGAAGATGCCGTTCCGCAATCGCGCGAAAAGCCTTGCCCTCACAATCCGGGACGGGACCGAGTATCAATCCGGAAAAGGCGCCTACGTGGGGCCGGAGGATCTGCCGCTCCGCGAACGTTGCCTGATCGCGCAGAGCGACGCCGGCGGGCCGGTCATGCTCAACGCGATCTACAACAACAACTACAGCTTCGTCGTGACGCCGGGCTATTTCGTGATCGACCTGGAGATGAACCACGACGTCCGGATCGCCCCGATCTTCGCCTCCGCTGACCAGGCCCGCGCGTCTCACCAGCCGGCCGGGATCAGGCCCTGGCTGGGCGATACGGTGGCCTGGTGGGAAGGCGACACGCTGGTCACCGAGACGAAGAACGTGAACCCCATCCAGGAAGGGCGGACCCTGACCCCCGTGTCATCGCAGGGCACGGTGACGGAACGCTTCACGCGGATCGACAAGAACGAGCTGCTCTATCAGTTCACGGTCGCCGATCCGGTGCACTACACGCAAGCCTGGTCGGGCGAGTATGCCTTCAAGCCCGCCAAGGGGCAGATCTACGAATACGCCTGCCATGAGGGGAACTACGCGATGGAAGGCATCCTTCGCGGCGCCCGGCTCCAGGAAGTGGCCGCCAAAGGCGCAAAGTAATCGAGTGTCGCCTGTCCTTCGAACCGCCGAGAATGCGGAAGGAGAAGCGGATGCCCGAGGATGACCTTCCCCTGCTGACGTTCGCCGATCCGGAGTCGCTGGAGCGGTGGCTGGCCGAGCAGGGCAACGCCTCTCCCGGAGCCTGGCTGAGGTTCGCCAGGAAGGGCGCGCCGGAGTTGACCGTAAGCAAGTCGGACGCGATCGACAGCGCCTTGGCCTACGGTTGGGTGGATGGCCAGCTTGGCCGTGTGGACGATCAATTCTTCAAGACCCGCTTCACGCCGAGGCGACCCAGGAGCGCCTGGTCACAGATCAATCGCCAGCGCGTCGAGAGACTGGAGGACGCGGGCCGCATGCACCCGCGGGGGCGGGCGCAGGTCGACAAGGCCAAGGCGGATGGACGTTGGGCGGCGGCTTACCCCCGCCAGAGTGAAGCCGCGGTGGATGCCGACCTGAACGCCGCGCTCGACGCCCAACCCGCGGCGCGCGAACTGTTCGACGCGCTGGATTCGGCCAACCGCTATGCGGTCCTGTACCGCGTGCACCAGGCGAAGACGCCGCAGAAGCGGGCCGCCAAGATCGCCGAGATGGTGGCCATGCTGAGCCGGGGCGACACCGTCCACCCTCGGAAAGCGAAGCGCTTCAACTAGGCCCTTTCGTCGCCTAAACCTGCGAGCATGATTCAGGGTTTGGATGGTTCCATCAAAACCCGTCGTGCTCTGGCGCGGCGGGACACGACCGACTGACGGAACAGCGGCGAAAGTACGCCATGAGCGGGCATTCGCCCCTAGCCAGCAAGCAGACTGGCGACTTCCGCCTAGCTTAAGTCGCGAAGTGCCGGGCGGCGTCTGCAGCCCTCAACCAGTCACGTCCTCTATGAGCGCCGCCACCCCGATGGAATGTGAATAGCCACATGGGACGCACCCTTCACTTCCGCGGTGTATTGGGAGAAGCGTCGGAGCAGCTGTCACACGAACCGTTGGACGAAGCAGCGCGCGGCGTCGGCCACCTCGCGCCAGCCCGCGTCGATCGTCAGTGAATGGCCGCGCCTGGGGAATTCGAGATACTCCGAGACGGCGTGGCGATTTCGTTTCTGTAACTGGTAGGCGGCGCGCGCGATGGCAGGCGGGACCGTATGGTCCTGCTCTCCGGCGACGATCAGCATCGGCCCCCTGTTGATCGCCGCGGTGTCCACCCGGGCCTCCGTCCAAGGGTTGAGGTTGGCGGCAGCAGCCTGGAAGATCGGCCTGCCAGGCGCGGGGACAGCCTGGGCGGCATAGAGCGCCTGGCTTTCGGATGGCTCGACCGCGTTGGCGAAGGCATAGCGGAATTGCGCCGGCGTCAGCGCAGTCCGCCGGCTTGCGGCGCCAGTATTGTGCAGGACGGGCCAAGCCGCGCGCAGCGCCGAAATCGGCAGGGGAAGCACCCCGCGAAACGGAGCGGGCGCGATCGCCACTGTTGCCGCCGATAGACCTCGACCTGCGAGAATCTCCGCGATCAGTCCGCCGAACGAGTGGCCAACGATGGCGGGGCGGCTGGTGAGCGCCTCGGCGATACACGAGAAATGCGCCGCCACGTTGCCGATTGTTTCGGCCCGCGCCTCACCGCCCTGGTCCGACGGCCAAGCCGGGGCCACAGCGACGTAGCCGTTGGCCTCAAAATCCTCCACCCAGGTGTCCCAGGCGCGGGCCTGGAGCCACAAGCCGTGGATGAGGATGACCGGCTGTTTGGCCGTCGCGTTGGCGCGTGCAACAAGCTCCTCCCAAGCGCGGGGGGGCACGGTCAATGTCCCTCGACCGCGAAAAGGATTTCCGTGAAGCCCGGCACGGTGGCAGCACGGTTCCAGTCGCGCTGGAGTTCGCAGATCAGCTGCACCCAGCTGGTGGGCTGCGCGCCAGCCTGAATCAGGCGCAGCAGCCCGGCTTGATGTGCCTGGCGCGATGTGCCGCCGACCGCGTCAACCACCGGATAAACCTCGAAGCCTTCCGCCAGGGCGTCGAGAGCCGGATGGACAAGGCAGACTTCCGTCCAGAGGGCGCACAGGATCAGCTTCTTGCGGCCAGTGGCCCGCACCGCGGCGACGAAGTCTTCGTCCTCCCACGCGTTGATCGAGGTCCGGTCGATGGGCGCGACCTCGGGGAACACGTCGGCGATCTGGTGGATGGTCGGCTGGTTGCGGCCGGTGGCCACGTTCACCGTCGCGATGACGGTCGGCAGGCCGTAGAGCTTCGCCGTCTTTGCCACGGCCGTGATGTTGGCGACGAGGGTTCGCTTCTCCATCGACTGGATCGAGCTCACCTGAACCGGCTGGTAGTCGATGATCACCAGGGCCGCGTTTTGCGGGGTCAACAGGTGATCGGTCTTGGGATCGCGGATGTTCGGGAAGGATGTCATGGCCGTCTCCTTGATCAGGGTTTGCAATCAGCGGGACGAGTTGGCGGCGACGAATGTCGTGTCGCTCGGCCCCACCCCGGTCAGCCGGACCACGGCGGGTTCGGCGCGTGTGAACGCGAAGTGCGGCGCCCCACCGGGCTCGGTGTAGAGGCCGCCGGCCGTCAGCGGTTTGACCGGCGCGTCGGCGGGCTTGACGCCGTAGCCGAAGTACCAGGCGCCTGAGATCACCGTGGCGAAGCGGTCGTCGCGGTGGGTGTGGGCCGCGATGGCCGTGTTCGGCGGCACATGGATTTCCAGCGCGTAGGGACCGGGCTTGGCCGGGTCGCCATAGAGCAGGACCGTCCGGATGCCGCTCAGCCCGGATGTGCCTGCGCCGGCGCCAGCCATAGGCATCGTCTGCGTCTGCTCGAACGATAGCGCCGTCTGTCCTAGGTGTCCGTCGGAGGCCGCTGTTGGACGATCGTCCAGAAAGCCGCGGATCGCCGCCACTGTTGCCGCGGGCTGCTCCTCCATGAGCCAATGCCCCGCGCCCGGGATGACACGTTCTCTGACGTTGACGCCGCCGCCCTGCACGGCGACCGCCATCATGGGGCCGAACGACTGGCCGCCGCCCACCGCCAGAACCGGCATGGTGAGCTTGCCGTGGCTTGCGAGCCAGGCGCGATTGTCGATGGCGTCCTGGTCGAAAGCGGCGAACTGGCGGAAGCCTGCATGCATGCGTCCGGGCCCTGCATAGAGCTTGGCGTAGTGGACACGGCTGGCTTCAGAGAAATGCGCCGGATCGGCGGAGAACTCATTCCAGAACCGGTCAAGGTAGATGCGCTCACGGCCGGCGACCAGGCGCTCCATGTCGGGGCCGCCGAACCGGAAGTGCCAGAGCAGCGGGTTCTTGAGGATCTCTTCCCAGGGCCCGATCCCGGGCACGGGCGCGTCCATCAGCACCAGCTTGGTGACCCGATCCGAATGACGGGCGGCGAGCGCGTAGGCGACCATGTTGCCGATGTCGTGGGCCACCACCTCGGCCTGCGGCGCGTGCAGTGCGTCCATGACGCCGACGATGTCCTCCGCCTCGTTGGCCTTCTCGAAGCCGCTCTCGGCGCGGGCGGAGAGGCCCATGCCGCGCAGGTCGGGCACGATCACCGTGTGGGTCTTCGAAAGGTCCGCCGCCAGCGGGCCCCACATGTCGCCGGTCTCGCCATAGCCGTGCAGCAGCACGACGGCCGGGCCCGTCCCGCCGACCCGAACGTGCAGCGTGGTGCCGTTGGTGGCGACCTCCTGGGTGTGGAAGCCCTGGGGCAGGTCGAAGCCGGCCGCGGCGCTGACGGCCGGGCTGGCGAGAATGGTCAAGGCGGCGCCGGCCAATCGGCGAAGTGAAGTAGCAAGGGTCATGCGCAATCTCCAAAGGCCGGGGGGCGGACGAAGGGGCCGCCACGGGGCTCGGGAGGGACGTTGCGCTGGCTGGAATCCCGGCGCGCGCTAGCTATTGTAAAGAATCGTAAAGCGCCGCTTGAAACCCCCGGCCGCTCTTGCCCGGGGAGGCCTGTGCGATGCTATTGCGGTCACTGACGCGGTTCGCCGCCCTTTGAGCCCGGCCCATGTCCGACCTTGCCGTCTTACGATTTGGCGATTTCGAATTCTCACCAAGGCGCCGCGCCTTGACCCGCGCGGGCGAGCGGCTCCGCATCGGCAGCCGCGCCACGGACATTTTGCTACTGCTACTCTCCCGCCCCGGCGAACTCGTGACCAAAGAAGAAATCCAGGCTCGCCTGTGGCCCGGGATCTACGTCGACGAGGCCAGCGTGCGCGTGCATCTGTCGTCTCTGCGCAAAGCCTTGGGCGAGTCGGGCGCGGACCATATCCACACCGTGGCTGGTCGAGGCTACATCTTCGTGGCGCCGGTCATCCGGACCGAAGAGCCGGAACCCTTGGCAGGAGCCTCGGCGCACCCTTCAGTTCCTTTGCGTCTGGAGCGGCTAATCGGACGCGCCGCCGTCGTCGAGGTGGTCGCCGACCAGATCTTGGAACGCCGCTTTGTTACGGTCGTGGGTCCCGGCGGCATTGGCAAGACCAGCGTGGCGCTTGAGGTTGCAGAGCGGCTGGCCGACAAATTCGCCGACGGGGTGCGGTTCGTCGACCTCGCGACCCTGGAGGATCCGGAGACCGCGCCCGGGACCCTGGCCATCGCACTCGGTCTCCCTGGGGTTTCCGAGATGACAGCGAGAGCCCTGGCAAAGCCGCTGGCGGGAAAGCAACTGCTCGTAGTCTTGGATAATTGCGAACGCCTCGCGGACGCCGCGGCTGCGGTGGCGGAGGCCCTCCTGCGCGGGGCTCCGAGCCTGTGTATTCTTGCCACGAGCCGCGAGCCCTTGCGCGCCGAAGGCGAATGGTTGCATCGCCTGCCACCGTTGGTCACACCGGCGATCGCGCCCGAACTGCCCGAAGATGCGCTAAAGTTCAGCGCCATCGAACTTTTCGCTGAGCGCGCAAATGCTGCCGGCGGCGGGTATCAGCTCACGCCAGAAGACTGCGCCGGCGTCGCAGAGATCTGCCGGCGCCTCGACGGCTTGCCTCTCGCCATCGAGCTTGCCGCCACGAATATGTCGACCCTGGGCGTGCGGGGAATTTCCGCCGGCCTTGAGGACCGTTTGACGCTGCTGACCGGCGGCCGGCGGACCGCGCAATCACGCCACCAGACCCTGCGCGCCGCCCTTGATTGGAGCTTCGATCTACTGAGCCCCTCCGAGCAGCACGTTTTCAAATGCCTGTCGGTCATAGCCGGTGGGTTCGAGCTGGATCTCGCCTGCGCGGTGGCCTCGGTCTCCGACATCGCACCCGAGGAAGTGCGCGCAATCGTCGGCGTTCTGACCCAAAAATCGCTGGTTGCCACCGAAATCGGCGCTGGCGGCATCCGCTACCGACTCTTGGAATCGAACCGGGTGTACGCGCGCGAGAAGCTCGCGCGTTCTGGAGCCAGCGCCCGAGTGGCGCAACGATACGCCGAGGCAACGCGGGCGTTCTTCGAGCAGGCGGAAAGCCGCCGGGCGGGGATGGGCAACCAAGCCTGGATCTCGCTCTATGGGCCAAGGCTCGACGACGCGCGAGCCGCCATGGATTGGTCCTTTTCCGAGGACGGTGATCACACGCTGGGGCGGGCCATTGCCGCAGCCCTTGCGCCGATCTGGCTGCAGATGGGGTTGGCTCGCGAATGCCTCGCCTGGTGCCGCAAAGCTCTCACCGGCGCGACTGACGTGTACGAGATGAAGATTCGCCACGCCTTCGGTGTGGCGCACGGCTTCACCCATGGAAACGACATGGGCAATCGGCGTCATATAGCGGCGACCATTGAGATCGCCCGGGAGCTGGGCGACCACGACTACGTCATGCGCGGCCTCTGGGCGCTGGCGACCATAAATCTCAACGATGGGGATTTTGACGGTGTTCTGAAGCACGCGGCCGAGCTCCGCGACTCCGCGCGTGGTGCTGAGGCGGCGGCTGAACGGTTGGTTGGAGAGCGCATGATCGGATCGGCTCTTCACCTGCAAGGCCGGCATGCCGAGGCCCGTAAGATCCTCGAAGATGTCGTCGACGACTTAGGCGATCCCGATCTCCGAGCTTCCTCTGGACGGTTCCAATTCGATCAGCAGGTCCTCGCGCGCGGCTTCCTGGCCTGGATTGACTGGATCCAGGGGGACGCGGCGGCATCGCGCCAGCAGATCGAGACCGCGGTCAGCGAAGCGACCCGCGTAGAACACGCTGGCTCCCTGGGATTCGCGCTCGATAGCGCCATCGCCTTGGAAATTCTGGATGGCGATTTCGGCGCTGCCGCCGCGGCAGCTGCACGCCTGAGCGCCATGGGATCAAACGTCGGCTTCGAAACCTGGATTGCGAGGAGCGAAATCCTGAGCGCTATTATCCAGGTGAAATCGGGCGACCTGCCCGAGGGAGTGCCCAGACTTCAGGCGTCGCTCACCCTCCCGGCCCGGAAAATGTCTTCATACCGCCTGCCCTTCTTTCTCGCCGAACTCGCCCAGTCGGAGGCTGCGGCCGGCCTTCCGGAGAAGGCGCTGGAGACAATTGACGACGCCATCAGCTGCTTCCGCGGCGTCGATGACTTCTGGTGCGCGCCGGAGTGCTTCCGCGTCAGAGCCAATGTGCTGAGATTGCACGGAGGCGCCAACGCGACGCGGGAGGCCGACGCGTTGCTGGGCCGAGCCTTGGATCTGGCCGAATCCCAGGGCGCCCGGGCGTGGACGGACCGAGTCCGCCTCTCCATTTAAGCTGCCCACGCCGCCGATTTCGGGTCGCTCGCTCCGCCCGCCCGGTGAATGGCCCTGCCATCTCGGCTGGCTATGGCGAAATGCCTCTGTGAGCCTCAACCGGGTAGCCAGTCGACGGCCTGAGGCCTCGACCTCGGTATATCGCCGCCCCGGATCCGAGATGACGATGCTGTCCGCCTCGCTCGTTTCCGTGTTTCTCGCCGCGCAAGTTCGGAGACGGTTCGCCCCAGGCGGAATGGCGATACCCAATAATGGACGTCTTCAACGTCTCCGTTGAGTCACATTTGGACCCCGCCTCTCACGGCCGGCTCGAAAAAACTTGACTCTGCGGCCCCAGTGTGTTCTTGTTTTGTTCATGTCCGACGCCGGCAGTTATATACTTGACACAGCAGGACTGATTCCGTAGGGTTTTCTCACAGACGCGAGAAGCCCGATGAACCTGACCGATCCGATCTTCCAAGACGCCGACAAAGCCCGCGAGCACCTAGAGGCGACGCGCTGGCCGAACGGCCCTGAGTGCCCGCATTGCGGCGTTGTGAACGAAGCCACGAAGCTCATGGGCTCGCATCACCGCGCCGGGCTCTATCAGTGCAACGCCTGCCGCGATCAGTTCACCGCGACGGTCGGCACCGTGTTCGAACGCTCCAAGGTTCCGCTCAACAAGTGGCTGCTCGCCACCTACCTCATGTCGTCATCCAAGATGGGCTATTCGGCCCACCAGCTGCACCGCACCTTGGGCGTGACCTACAAGACGGCCTGGTTCATGGCGCACCGCATCCGCGAGGCGATGAACCCCGCCGATCCCGCGCCCTTTGGCGGCTCCGGCAAGACGGTTGAGGCCGACGAGACCTACGTGGGCGGCAAGGAGTCGAACAAGCACTCCAACAAGCGCAACAAGCACAAGGACCACCTAGGCGGTAAACAGGCCGTGGTGACCCTGGTCGAGCGCGATGGCCGCGCCCGTTCGTTCCACGTCGCCAACGTCAACTCCAAGACCCTTGGCCGCATTATCCGCACGACTGCCGACCGCAAGTCGGACCTAATGACGGACGGCGCGATCTTCTACAAAAAGATCGGCAAGGAGTTCGCCAGCCACGCGTCGGTTGATCACTCAGCGGGCGAGTACGTCCGCGAAGGCCGCTACCACTCGAACACGGTGGAGAACTACTTCTCGATCCTCAAGCGCGGGATCACCGGGACGTTCCTGCACGTCTCGGAAGCCCACCTGTCGCGCTATCTGGCGGAGTTCGATTTCCGCTACTCGAACCGTTCGGGCTTGGGCGTTTCCGACACCATGCGCACCGACGAATTGCTCCGCAACGTCGCCGGCAAGCGCCTCACCTATCGGCGGCCTAGTGAAGGCGCGCACGCGTAAGCAGAAGGCTCGACGCATGATCGCCAAGCGTAAGCGGAGCGCAGCCACCCCGGCATTGAAGCCTTGACGGTTCTACGCGGGGTTTTGGGATTTCCACGCCCAGGGCGTGAGCTCAGCCAGCCGGCTCTGCAGGTGACCGTTCACCAGGCGGGTCAGGACGTCGCTG
>JBBQTP010000050.1:0-25414 GCA_038213205.1 Caulobacterales bacterium
CGGCTGGCGGAAGTCGCGGATGCTCGACATGACGCCCAGCGCCGACGCCCCCGACACCGGCCTGGGTCAGCCGATGATGGACGAGAGCGAGGCAATCACCGACGAGGAGCAGTTGGAGATCAACCGTTCTGCGCGGTCAGCGCCGAATAGACCAAGGTCCGAAGCTCCCGCCGAATAGGATAGGTCGAGGACGGCATCAGCTGGGTCATGAACACCGCGGTGACCTTCTCCACCGGATCGACCCAGAAGGCGGTTGAGGCCGCGCCGCCCCAGTAGAACTCGCCCATCGAGCAGGGGACCAGGGTCTTCGGCGGATCGAACACCACGGCGAAGCCCAGGCCGAAGCGCACGCCGGCGTTGGTGCTCTCTGAGAACAGCGAGCGGGAGAGCTCGGTGAGGTCCTTGCCACCCGGCAGGTGGTTCGACGCCATCAGCTTGACGGTCATGGGCGAGATGATCCGCACGCCGTCGAGCTCGCCGCCGTTCACCAACATGTTGGCGAAACGCATGTAGTCGGCCGCCGTGGAGACTAGGCCGCCGCCGCCGGATTCCAGCTTCGGCGGGTTGAAGTAGGGGCTGTCGGCGGGATCGTCCTGCAGCTTCAGCCCGCCGCTCGGCGTGGCGTTGTAGCAGGCGGCGAAGCGTGCCTTCTGGTCCTCGCGGACGAAGAAGCCGGTGTCGACCATCTTCAGCGGCCCGAAGATGCGCTCGGCGAATACCTCGGAGAGCGGCTTGCCGGCCAGCTTCTGGACCAGGTAGCCGCAGATGTCAGTGGAGATCGAGTAATTCCAGGCCTCGCCCGGCGAGAAGTCCAGCGGCAGGGCGGCGAGCTGCTCGACCATGCCCTCCAGGTCGACCTCGCCGTGGGGCTGGCAGACCTTCAGCTTGCGATAGGCGGCGTCGAGATTGGTGCGGTTCTGGAAGTCATAGGTCAGCCCGGAGGTGTGCCGCAGCAGGTCGACCACCTGCATCGGCCGGGCCGGCGGGGTGGTCAGGAACGGCCCGGTCCCGGCGGAGAACACGCCAAGGTCCTTCCAGGCCGGGATGTGCTTGGCCACCGGATCGTCCAGCGCGATCAGGCCCTCCTCGACGAAGGTCATCAGGGCCACAGCCGTGATCGGCTTGGTCATGGAATAGATGCGGAAGACGGTGTCGGAGGTGAGCTTGGTCCCACGCTCCACGTCGCGGTCGCCCAGTATGCTTTCGTGGACGGTCTCGCCGTCGCGGGCCAGCAGGAACTGGACGCCGGGCATCTTACCCGGGCCCACGTATTTTGCCTCCAGGTGCCGGTCGATGCGCGCCAGGCGATCGGCGGAAAAGCCTGAAGCCTTGATCCGGCTGATCTGGTTCACGGCATGCGTCTCCCTGCAACGAGGCGGCCATTTGCTCTTGCCTTCCGCACTGTCGCAAGCGTGACGATGCGGCAGGGAGACCCGTCATGGACACCATCAGCATCGAGATCCGCGGCCGCGTGGCTATCGTCACCATCGAGCGGCCGGGCGCGCGCAACGCCGTGGATGGACCGACCGCGCGCCTGCTCTACGACGCCTTCAAGGCCTTCGACGCCGACGCGGCGTTGGACGTGGCGATCCTGCAGGGCCGGGGCGGGGCGTTCTGCGCGGGGGCGGACCTGAAGGGCGTCGCCGAGGGGCGTGGCAACCCTGTGCTGCGGGAGGGCGACCTGGGTCCGATGGGCTGCACGCGGCTGGCGCTGAGCAAGCCGGTGATCGCCGCGATCGAGGGCCATGCGGTGGCCGGCGGGCTGGAGGTGGCCTGCTGGGCGGACCTGCGGGTGGCGGCCGAGACGGCGGTGTTCGGGGTGTTCTGCCGCCGGTTCGGGGTGCCGCTGATCGACCTGGGCACCATCCGTCTGCCCAGGCTGATCGGGGCGTCGCGGGCGATGGACCTGATCCTCACGGGCCGCGCCGTGAGCGCCAAGGAGGCCTACGACATCGGCCTTGCAAACCGCCTGGCGCCGGAGGGCGGAGCCCTGGACGCGGCCCTGGAACTGGCCGCCCAGCTCTCAGCGTTCCCGCAGCTCTGCATGCGCAACGACCGGCTCTCGGCGCTGGCCCAATGGTCGATGGACTGGGAAGCGGCGCAGAGCGCCGAGATCGTCTTCGGCATGGAAACCCTGCGCTCGGGTCAGAGCCAGGAGGGTGCGGCCCGTTTCGCCGCCGGCGAGGGTCGCGGCGGAAAATTCTAATCTCCGGGCGAACACCGTTCGAACACACGCTGGGCGTTATTGGCGGCGTAGGTCGGGGTCAAAAGGAAACGATACGCCATGAAACTGATCCTTATTCCCGTCCTGGCGGCCGCCGCTCTGACCGCCGCGGGCGCCAACGCCGCCACCCTGAAGGGCCACGCGCTCGCGGGGGACGCCAAGATCTCACTCGAGGCGGCCCGCGCCACCGCGCTTCAGGCCCGTCCCGGCAAGATCGTCGACCAGGAGCTGGAGAAGGAGGCCGGTGGCTCAGGCCTGCGCTACAGCTTCGACGTCAAGAGCCACCACAAGACCTTTGAGGTCGGCGTCGACGCCGTTACCGGCAAGGTCCTGGAGAACGGCTCCGAAACCCCCGCCGCGGAGGCCAAGGAAGCCAAGGCCGAGGCGAAGACGGCGCATTAGCCGAAACAGTTTCGTATGGTTCAGCGGCCGGGCGGCCGTTTCGGACGCCCGGCCTTTAGCCCAGGCGTTGAATCGAATTGGCGCCCGGCGGTAGCCGCGGTAGCGCCTTGGGCATGCGAACCCTGCTGGCTATCGCTGGCCCCCTGTTCTTGATCTGCGCGCTCGCCGTCGGTGCTGAAGCCGGGCCACGCGACGCGGCGCGGGCGTCTGCGCCGCCCAGGCTGGAAGGGATCTGGTCCGTCAACTCGACGACCAAGCTGGAACGGCCGGCCGCCTATCCCTCTCTGGTCATCAGCGAAGCCCAGGAAAAGGCCATCCCGGCGCCGAAAGTCTTCGCCGAGGATGATGTCGGGCAGGAAGAGTCCGAGTGGCAGGACGAGGGGTGGCGGCTGGCGCGCATAGGAGGCCAGATCCGCACCTCGTGGCTGGTCGATCCGGTCGACGGCAAGCTGCCCTACACCGAAGCCGGACTGAAACTCGTTGGTCGTCCTTACAGAAGTGACGGACCCGAGACTCGGCCCACCAACGATCGCTGCCTGCCCTATATGTCCGCCGGTCCGCCGATGCTGAATGCGGGCGGCAGCAATATCTGGCAGATCGTGCAGACGCGCGACTACGTGGTGGTATTGCTGGAAGGCAACCACGAGACCCGGATCATCCCCTTGAGCGACAAGGGCGCCCCGCCGTCGCCTGCCGCACCAGCCCTTTGGCTGGGGCATCCGCAGGGCTGGTACGAGGGCGATACGCTGGTCGTGCGATCAACCGGCTTCCATGCCCAGCAGTCGCTGCGGCGTTCGAACTTCGCCCGTCTGTACCTCTCGTCCGACGCGGTCGTCACAGAGCGCCTCCGGCGGATTTCGCCGGAGCAGATACTCTATGCCTTCGAGGTTCACGACCCGAAGATCTTCTCCCGCGACTGGCGCGCGGAGCTCCCCCTCAATGCCAGCCGCGGACCGCTCTACGAGGTCGGCTGCCACGAGGGGAACTACTCGTTGACCGGGATCCTGGCGGGCGCGCGCCGTGAGGAGAAGGACGCCCGGGAGGCGGCCGCAAGGTAGGCGTACAACCGTTTGACTCACCGATCGGCCCTCGCCTAGCGTACCGTCCTTCCGAAAAATCGAGACGACGGGGAGACGCAGATGGCCTGGGATTTTGAGACCGATCCGGAGTTCCAGAAGAAGCTCGACTGGATCGAGGACTTCATGCGCGAGGAGGTCGAGCCGCTCTCGCACCTGGGCATGGCCGTCCACGGGCCGCTGGGCCGCGAGAAGTTTATCAAGCCGCTGCAGCAGAAGGTGAAGGACCAGAAGCTTTGGGCCTGCCACCTGGGTCCCGAACTGGGCGGCCAGGGCTACGGCCAGGTGAAGCTCGGCTTGATGAACGAGAAGCTGGGCCGCAACGGCATGGCGCCCACCGTGTTCGGCTGCCAGGCGCCGGACTCAGGCAACGCCGAGATCATCGCCCATTACGGCACCGACGCCCAGAAAGAGACGTACCTTTGGCCGCTGCTGAACGGCGAGATCCGCTCGGCCTTCTCGATGAGCGAGCCCACCGGCGGCTCGGACCCGCTGACCTTCAAGACCCGCGCGGTGCTGGAGGGCGAGGAGTGGGTGATCAACGGCGAGAAATGGTTCTCCACCAACGCCCGCTTCTCCAAGGTCCTGGTGCTCTACGCGGTCACCGACCCGGACGCCAAGGACCCCTATCGGCGCACCTCGATCTTCCTGGTGCCCACCGATACTCCGGGGGTTGAGATCATCCGCAACGTCGCGGTCGGCGGCGGCGGCGAGATCGGCGGCGGGACCGAGGGCTATGTCCGCTACAACAATGTGCGCCTGCCCTATGACGCCCTGCTGGGCGAGCGCGGGGCGGCCTTCGTGATCGCCCAGGTGCGCCTGGGCGGCGGGCGGGTGCACCACGCCATGCGCACGGTCGGCGCCTGCAAGAACGCGCTGGAGTTGATGTGCAAGCGCGCGGTTTCTCGCAACACCCGCGACGGCAAGCTGGCCGACCTGCAGATGGTCCAGGCCGACATCGCCGACAGCTGGATCGCGCTCGAGAGCTTCCGCCTGATGGTGCTGCGCACCGCCTGGCTGATCGACAAACACCAGGACTACCAGCTGGTCCGCAAGGACATCGCCGCCATCAAGGTGATGATGCCCAAGGTCTATAACGACATCGCCACCAAGGCCGCCCACCTGCACGGCGCACTGGGGGTCTCCAACGAGATGCCGTTCATGCACATGGTGACAAGCTCGCTGGTGATGGGCATCGCTGACGGGCCGACCGAGGTCCACAAAGTGACGCTGGCCAAGCAGGTGCTGAAAGAGTTCACGCCCGACAACGACCTGTTCCCGGCCTACCACATCCCAAAGCTGCGCGAGGCGGCCCACGAGAAATACGCCAAGGAACTGGGCGAGTTGAAGGAGGCCTACGCCAACCGCAAGGAGAAGGCGCCGGCCTAGGCGGAGGGGCTCGAGGTCGTATTGGGCGGCGCGGGATTGATGCCGCTCACCGCCTCGTCGCCGACGACGATGATCTGCGGGCGCGGCTTGATCGGCCCGGACATCAGTTCGTCGATCAGCACGCTCGGATCGGCTTGCGGTTCAAGGCGTCGGCGCGACGGCCCTTTCGCCGGGCGAAGTCCGGTCATCACATTGCGAACGGTGGATTTCAAACCTGAGGTCCTGATGGCCGGCGACGCAGACGCGCCCGGTGGCTGGGATTAAGTTGTGGTCTATCAAGGCCGAAGGGGCGCTATGGTTCCCGTCGCCGCCCCACCTTCGCGACCGTGGGGAAATGATCTATGGGCCCAGGCTATCGCCGGCCCGAGTTAGAGGTGTCTTCAAGGTGAGTGAACCTGCCAAGTCCTGGCCCGTCATGTCGATCGAGGCGGCCCACGCGCTTTTGACCGCGCCCGGCGCGCGGTTCGAGATCGAGGAAATGCCGATCCGCGGGATCATGACCAAGGTCTGGAAGAACGCTCCGCCGACCCTGCGCGACGTGTTTCAGAACAGCCGCGCCTTCCCGGACCGCGAGTTCCTGGTGCTGGATGACGACCGGGCGACCTACGAGGGCTTTGCGCGCGCCACCATCGCCCTGGCCCGCCAACTGCAGGCCGATGGCGTCCAGAAAGGCGACCGCGTGGCGGTGGTCATGCGGAACCTGCCCGAGTGGCCGGTGGCCTTCTTCGCGGGCGTCCTGGTGGGCGCCATCGTCACCCCGCTGAACGCCTGGTGGACGGGCGCGGAGCTGGAGTACGGCCTGGCGGATTCCGGGTCCAAGGTGCTGATCGTCGACGACGAGCGGCTGGAGCGCCTGGCCGAGCATCTGCCGAAACTGCCCGACCTGAAGGTGATCTACGCCGCGCGCCTGACCGGCGAACCCGCCGACCCCCGCGTGCGCCGGATCGAGGACGTGATCGGCGCGGTGAACAACTGGGGCAGCCTGCCCGACCAGACGCTGCCGGACGTCGAGCTGGGGCCGGAGGACGACGCGACCATCCTCTACACCTCCGGCACGACGGGGCGGCCGAAGGGCGCGCTGGGCACCCACCGCAACATGACATCGAACATCGGGGCCGGCGGCATCTCGGCGACCCGCAACTTCCTGCGCTCCGGCGAGTCGCTGCCGGAGAGCGACCCGCACAAGATCCCGCAGCGTGTGACGCTCTTGGTGGTGCCGTTCTTCCACGCCACGGGCCTGTCGGCGACGCTGGCCCCGACGATGAACGGCGGCGGCAAGATCGTGCTGATGCGCCGCTGGGACGCCGAGCCGGCCATGCGGCTGATCGAGCGGGAGAAGGTCTCCTCGACCGGAGGGGTGCCGACCATCGCCTGGCAGCTGATCGAACATCCGGCGCGGGCCAAGTACGACCTATCGTCCCTGGTGGCGGTGACCTACGGCGGCGCCCCCTCGGCGCCGGAGCTGGTGCGCAAGATCGGCGAGACCTTCCCAGGCTCGGCTCCCGGCAACGGCTGGGGGATGACCGAGACCACGGCCACCTTCACCTCGCACCTGGGCAAGGACTACGAGAACCGTCCCGACAGCGCCGGCCCCGCCGCGCCGGTCGGCGAGATGCATGTGCGCGACCCGGCCGACGGGGCGACCATCCTGCCGGCCGGCTCGGTGGGCGAGCTGTGGTGCAAGGGCCCGCAGGTGGTGAAGCTCTACTGGAACAAGCCCGAGGCGACGGCGGAGACCTTCGTCGACGGCTGGCTGCGCACCGGCGACCTGGCGCGGATCGACGAGGAAGGCTTCCTGTTCATCATCGACCGGGCCAAGGACATGCTGATCCGCGGCGGCGAGAACATCTACTGCGTGGAGGTCGAGAACGTCCTCTATGAGCACCCCGCGGTGATGGATGCCGCCCTGGTCGGCATCCCGCACAAGACGCTGGGTGAGGAACCCGGCGCGGTGGTGCATCTGAAGCCCGGCACGACCGCCACCGAGAGCGAGTTGCGGGCCTTCGTCCGCCAGCGGCTGGCTGGCTTCAAGGTCCCGGTGAAGGTCGCCTTCTGGCCGGAGACCCTGCCGCGCAACGCCAACGGCAAGATCCTCAAGACCGAGCTCAAGAAGGTGTTCGCCAAGGAGGCTGAGACCGCATGAGCGGGGGGCCTTATATCGTCGGTATTGGCGGGACGCCGCGCGCGGGCTCGACCACCGAACGCGCCTTGGCGCTCGCCCTGCGCTCAGCCGAAGCCGGCGGCGCGCGGACCAAGCTGTTCGGCGGAGAATTCCTGGAACGCCTGCCGCACTTCAACCCGGGCCCCGCCGGGCCCAGCCCCGAGCAGTCGGAACTGGCCGAGGCGATCCGGGCGGCCGACGGGATCATCCTGGCGACGCCGGGCTACCACGGCTCACTGTCGGGCGTGGTCAAGAACGCGCTCGACACCCTGGAGCTGACCCGCACCGACGAGCGGCCCTACTTCCACGGCAAGCCGGTGGGGATCATCATCACCGCCGACGGCGCCCAGGCGGGCGGCACGACCTTGATGGCGGTGCGCTCGATCATACATGCCATGCGGGGCTGGCCGACGCCGTTCGGCGCCGCGCTGAACGCCCGTGAGCTGTTTGACGAGGCGGGCGAGATGCGCGAGCCGAAGGATGCCTGGCAGGTCTCGACGGTGGCCGAGCAGGTCATGGAATTTGCCCAGATGCGGGCAAGAGAGATGAGGGCCGCCCAATGAAGCGTCCGTACCTGGTGCCGCCGACCGGCGGTGTTGCAGACGACACCTTCACCTCGGCCATTTCACCGATCGAGGACATCATCGAGGACGCCCGCAACGGGCGGCCCTACATCCTGGTGGACGCCGAGGACCGCGAGAACGAGGGCGATGTCATCATCCCCGCCCAGTTCGCCACGCCGGAACAGATCAACTTCATGGCCAAGCACGCGCGCGGCCTGATCTGCCTGTCGATCACCGCAGAGCGGGCGCGCCAGCTGCGCCTGCCGCCGATGGCCAGCGAC
Source organism: Caulobacterales bacterium (assembly GCA_038213205.1). Classification (GTDB taxonomy): domain Bacteria; phylum Pseudomonadota; class Alphaproteobacteria; order Caulobacterales; family Caulobacteraceae; genus Phenylobacterium. The sequence goes on from JBBQTP010000050.1 coordinate 8,097, forward strand.
AACCAGTCGGGCCACGGCACCGCCTTCACCGTCTCCATCGAGGCCCGTGAGGGCGTCACCACCGGCATCTCCGCCCACGACCGGGCCCACACCATCGCGGTCGCCGTCGACCCGACCAAGGGCCCCGACGACATCGTCTCGCCGGGCCACATCTTCCCGCTGGTGGCCAAGGACGGCGGCGTGCTGGTCCGCGCCGGCCATACCGAGGCCGCGGTGGATATCAGCCGCATGGCGGGCCTGAACCCGGCGGGCGTGATCTGCGAGGTGATGAAGGACGACGGGTCGATGGCGCGCCTGCCGGACCTGGTGGCCTTCGCCCAGCTTCATGGCCTGAAGATCGGGGCCATCGCCGACCTGATCGCCTATCGCCGCCGCACCGAGCGCCAGGTCGAGCGCGTGCTGGAGACGCCGTTCAACTCCACCTACGGCGGCCGTTTCCGGATGGTGATCTACCGCAACTCCATCGACCAGACCGAGCACGTGGTGCTGACCAAGGGCAAGATCGACGCCGACAAGCCGACCCTGGTGCGCATGCACCGCGTGGACATGGCCACCGACATGCTGGGCGCGGTGGAAGCCCGGCGGGAATATGTGCCCCGCGCGCTCAAGCAGCTGGCGGACTACGACGGGGCGGCGGTGGCGGTGTTCATCCGCGACAGCAATCCGCACTGGCTCTCGGAGCGCTATGGCCAGGGCCAGGCCAACCACTCGGAGAACATCCTGCGCGACTACGGCATCGGCGCGCAGATCCTCACCGACCTGGGCGTCCGCGACATGCTGCTGCTGACCTCGTCGCAGACCGTGCTGCCGGGCTCCGCCGGCTACGGCCTGAAGATCGTCGGCCGGGTTCCGCTGGAGTAGATGCCCCAGGGCTCCGAGGAGCCTGAATCACAATCCGGTTTTATCATTTGAGGAAGGGGCCTATAGACTTCGCCACCACACCGCCCGGCCGAACGGCCGGGCGCCTTCATTTCCGACGCACGGAAAATTAGACATGACCACTGACATCCTGATGCCCAAGGCCACCGCAGTGTGGCTGGTGGACAACACCTCGCTCACCTTCGAGCAGATCGCCGACTTCTGCGGCCTGCACCCGCTGGAAGTGAAGGGCATCGCCGACGGTGAGGTAGCGCGCGACATCCGCGGCGCCGACCCGATCGCCAACGGCCAGCTCAATCGCGACGAGCTGGACGCGGCCGAGAAGAACGCCAAGCACCGCATGGTGGCCCAGAAGAGCCGTCACGCCGAGTACCTGAAGCCGCAGAAAAAGGCGCCGAAATACACGCCCGTCTCGCGCCGCCAGGACCGGCCGGACGCCATCGCCTGGTTCCTGCGCAACCACCCCGAAGTGGCCGACAGCCAGCTCGCCAAGCTGTTGGGGACCACCAAGGCCACCATCGACCAGGTGCGCAACCGCACCCACTGGAACTCGGCCAACATCAAGCCGGTCGACCCGGTGACGCTCGGCCTGTCGACCCAGATGGAGCTGGACGCCATCGTCAAGAAGGCCGCCGAGAAGAAGGCCCGCGACGATAAGCGCAAGGGCATCGTCGAACCGGAAGGCCCGACCCTGATGCCGGCCTCCGAAATCGGCGCGCTGGAAGCGGAAGCGCCCGCCGAGGAGGTCGCCGCCCAACACGACGACGAGCACGAGCATGAGCCCGAATTCGAGGATGAACATGCCGACGACTAGGTCTGGTTTGGTGGGCTTCGGCTCGCCGGCCTGAGCAGCGCATAGCCGCGCAGGTGGGAGGGCCCTCCAAGAAGGGCTCTCCCACCCTCGCCGGCTGGCCGCCGGCTTCAGCTCTCCCCGCGAGGGGAGGGATATCGTCGAGTGGAAGCTAGTGCAGCTGTCCGCGGAGCGCTTCCATCTCTTCCTTCAGCTTGAGCTTTTGTCGCTTGAGTTCCTTCAATCTGATGTCGTCGAAGGCGGGCCTGCGCAGTTCGTCCTGAATGGCTGCTTCGAGGGACTGGTGGCGGGATCCGAGTTCACGAATCCGGGCTTCCAACGCCATGACGGATGGCCTCCTTGTTGGGACGGGCCTGAGTGAACACCCGCTATGCCTCGCTGTCAGATCACATATGTTTGCAGACGGCTGAGGTGACACCCGAAGCCGGGTTCGCGCGTTGGGAGATTTCTCTGCATGCCGAAATCTGAGCGGCCCCCTTCCAAACCTGGGCTGGTCGTCGGAATCTCCGGCGCCTCGGGGATTGTCTATGGCCTGCGCGCGCTGGACGCCTGCCGTGAACTCGGGGTCGAGAGCCATCTGGTGATGAGCCGGGCCGCGGCCCAGACGCTGGCCACCGAGACCGAGCTTTCCGTGGCTGATGTCAACGCCCGCGCCGACGTGGTCCACAAGGTCGCCGATATCGGGGCCTCGATCGCCTCGGGCTCGTTCCGGACGCTGGGCATGATCGTGGCGCCCTGCTCGGTGCGCACCATGAGCGAGATCGCTACGGGGGTGACCTCGTCGCTGCTGACCCGCGCCGCGGATGTCACCCTGAAGGAGCGCCGGCCGCTGGTGCTGATGATCCGCGAGACGCCGCTGCATCTGGGCCACCTTCGCACCCTGGTGAGGCTAGCCGAGATGGGAGCGGTGATCGCCCCGCCGCTGCCGGCCTTCTATGCCAAGCCTGACAGCCTGGAGGCGGTGGTCGACCAGTCGGTGGGCCGCGCGCTCGACCTGTTCGGCCTGTCGTGGACCCCGGTTAAGCGCTGGGGCCTGGATGTGGGGCCGGTCACGGCCCCGCTGCACACGGAGATCTGAGGCCACATGTCGCTCTGGGACTGGACGCTGGCCGCCTACGGACAGCTGGGCGTGCCCGAGGCCTGCCTGACGCTGCAGGACGATTATGGGCAGAACACCTCGCTGCTGCTCTGGGCGGTGTGGGCCGAGGCGTCCGATCCAAACCTCCTGGTCCGGGCGGTCGACGTGACGCGCCGCTGGGACGATCTGGCGCTGAAGCCGGTCCGCCAGGTGCGCCGGGCGCTGAAGCCGGCGTTCCCGGGCGTCGCCGACAAGGCCCGTGAGGGCCTGCGCGAGGACATCAAGGCGGTCGAGTTGCGTGCCGAGCGAGTGCTGATGGAGACCCTGGGGCAGATGGTCGCGCAAAAAGGCGGCGCGCCGGCCCTGCAGGCGCTGCAAGCGGTCGCCAAGGCCTGGGGGACGCCGGTTCCGGCCGACGCCCTGGCTGCGCTCGCCGCTGCGCTGGGCTAGGATCGCGCGGCCCATGAACGACGACATCGACTCTTCAGAGGACGCGCTGCAGGCCCGGCTGGTCGAGCTTCGGCAGGATCACGCCGATCTGGACGCCGCTGTGCAGGCGATCGCGCTGTCGCCGCTGCCCGACATGCTGCTGATCGCGCGGCTGAAGCGGAAGAAGCTGGCGCTGAAGGACGACATCGTCCGGATCGAGGACCAGCTGACGCCGGATATCATCGCCTAGGCGGACTTCCGCTCGCGCTTCTTGGCGTACATGGCCGCGTCGGCCGCGGCGATCAGCGCCTCGGGCTCGGCGTCCTGGGTGATCTCGCGCACCCCGTAGGAGACGTGCAGCGGCGCGGACCAGTCGCCGAAGCTGAGCGGCTCGCCCTCGATGGCCCGGGCCAGCGACTGGGCCTTGGCCTCGGCAACGGCCTGGTCGGCCTGCACCAGGATCACGGCGAACTCATCGCCGCCCATGCGGCCGACGATGTCGCTGTCGCGCACGCTGGCCAGCAGGCGTTCGGCCACGGCCTTCAGCGCGGCGTCGCCGGCGGCGTGGCCGAAGCGGTCGTTGACGCCCTTCAGGTCGTCCAGGTCGAAATAGACCAGGCTGGCGGCCGTGCCGTAGCGCTGGGCGAAGGTGCGGATGCGGCCGAGTTCGCGCACCAGGGCGCGGCGGTTGAGCAGCGGGGTGAGCGCGTCACGGTCGGCCAGGTCCGCGACCTCGGCCAGCCGGCCTTTCAGACGGGAGACCTCGCCGCGCAGGTCGTCGATCTCGGTCAGCAGGGTCTGGACGGCTTCCTTCACCGCCGGCGTCATCTCCGGCTCGCTGATGCCGAGGAAGGTGGCGGTGTCGATGGCGGTTGCGCCGCGCACCTGGGCGCCGGCCTGGGCGAGCGCGCGTTTTCGCATCGCCGAGAAGGGTTCGTTTCGCGCGCCAGTAACCTTCATGGGTCTAAATTCCCGAAGCTGGTCCAAGCTGGACCGTAGAATCAGTGACGCGACAAGACTTTGTCGAAAGTAGCCATCCTTGGTTGCCCCTGCAAAGTCGGCGCCTATACTCCGCCGCCCCCACGACCCTTTTCCAGCGCTCAGTGGCAAATCGCCGGAAAAAGGCTCGTGTTCTTTTCAAGAGTTGTGCATTTCGCTTCTGCGAAATGCACGGTGAGGGGGTAGGTCCGGACATGAGCGCCAAGTCAGCGCCCGTCGCTATTATCATGGGCAGCCGCTCGGACTGGCCAGTGCTTCGTCATGCCGCAGAGATGCTCGACAGCCTGGGCGTCGCCTATGAGGCCAAGGTGGTGTCGGCCCACCGCACGCCCAAGCGGATGTACGATTTCGCCACCGGGGCCAAGGCGGCCGGCTTCAAGGTGATCATCGCCGCGGCCGGGGGCGCCGCCCACCTGCCCGGCATGACCGCCTCGCTCACCGACCTGCCGGTGCTGGGCGTGCCGATCGAATCCAAGGCGCTGAAGGGCATGGATAGCCTGCTCTCCATCGTCCAGATGCCGGCCGGGGTTCCGGTGGGGACCTTGGCGATCGGCGAGCCGGGGGCCAAGAACGCCGGGCTGATGGCGGCCAAGATCCTGGCGCTGATGGATCCCGAGTTGGCCGCGCGGGTCGCCGCGTTCGGCGCCAAACTGACCGACAGCATTCCCGAGACCGTCGAGGACGCGTAAGGCGGCAGGCATGGTCTCTCTCGAACCCGGCAGCGCCATCGGCATCATCGGCGGCGGCCAACTTGGCCGCATGCTGGCGGAAGCCGCCTCGCGCCTGGGCTTCGACATCGTCGTACTGGAGCCGGAGCCCGACTGCCCGGCGGGCCGGGTCGCGACCCATACCGTCGTGGCGGCCTACGACGATCCGCTGGCGCTGCGCACCCTGGCGGCGACCTCAAGCGTGGTCACCTACGAGTTCGAAAACGTGCCGGCCGCGGTCGTAGCCGGCCTGACCGACCAGGGCGTCGAGGTGATCCCGGGCGCCCGCGCCCTGGCCGTCGCCCAGGACCGGGTCGAGGAGAAGAGCTTCCTGAACGCCCACGGCGTCGCCACGGTGGCTTTCGCCGCAGCTTCGTCGCCGCAAGAGGCCGCCGCCGCCGCCGCCCAGGTGGGTACGCCGGCGCTGATGAAGACCCGGCGCGAAGGCTACGACGGCAAGGGTCAGCGCTGGGTGGAGCACGCCGCCGACGCCGGAGCGGCCTTCGAGGCCCTGGGCGGCGTTCCGGTGATCCTCGAGGCGGCCTGCGACTTCGTTCGCGAGCTGTCGATCATCGCGGTGCGCGGGCGCGACGGGGCCACGGCGGTCTATCCCCTGGGCGAGAACCACCACGAGGGCGGCATCCTGCGCCGTACGATCGCCCCGGCCCGCGCCAGCCAGGCCCTGGCCGACCAGGCCGAGCGGATCGCCGCCAAGGTGCTGTCCGGCCTCGACTATGTGGGGGTGATCGGCATCGAGCTCTTCGAGATGGCCGATGGGCGGCTGCTGGTGAACGAGTTCGCGCCCCGGGTGCACAACACCGGCCACTGGACCCAGGACGGCTGCGAGTGCGACCAGTTCGAACAGCACATCCGCGCCGTAGCCGGCTGGCCGCTGGGCCCGACCCGGGCCATCGCCCAGGTGGAAATGCTCAATCTGCTGGGCGAGGAGGCCGACGCCTGGGCCCGCTACGCCGCCGAGCCGGAGACCCGCATCCATCTCTACGGCAAGCGCGAGGCCAAGCCCGGGCGGAAGATGGGGCACATCAATCGCGTCAGGGCGCTTTAGCCGCCGAACCGCATCCGGCCCAGCGACTGCGCCAGGGCGGTCACGAACACCGTTGGCCGGAATTTCGTGGTCGCCTTCCACTTCTCGAAGCTCATCACATTGCCGATTCGCCGGTCGGTGAAGGCCAGGGCGGCGTGGCGGCCGCTGGACAGTCGGATGGCGAGCGCGCCGGTCAGGATGCCGGCCAGCAAGAGACGCTTGGAATAGTGGTTCTCGTCGGTGGCGGTGTCGCCGGCCCAGCGCCACAGGACGTCGGCGCTTCCCCAGGCCAGGCGCGCGGCCAGCGGCAGGTTGGGCGGCAGGGCCATGAAGCCGGTCACGCGGCGCTCCGCCACCTCGTCGGCACAGGCGGCGTCCAGGCGGGCCTCGACGGCGCGGGCGATTCGCTCGCGCACCTTCAGGCTCTTTGGATCGATGGCCTCCAGGGCCTTCAGCGCCTGGGCGTCGTGGCGGCGGCAGAGCAGGGCGGCGAGGTCGGCGGGCCCCTGGGGCAGCAGGAGCTCGGTTTCGCCGGGGGAAAGGCCACAGGCGGCGCCCGCGGCGGTCGCCATGGCCGAGGTCCAGCCGTGGTTCGGGGCCAGCTTCAGCGCGGCGTCCAGCACCTGCTGTTCGGTGGCGGCGGCCCAATCGGCAGTGGGGCCGGCTGTGGGAGCGGTCTTTGCAGCGGTCATTTGGCTATCCTAGACCTTGGATTTAGCGCGCGCACGCCGTGGACATTGGCGGCGCCTTCTGATATTTCGCCGCGCTCGCACCTGAGGGCCTTCAAGTCCGCAGGCGCCCCAGTTTTGTCAGAACGTCTTTTGTTCGCTCGCCGCCGCCCCTTCAGCAGGGACCCCATTTCTTGGGGGTTTAGTGGGGGGCCGGGCGGAGCGGCCAATAGGAGAGATACCCCTGGTTCAGATTTTCGTCCGCGATAACAACGTCGATCAGGCCCTCAAGGCGCTGAAGAAGAAGATGCAGCGCGAGGGCTCGTTCCGCGAAATGAAGCGGCACGTGCACTACGAAAAGCCCTCGGAAAAGCGCGCCCGCCAGAAGGCGGAGGCCGTTCGCCGGGCCCGCAAGCTGGCCCGCAAGCGCGCCCAGCGTGAAGGCCTGATCCCCGCGCCGAAGAAGCCGGCTCCCGGCGGCCCGGGCGGTCCGGGCGCGCGGTAGCGCTTAATTCAGTAAATTCATGCCTATCTAAGGGCCGCGTCTTCCGGACGCGGCCCTTCGTATTTGAGGTCTGGGCGCGATCTTCCGTCGCGCCCAGGCCGGGTAACTGGTGAAACGGCGTACAGCGTCCTATCTTCTAGGGCGTCCTGGTCTTCAAATTTGGGGTGTCAAAGCCCCTCTCAAGGCGGTCCCAACCGATGAACCTGCGCAGTTTCGCCATTTTCGGCGTCATCGTCGTCGTCCTGATCGGCCTCTATTCGATGGTCACTGGCGGCGGCAAGTCCGCCAGCGCCGCCGAAATCACCTACTCGCAGTTGCTGAGCAAGGTGAATGCCGGCCAGGTGAAGAGCGCCGAGATCAATGGCGCGGCCGTCACGGTCAGCGACCAGTCCAACCACAGCTTCAAAGCCATGACGCCGAACAACCAGGACGACCTGGTTAAGCGGCTGGAGTCGCAGGGCGCCAACATCACCGTAAAGGCCGCCGGAGGCCTGACCGTCGTGGGCGTGCTGCTGCAGGCGCTGCCGGTTCTGCTGCTGGTGGGCGTGTGGATCTTCTTTATGCGCCAGATGCAGGGCGGCGCGCGCGGCGCCATGGGCTTCGGCAAGTCCAAGGCCAAGCTGCTCACTGAGAACAAGAACCGCGTCACCTTCGATGACGTGGCCGGCGTCGACGAGGCCAAGGACGAGCTTTCCGAGATCGTCGACTTCCTGAAGGACCCGCAGAAGTTCCAGCGCCTGGGCGGCAAGATTCCCAAGGGCGCCCTGCTGATCGGCCCTCCCGGCACCGGCAAGACCTTGATCGCGCGTGCGGTCGCAGGTGAAGCCGGCGTGCCCTTCTTCACCATCTCCGGCTCGGACTTCGTGGAAATGTTCGTGGGCGTCGGCGCGAGCCGCGTGCGCGACATGTTCGAGCAGGCCAAGAAGAACGCGCCCTGCATCATCTTCATCGACGAAATCGACGCCGTCGGCCGCCACCGCGGCGCGGGCCTCGGCGGCGGCAACGATGAGCGCGAGCAGACGCTGAACCAGCTGTTGGTCGAGATGGACGGCTTCGAGTCCAACGAAGGCATCATCCTGATCGCCGCCACCAACCGGCCCGACGTGCTCGACCCGGCGCTGTTGCGTCCCGGCCGCTTCGACCGCCAGGTCGTGGTGCCGAACCCCGACGTGAACGGCCGCGAGCGCATCCTGCGTGTGCACATGAAGAACGTGCCGCTGGCCGCCGACGTCGAAACCAAGGTCATCGCGCGTGGGACGCCCGGCTTCTCCGGCGCGGACCTGGCCAACCTGGTCAACGAGGCCGCCCTGCTGGCCGCGCGCAAGGCGCGCCGCATGGTCACCATGGCCGACTTCGAAGAGGCCAAGGACAAGGTGATGATGGGCGCCGAGCGCCGCTCGATGGTGATGAGCGACGAGGAAAAGCGCCTGACCGCCTACCACGAGGGCGGTCATGCCCTGGTGGCGCTGACGGTTCCGTCGACCGACCCGGTGCACAAGGCCACGATCATTCCGCGCGGCCGCGCTCTGGGCATGGTGATGCAGCTGCCGGAAGGCGACCGCCTGTCGATGAACTACGAGCAGATGACCTCGCGCCTGACCATCCTGATGGGTGGCCGCGTCGCGGAGGAACTGATCAACGGCAAGGACAAGGTGACCTCCGGCGCGTCCAGCGACATCCAGGCCGCCACGGGCCTGGCCCGCAACATGGTCACCCGCTGGGGCTACTCCGAAAAGCTCGGCCTTGTCTCCTACGGCGACAACCAGGAAGAGGTGTTCCTAGGCCACTCGGTGTCGCGCACCCAGAACGTCTCGGAAGAGACCGCCAACATCATCGATTCCGAAGTGAAGCGGCTGGTGCAGGGCGGCTATGACGAGGCCAAGCGGATCCTCACCGAGAAGATCGACGACCTGCACACCCTGGCCAAGGCGCTGATCGAGTATGAGACCCTGAGTGGCGACGAGATCATCAATGCGCTGAAGGGTGTCGCGCCTAAGCGAGATGACGCCGAAGCCAAGCGGCCGAGCGGCCCGTCGGTGGCGGTGCCGATTTCGCCCCGGCCCGATCCTGAGCCGGCCTGAGCCGGCCTAGCGACGCAAATTGATCGGGGCGGCTCCGGCGACGGAGCCGCCCTTTTTCATGTATCAGGCGCAGCGATGACCCTGCCCCCAACCGCCCCGGTCGCCCCCCGTTTTCCGGTCAGGGTGATGGGCGTGATCAATGTGACTCCGGACAGCTTCTCCGACGGCGGGCGGTTCGACGAGCCGGCGGCGGCCCTGGCCCAGGCGCGGCGGCTGATCGCCGACGGCGCCGACCTGCTCGATGTGGGCGGGGAATCCACGCGGCCGGGCGCGGCGCCGGTGGACGAGGCCGACGAGATCAGCCGCGTCGTCCCGCTGATCCGGGCGATCAGGGCTGAGAGCGGCATCCCGATCTCCGTCGACACCATGAAGCCCGCGGTCGCGCGCGCGGCGGTCGCGGCGGGCGCGACGATCTGGAACGACGTCATGGCGCTGCGCCATTCTCCCGACAGCCTGGCGACTGCGGCCGAACTCGGCTGCGAGGTGGTGATGATGCACATGCAGGGCGAGCCCAGCAGCATGCAGGCCGAGCCGCACTACGACGATGTGGCTGGAGAGGTGTCGGCGTTTCTGGCCCAACGCGCGGAGGCTGCGATGGCGGCGGGCGTGGGGCGGGCGAAGATCTGGCTCGATCCCGGCGTGGGCTTCGGCAAGCATATGACTCGGCACAACCTGCCGCTGCTGGCCGGGCTGGACCGCATTGTTGCGCTGGGCTTCCCGGTGCTGCTGGGCGTCAGCCGCAAGAGCTTCATCAGCGCTTTGGATGAGGGCGGCAAGGCGCCAGATCAGCGTCTGGGTGGGTCCATCGCGGCGGCCGTGGCGGGCGCGGCGGCGGGCGTGGCGGCGGTGCGGGTCCACGATGTGCGCGAGACCGTGCAGGCGCTGCGCGTCTGGCAGGCCATCGCTCAAGGGAGCACCGACGCCTCAAAACGCTTGTAGATCTCGGCTTCCCGCGCGGTAACGGTCAAGGAATCTCATTGGCATGGAAATCGACGATGCAAATCGTCGCCGCCCGCGCTATCGCGAGGCCATGACGTCGCTTGGCCGAGTCCTGATCATCGCCGGTTCGGATTCCGGCGGCGGAGCGGGGATCCAGGCGGACCTGAAGACCGTCACCGCGCTCGGCGGCTATGCGGCCACGGCGGTCACCGCGATCACCGTGCAGAACACGCTGGGCGTCAGCGCCGCCTACCCCGTGCCCACCGAGGTGATCGTCGCCCAGGCGCGGGCGGTGCTGGACGACATCGGCGCGGACGTCATCAAGACCGGCATGCTGGGCGGCGCCGACGTGGTCGAGGCCGTCGCCCGGCTGCTGGACGAGGCTGGGCTGCCGGCGGTGATTGATCCGGTGATGATCTCCAAGGGCGGGGCGAAGCTGTTGGCCGATGAGGCGTTGGCGCCGGTGCGCGACCTGCTGGTCCCCCGCGCGGCCCTGCTGACCCCGAACGCGCCGGAGGCGCAGGCCCTGACCGGCCTGTCCGTCGAGACCACCGATGACCTGCGCCGGGCCGGCGAGGCGCTGCTGAAGCTCGGCGCCGGCGCAGTGCTGATGAAGGGCGGCCATGTGCCGGGCGCGCGAGTGACCGACGTGCTGATGACCTCCTATGGCGAGACCGCGTTCGAGGGCGACCGGATCGACACGCGCCATACGCACGGCACCGGCTGCACCCTGGCTTCGGCCTGCGCGACGGGCCTGGCCCAGGGCCTGTCGCTGGAGGCCGCCGCGGCGCGGGCCTGGGACTATCTGCACCACGCCATGCTGACCGCCCCGGGGCTTGGCCGCGGGCACGGCCCGCTGGATCATGGTTGGACGCTAAGGGGGAAGGCTTGAGTCGGGATCTCGAACAGGAGCTGGAGACCGTAGTCCGGGCGTCCCCGACGCTGATGCACGTGCTGGAGACGGTGCGCGCCATGGACCTGCCGGACTGGATGATCTTCTCCGGTGCGGTCTACCAGCGGGTGCTGAACCACCTGACCGGGCGCGCCGCCGACTACGGGATCAAGGATTACGACCTGGCCTACTTCGATCCCGACACCTCCTACGAGGCCGAGGACACGGTGATCAAACGGGTGGCCGCAGCGTTCCAGCCACCGCTGCGGGAAATGCTCGAGGTGCGCAACCAGGCGCGCGTGCACCTGTGGTTCGAGGCCAAGTTTGGCGAGGCCTATGCGCCCCTGACCTGTTCGGCCGAAGCGCTGCGCCGGTTCACCACCGTGGCCTTTTCGGTGGGGGTGCGGCTGGAGGCGGACGACCGGCTGAAGATCGTCGCCCCGTTCGGCCTGCACGACCTTTTCGCGCTGCGCCTGCGCAAGAACCCGATCCGTGAGACCAAGGGCTTCGCGCGCACCGCGGCCTCGGCGACGATGCGTTGGCCGGAGCTGAGCGTGGTCGCTGACTAACCCATGAGAAAACGCCCCCGGATCGCTCCGGGGACGCCGTCTTCTCGTCGAGCCTTAGCGACGATAGCCGTAGCGGTCGTTGTCGCCATAGTGGTCGTTGTAGCCGTAGCGGTCGGTGTCGCCGCGGCGGTCGTTGTAGGCGTAGCGGTTGGTCAGGGCGGCGACGCGGTTGACCGTGTCGCTGAGCCGGCGGATTTCCCAGCCGTTAGCGCGGCCCGTCTCGGCGCGCCAGGCGAGGGGGCGCACCTCGCGCAAGTCCTGGCGAAGGTGATTGGCAGTGGTCCAGCTGATCTGACCGTAGCGCGCCGCCCGGCTGACGCGGCCGTCGAGCCGGTCGAGGTTCGCGGTGGTCAGGCGGGAGTCGATGCGCTGCTGGTAGTCGTGACGGTTATAGTCGCGCCCGTAATCGCGCCCATAGTCGCGTCCGTAATCACGGCCATATTCGTGCCCGTCGTCGTGCCACGGTTGAGCCAGGGCGATCGTTGCCGACCCGGCGGTCATGGCCAGCGCCGAAGCCCCGATCAGCGCGATGTTCTTGAGCTTGAGCTTGAGCATGTTCAGTTCCTGTGCGTTGACGGTCCCTGTGCATCGGGTCTGTCCGAGCACGGGGTCCAAAAAGCGTTTGCCCGGATTGGCTCCCTCAAAAGGACCGTCCCGGGGCCTGAAACCGGCCTCGCCTCTCGGCAAACCGATGTCACGGCGCAAAGAAGCCACGGCTCGCATGACGCCAGCCTGAGGCGGTCGTTGTTCGGTGTTCAGGTGGAGCGGTTCCCGGCTGACCGGCGATCAGCCGATCAGGAAACGCGACCAGGCAACGAGAGCTTCAGGCGACCTGGGCGGCCGGGGTGCGGCCCGAGGCGCCCGTGGCGGCGGCGGTCAGGGCGGCGCTGATCGCTTCGTAGAGCTTGGCGATCTCGATGGGCTTGGCCACGTGGCCGTCCATGCCAGCGGCGAGATACTCGTCCACCTGGAAGGTGAGCGCATTGGCGGTCAGCGCCACGATCGGGATGCGCTTGCGCCGGTCGGCCGCCTCGACCCGGCGGATTTCGCGGGCCGCGTCAATGCCGTCCATCACCGGCATCTGGATGTCCATCAGGATCAGGTCGTAGCCGCCGACCCGCCAGGCGTCGACCGCCTGCTTGCCGTCGCCGACGATGTCGATGTCGATGCCGAGCGACTCCATCACCGCGGCCAGCACCTGCTGGTTGGTGGGGTTATCCTCGGCGGCCAGCAGCCGGATGTTGCGGTCGCCGGAGTCGGGCTGGGCCTGGGCCTCGGCGCCGCCGGCCGACTCGCCGCGGATCAACGGCAGCTCGACGGTGAAGACCGAGCCGTGGCCCTCGCGGCTCTCCACGTCGATCGATCCGCCCATCATCTGAGTGAGCTCGCGGCAGATGGCCAGGCCCAGGCCCGTGCCGCCGAACCGGCGGGTGGCGGAGTTGTCGGCCTGGGTGAATTTCTCGAACAGGGCCGGCAGCTTCTCCGGCGCGATGCCGACGCCGGAGTCGCTGACCACCAGCCGAAGCGCGCCGGAAGCGGAATTGATGTCGACCTTCGCGCTCACTGCGCCCTGCGGCGTGAACTTGACCGCGTTGGAGAGCAGGTTGCCGACGATCTGGCGCAGGCGGTCGGCGTCGCCGCGCCACCAGCCTCGGGCCTCGTCGGTGATCTCGAAGTCAAACGTCAGGCCCTTGCCCGTCGCCAGCACCTGGAAGGTCTCCGAGGTCGCGTTCAGCGCCGGCGCCAGGTCGAAATCTTCCTTCACGAGGGTGAGTTTGCCCGCCTCGATCTTGGACAGGTCGAGCACGTCGTTCAGCACCGCCAGCAGCAGGCTGCCGGACTGGCGGATGATCCCCAGGCGTTCGCGCTGCACGTCGGCCAGGTCGCCCATCGACATGACCTCGGCCATGGCCAGCACGCCGTTCAGGGGCGTACGGATCTCGTGGCTCATGTTGGCCAGGAATTGGGTCTTCAGCACATTGGCCGCATTGGCCGCGTCGCGGGCGCTTTCCAGCTCGCGCATGGCGCGCTTCAGGTCTTCCTCACGCTCGCCGAGTTTGCCGAGCAGGTGGTTGAAGCTGTCGGTCAGGCTGCGGAACAGCCCGTCCTGAGCGCGGAATTCGATCGGCTGGAAGCTGCCGCCGCCGGCGACCTCGTGCATGGCCTCGGAGAGCCGCTGCACGGGCGCGATCACCCGGTGAGCCATGCCGCGCGCCAGGAACAGCGCCACGCCTATGCCGCCGAACAGCAGGGCCGCCGTCAGGGCGATGAACTGCGGCAGCAGCGCGGTCAGCATCGGGCGGCGCACGACCAGGGTCAGCTTGCCGACCGTTCGGCCGCCAATGACGGCGTTCGAGGCGATCACCTCGGTGGTGTCCTTCGGGGCCGACTTTGCGCGGTCAAAGCCCGAGATCGGATGTCCGCCGGCGTCGCTCAACCGTGCGGAGACCACGTTCTTGGAATTGGCCAAGGCGTTGATGGCGGCGCGAACGTCGTCGTCGCGGTGGCTCAGGATCGGCGCCGCGGCGGTCGCCGCAATGACGTCGGCCAGGGCCTGGGACGTCTGATGCGACTGGGTTCGCGCGACCGCCCACTGCTCAAGCATGAAGGTCATGCAGGCGGCCACCAGCACGACAAGGGTCGTGACAAGGCCCACACCGGCCACGCGGGCGTGGAAGGTGGCGGTGGGCGCCGGGGCCGGTGTGCCTGGGTTCTCGGTCATGACGCTCGCAAAGCCGCAAGGACCTCTGCTCTAACGCAAGTTTCCTAACGTTTCGCTTCTCTGCGCCTGCGCGGGGGATCCTCCGGTTGAGCGGGCGCAACCGGGAGTTACACCCAAAACCGTGACTTCGACGCCACAGTACAACCGGCTGGGGTGGATTTTATGGTTAACAACCCATGAATCCATTGCGCGAAGCTTAATCTTTTGTTTACCTTGAATTGTGGTTGTCAATTCGGTCGGGGATTTCAACATGGACAAGACATTTGTGGCTCAACGGGTGGCGAAGAAGCTCTTCGTGACCGAAGCCGCCGTCGACGGCGCGCTGATGGAAGCCTCGGAGCTGATGAGCGAAATGCTCAAGGCGCGCACCGAAGTGAACACCTCGCTGGTGTTCGCCGACGACGTGCAGATCAAGATGGTCGAAGCGATCAAGGCCCTTAGCGAGGCGCGTACGGCCATGGTTGCCGTGCACAACGAGCTGAACGAAGCCAAGCTGCGCCTCGGCATCCGCACCAAGATGGGCGGCGAAATGTTCAAGAACCTGCTTGCCGCCGAGCAGCCCGCGGAGCTGCGCGAAGTCGGCTGACGCTGCCTTGGTTGCGATAACTTAACTGGTCATGCGCCCCTAATTCACGTTAGGGGCGCAATGATGCTGAATTGGATTTCTCACTACCACCTCCTGCTGGCCGCGATCGTCGCCACCGCGATGATCGCGGCCTGGAAGGGCGCGTGGCCGGAGCGGATCGGGGCGATCGCCAACGTGGCGAACGCGGTCGCGATCGTCGCATTCCAATTGATCCTGGCGCCGGGCGGCCTCGCCATCGCCAGCCTCACCGCCGACGGCCTGCTCGCGCTCACCTTCCTGGGCCTGACCCTTCGGTTCGCGACCCTTTGGCTGGGGGCGGCGATGCTGCTCCAGGCCGCGCAATTTTCCTTGCACGCCTATTTCTACGTCACAGAGCGTCCGATCGACATGCTATTCAGGATCGTCAACAACGTCGTGAGTTGGGGCGTGATCTGGGCGATCCTGATCGGGGTCGCTGGGTCCTGGCGCAAGACAAGCGCCGCCTCGCGGCTGGCCGCCTAAGCCTGAGCGCCGGGCGGCGCGGCGCCAGCGCAGCTTAAGGTCGCACCGAGAAACATTGTCTTGCACCGCGCCCGGAACGCAGGCTTTTGGCGCGTGGGCCACGCCCCCCCAACGGGGCGCAGTCCATCTGTAAGGATGGGAGACATCGATATGACGACCCTCGCCAAGCCGGCGATGCGCCCTGCGCGTCCCGAATTTTCCTCCGGACCTTGTGCAAAGCGTCCTGGATGGGCCCCCGAAAATCTCCAGAATGCCGTGCTGGGACGCTCGCATCGTTCCAAGCCGGGCAAGGCGCGCCTCAAGGAGGCGATCGACCGCACCCGCGAGGTGCTGGAGGTTCCTGACGACCATCTGATCGGCATCGTCCCCGGTTCCGACACCGGCGCCGTGGAGATGGCCATGTGGTCGATGCTGGGCCCGCGCCCCGTGCAACTGCTGGCCTTCGAAAGCTTCGGCAAGGACTGGGTGACCGACGTCACCAAGCAGCTGAAGCTCGACGCTGAAGTCCTGGACGCGCCCTACGGCGAACTGCCGGACCTGACCAAGGTGCGCGGCGACGCCGACCTGGTGTTTACCTGGAACGGCACGACCTCGGGCGTGCGCGTGCCGAACGGCGACTTCATCGCGGCGGATCGTGCGGGCATCACCATCTGCGACGCCACCTCGGCGGCCTTCGCCCAGGATCTCGCCTGGGACAAGCTCGATGTGGTGACCTTCTCCTGGCAGAAGGCGCTGGGCGGCGAGGCCGCGCATGGCGTCCTGATCCTGTCGCCGCGCGCCGTCGCGCGCCTGCAGAGCCACACCCCGGCCTGGCCGATGCCGAAGCTCTTCCGGATGACGTCCAGGAAGGACGGGGCCAACAAGGTCACCCTCGATATCTTCGAAGGCGCCACCATCAACACGCCGTCCATGCTGGCGGTGGAAGACGCGGTCGATGCGCTCAAGTGGGCCGCCTCGATCGGCGGCCTGAGCGAGATGAAGCGCCGCGCCGACTCCAATCTCGGCGTGCTCGAGGCCTGGGCGCAGAAGACCGGCTGGGTGGCGTTCCTCGCCGCCGATCCGGCCATCCGCTCCAACACCTCGGTGTGCCTCAAGGTGATCGATCCGAAGGTGACCTCGCTCTCTGAGGACGCCCAGGCCGACTTCGCGAAGAAGCTGGCCGCGGCGCTCGAAAAGGAAGGCGTTGCCCTCGACGTTGGCGGCTACCGCGACGCCCCTCCGGGCCTAAGGATCTGGTGCGGCGCCACGGTCGATGCGTCCGATCTCGATGCGCTGACGCCCTGGCTCGACTGGGCCTACGCCGCTGTCTCGGCCGAACTCCAAGCTGCTTGATCGCGCGCGCCCCGCGCCGCGTCCCCAAAAATCGTGCCTCCCTGCGGCCCAATCCAAGGTCGGCAGGGCGGCGACCCTCAAGGATCCCACCCATGCCCCGCGTACTCATCGCTGACAGCCTCAGCCCCGCCGCCATCGACATCTTCAAGCAGCGCGGCGTCGATGCCGATGTGAAGACCCGTCTCGCCAAGGAAGACCTGATCAAGATCATCGGCGACTACGACGGCCTGGTCGTTCGCTCGGACACCAAGCCCAACAAGGAGGTCATCGCCGCCGCCACCAGGCTGAAAGTGATCGGCCGCGCCGGCATCGGGGTCGACAATGTCGATATCCCAGCCGCCACCGCGAAGGGCGTGATCGTGATGAACACGCCCTTCGGCAACTCGATCACCACGGCCGAGCATGCCATCGCACTGATGTTCGCGCTGGCCCGCCAGCTGCCGGAGGCGAACGCCTCCACCCACGCCGGCAAGTGGGAGAAGAACCGCTTCATGGGCGTCGAGCTGTACGCCAAGACGCTTGGCCTGATCGGCGCCGGCAATATCGGCTCCATCGTCGCCGATCGCGCCAATGGG
>JBBQTP010000051.1:0-25362 GCA_038213205.1 Caulobacterales bacterium
CCCAAGCCAACCTGCCGCCGGTGGGATAGCGCGAACACCGCTCATCCCGGCGCATGCCGGGCCCCCGATAGGAGATCGCTGGGCAGGTTGTTGCCGCGCCGCGCCGGTCGAGCCCGCGTCGGCGTCATGACATCTGGGTCCCGGCATTCGCCGGGATGAGCGGCTCTTGGGACGCTTGACGCCTCCCCCTCCGCGCCGCACAAGGCCCCCCGAAATCGCTCAAGGGGGCGAAATCGTGCAGCGCGACCCAGAGAGGACTTCTCCATGGCGGACATCCGCTTCGACGGCAAAGTGGCCATCGTCACCGGCTCGGGCGGGGGCCTCGGCCGCCAGCATGCCCTGGAACTCGCCCGGCGCGGCGCCAAGGTGGTGGTCAACGACCTGGGCGGGTCGATGGACGGCTCGGGCGGCGGGTCCGAGGCGGCCAACAAGGTGGTCGAGGAGATCAAGGCGCTGGGCGGCGAAGCGATCGCCAACGGCTCCTCGGTGACCGACGACGCCGGCGTGGCCCTGATGGTCAAGCACGCCATGGACGCCTGGGGCCGCATCGACATCCTGGTCGCCAACGCCGGCGTGCTGCGCGACAAGACCTTTTCCAAGATGGAGATCGCCGACTTCGAGTTCGTGCTCGGCGTGCACCTGATGGGCACGGTGAAGCCGGCCAAGGCGGTCTGGGAGATCATGCGCGAGCAGAACTACGGGCGCATCGTCTGCACGACCTCGTCGTCCGGGCTCTACGGGAACTTCGGCCAGTCGAACTACGGCGCGGCCAAGCTCGGCATCATCGGCTTCATGAACACGCTGAAGCTCGAGGGCCAGAAGAACAACATCCACGTCAACGCCATCGCCCCGGTCGCCGCCACGCGAATGACCGAGAACCTGATGCCGCCGGAAATCCTCGAGAAGCTGAAGCCGGAATATGTGACGCCCGGCGTGGTGTTCCTGTGCTCGGAAGAGGCCCCAAGCGGCTGCATCCTGACGGCCGGCGGCGGGGCTTTTGCGCTGGCCCAGATCGTCGAGACCGAGGGCGTCTACCTGGGCGAGGGCGGGCTGTCGGTGGAAGAGGTCCGCGACAACTGGGCCAAGATCGCCGACCCGGCCGGCCAGCAGGCCTACAAAGCCGGCGGCGAACAGTCGGGCAAGTTCTTCCGCAAGATGCAGGGCGGCTGAACCTTCCCTTCCCACGAGTGCGAACGGAAAATTACGCCGAATCCACTTGCGCGCGTGCGGCTGATCGCGCGTAAGCTTTTGGTCTGACCGAGCCCTCTCAGAGGCCCGGCGCACCGGAGGATCGGGATTGCCCAAGGCCACAAAGGCTGCGCCCGCGCAGCTGTCGCTGCTCTCGGTTCTCACCTTCGCCTGCTGCTACCTGCCGTTCTCGGCGCTGAACACGTCGGTCGCCGTGCAGGTGCCGAACTACTTCGCGCGCCATATCGGCCTGGGCCTAGCGGTGGGCGGGGTGTTCGGCCTGATCCGCCTGATCGACATTCCTCTGGATCCGTTCCTCGGCCTGCTGATGGACCGGACCAAGACGCCGCTCGGCCGCTACCGCCCGTGGATGATGCTGGGCGCCCCGGTGCTGATGCTGGCCATCTACATGATGTACGAGGCGCCGGTCGGCGCGCCCCGCAGCTACCTGCTGATCTGGCTGCTGGTGATGTATCTCGGCATGTCGTTCCTGCTGCTCGCGGCCAACGCCTGGGCCGCGACCCTGGCCGCCAGCTACACCCAGCGCTCGCGCATCTTCGGCGCCATGTCCGGCATCGGCGCGCTCGGCTCGATGGCCATCCTGGTGATCCCGATCCTGGTCCATGGCCGGCACGGCACGGACGCCCAGGGTATCCAGGCGGTCGGCTGGTTCCTGATCCTGATGACGCCGATCACCATCGCCCTGGTGACCCTGCGAACGCCCGAGCCGCTGAAACGGGTGACCGCCAACCACTTCAAGCTGGCCGACTACGCCAACCTGCTGGCCCGCCCCAATGTCTGGCGCATTCTCGCCGCCGATTTCTTTGTCATCCTCGGCCCCGGCTGGATGAGCGCGCTCTACCTGTTCTTCTTCACCGACAGCCGGGGCTTCTCGACCTCGGCGGCCAACGGCCTGTTGGTGATCTACATCGCCGCCGGCCTGTTCGGCGCGCCGGCCACCGCCTGGTTGGCCAACCGCATCAGCAAGCCGCGCGCCTTCCTGATCTCGACCACCGGCTATTCGCTGATGCTGCTCGTGATCTTCCTCTCGCCGAAGGCCGACTTCGCGATCGCCGCGCCGGCGATGTTCGTGGCCGGCGCGCTGGCCGCCGGTAGCATCGTGATGATCCGCTCAATCACCGCCGACGTGGGCGATGAGATCCGCCTGGAGCGCGGCCACCAGCAGATCGGCCTGCTCTATGCCCTGACCAGTGGGACCACCAAAGCGGCCAGCGCCTTCGCCGTTGCGCTGACGTTCTGGGTGCTCAGCAGGGTGGGCTACAATCCGGCCGAGCATGCGGTGAACGGGCCCAGCCAGATTCGTGGCCTGGAGCTCGCCTATACCATCGGTCCGATCGTCTTCGTGATGCTCGGCGGCGCCTGCTTCCTTGGCTACAAGCTCTCCGCCGAACGGCATGGCGAGATCCGCCGCGAGCTCGACGCGCGCGACGCGCTTGAGGCCGAGGCCGCACTGGTCGAGGGCGTCGTCCGGGCGCCGGGCGAGGTCGCCGCCGAGTAGGCCAGAACCTCCCCTCACGGAAAGCCCTTGCGCGCGGGCGATCTGCAAGCTTCCCTGTCTAGATAACCGCCCCGTCCAGAGGGCGACCTATTGATATTGGGAGACGCCTTGTGACTTTAGCCTCCGTGGCACGGGGGGCTCGACTCTCCACGCCCAGACTGCTGGCCTTTTCCCTCGGCAGCATCCCCGCCTACATGCTGGTCAGCATGCTCAGCACCTATCTGCCCCCGTTCTACGCGGGGAAAATGGGCGTCTCCCTCACCGCCATCGGGCTGACCATCGGCGCGCTGCGGCTCGCCGACCTCGGTGTCGACCTGGCGCTCGGTTGGCTGATGGACCAGACCCGGACTCCGATGGGACGCTACCGGCCCTGGTACCTGGCCGGCCTGCCGGTGCTTTGGCTCGCGGTCTACGAGGTGTTCAACCCGCCGGCCCACCCGGACACGGCCTACCTGTTCACCTGGTACATCCTGCTCTACGTGGCCTATTCGATCCTGGTGCTCGGCCACTCCGCCTGGGCCGCCTCGATCAGCGGCGGCTACAACGAGCGCTCCCGCATGTTCGGCTGGATGCTCGGGGTCGGCGTCGCCGGGTCGGCTGTGCTGAACGCCCTGCCGAAACTGACCCACGGAGCGATCCGGCCGGCCGACCCAGCAAGCATTCCGACAATTGGCTGGATTATCATGGCTGTGGCCACGGTGACGGTGATCATCACCACCCTTTCAACGTCGGAGCGCGCCGCACCGGTGGCGGGCAAGGACCGTGCAACGCTGAAGGACTATCTGGCCGTCTTCACTAACAAGTCGATGCTGCGCCTGTTGGGCGCGGACCTTTTCCTGATCCTGGGACCGGGGTCCAGCGCACCGATCTATCTGTTCTTCTTCCACGAGGCGAAGGGCTTCTCGCTCGGCGACGTCAGTCTGCTGCTGATACCCTACGGCGCATCCGGCATCCTCGGCGCGCCGATCTGGGCGCGCGTCGCCCAGCGGTTCGGCAAGCACCGGACTGTGCAGCTGGCAGGACTGGGCTACGCGATAACCCAGACCATCCTGATGCTTGTGCCCGCGGGCCTGTTCTGGCCGACCTTCGTCAGCATGTTCTCGGTCGGCTTCTGCGGCTCGGCTTTCCTCGTGCTAATCCGGGCCATGGTCGCCGACGTGGCCGACGAGCTGCGTCTGCAGACCGGCCAGGAGCGGTCGGGCGTGCTCTACGCCCTGGTCACCCTGACTCAGAAGCTTGGCTCGTCGCTGGCGGTGACCATCATCTATCCGATCCTCGATCTCTTCGGCTTCGTCGCCAAGCCTGGCGCGCACAACACCCCGGAGGCCATCCGTGGCCTGGAGATGTGCTACGTCTTCGCCCCGATCATCCTGGTCGTCGTCGGCTCAGCCTGCCTGATCGGCTACAAACTGGATGCCAAGCGGCAGACCGAAATCCGCGCGAAGCTCGACGAGATCGCGGGCGCGGAGAGCCTGCTGGGGCCCGGCGAGGCGGCGGCGGCCAAATAGCAGGCTCAAGCCAGCCGGCGCGCCATTTCCATGAACACCCGCGCCGCGGGGCTGTCGCTGGCGCCGGCGACCAGCGGCCGGCCGTCGTCGCAGGACTGACGCAGCGCGACCTCGATCGGGACCTGGCCGAGGAGCGGCACGCCGAGCGCCTGCGCCTCACGCGCCGCGCCGCCCTCGCCGAAGATCGGGATGCGCGCGCCGGTCGCCGGGTCGGGGAACCAGGCCATGTTTTCGACCACGCCCAGGATCGAGGCGCCGGTTTTGCGGAACATGGTGGCCGCGCGCCGCGCGTCGAGCAGGGCGATCTCCTGCGGCGTGGAGACGATCACCACCCCGTCGAGCTGAAGGCGCTGGACCAGGGTCAACTGGATGTCGCCGGTGCCGGGCGGCAGGTCGATGACCAGCACGTCCAGCGGGTCGTCCTGCGTGCCCCAGACGCTGTTCATCAGGGTGCGCAGCGCTGAGGACGCCATCGGCCCGCGCCAGATATTGGCCGCTCCGTCCTCGACGATGAAGCCGATGGACATCACCTTGACGCCCCAGGCCATCAGCGGGATCAACCGCTTGTCGTCGTCGAAGGTCGGTTCCTGGTCGGCGATGCCCATCATGTGCGGGGCCGAGGGGCCGTAGATGTCGGCGTCCAGCAGGCCGGCCTTCAGGCCCAGGCGCGCGAAGGCCGCGGCCAGGTTCACCGACACCGTCGACTTGCCGACCCCGCCCTTGCCGCTGGCCACCGCGATCACCTTGCCGACGAAGGCCGGGCGCTCGGCCTCGGGCATGTGCGCAAGCTTGGCCTGGGGGTCTTCCTGGATGCGCGGCGCGGCGCGGCGGCGCGGGGTAACCTGCAGGGTCGGCCCAGAAAGTGAGGGGCCGGCGGTCTCGGCGGTCAGCACCACCTGGGCGCTCGCCACGCCCGGCACGGCGGTCATGGCCCGCTCCGCGGCCTCGCGGACCGGGGCGTAGAGCGAGATGTCGGCGGCGGGGACCTCCAGCATGAAGGCGGCCTTGTTGCCGCGGATCGTCAGGCCGCGCACCAGGCCGGCGGCCGTCAGCCCCTGCCCGGTTTTCGGGTCGGCGACGGCGTCGAGGGCGGCCAGGATCGCGGCTCTGTCGGGTTGGTCCGTTTCGCTCATGACGCCTTAAGCTTGCTTTGCCCCCGCATGGGTCTCATATCCGGAGGGCTTGGCTGGCTTAGTCGCCCGCCGCGCCTGGATCGACAACAACAAAGCTAAGAGCCGACGCGGCGCATGCCCTGGAACGACAACGCCAATCCCGGTCCCTGGGGCGCCCCCCCGTCGGGCGAAGACGGCGGCGGCGACCGCAAGGACCCGCCCAAACGCCCCTCCGGCGGCGGCGGACCGCGCGGGCCGCGGGGCCCCGGCGTGCCGCCCGAGCTGGGCGCGGGCCTCGACGACGTCCGGCGGCGGCTGCACGGCCTGTTCGGCGGCGGCGGCCGGGTCGGACCCGGCGTCCTGGCGGCGATCGCCGCGGCGATCCTGGCGCTCTGGGCCGGCTCCGGCTTCTACCAGGTGCAACCCAACGAGGTGGCCGTGGTCACCCGCTTCGGCGCCTATGAGCGCTCCGAGACGCCCGGGCTGCAGTACCGCCTGCCCTGGCCGATCGAGACGGTCGAGAAGGTGCCGTTCACGACGGTCAACCGGATCGACATCGGCGGCGGCGGCACTGTGGAGACCGACATCCCGCAGGAAAGCCTGATGCTGACCAGCGACGAGAACATCATCGACCTGAATTTCAGCGTCATCTGGAAGGTCTCCGACGCCCGGCGCTACCTGTTCTCGACCCGCAGCCCGACCGAGGCCGTGAAGGCGGTGGCCGAGAGCGCCATGCGCGAGGCGGTCGGCAAGAACGAGCTGCAGCCGATCCTGACCACCGGCCGCGGCCAGGTGCAGTCGCAGACTGCGGAGATCATGCAGCGGACGCTGGACGCCTGGGGCGCCGGCATCCGGGTGATGGAAGTGCAGATCCGCAGCGTGAACCCGCCGACCGAGGTCAACGCCGCCTTCCGCGACGTGCAAAGCGCAGAGCAGGACCGCGACTCCGCGGTCAACGAGGGCAACGCCTACCGCAACCGCGTGGTCAACGAGGCCAAGGGCGATGCGTCGAAGATTGTCCAGGAGGCTCAGGGCTACCGAGAACAGTCGGTCCGCGAGGCCACCGGCGACGCCGCGCGCTTCAACTCGATCTACGGCGAATACCGGCGCTCGCCGGTCGCCACCCGCCAGCGGCTCTATCTGGAGACCATGGAAGAGGTGCTGAAGAAGTCCAACAAGGTGGTGATCTCCGGCAAGGGCGTGACCGCCCCTGTGATCCTGCCGCCTGACGTCTTCCGCCCACGCTCAGGCCCGAGCGCCGCGCCGCCGCCCGCCGACAGCTCGGCTGCGGCCACCGCCAAGCCGCAGGCGGCGCCCCAATGACCCGCAGCCCGCTCATCGTCTACGCCGTGATAGCCTTCGCGCTGATCGTCGTACTGGCCAACACCCTGTTCGTGGTCGACCAGCGCCACCAGGCGCTGGTGCTGCAACTGGGCGATCCGGTGCGCGTGATCCATGCGCCGGGCCAGGGCGGCGCGGGCCTGAACTACAAGATCCCGTTCATGCAGACGGTGATCCAGTTTGACCGCCGCAACATCGCGTTGGAAGCCGACCAGGAGGAGGTCACCACCTCCGACCAGCAGAAGCTCGTGGTCGACGCCTTCCTGCGCTACCGGATTTCCGATCCGCTGCAGTTCTACCGTTCGCTGCGTGACGAGACGACCGCCCAGGACCGGCTGGAGCGGCTGGTGAACTCCTCGCTCCGCCAGGTGCTGGGCTCGACGGGCCTGCAGGATGTGATCTCCGGCCGCCGCGACCAGCTCATGCAGGCCTCGAAGCTCGACGTGGCGAAGCGGGTCAAGACCGCCAGCCTCGGGATCGAGGTGATCGACCTGCGAATCAAGCGCGCCGACCTGCCGTCGGCCAACCAGGCGTCGGTCTATCGCCGCATGCAGACCCAGCGCGCGCAGCAGGCCGCCCAGTACCGGGCGGAGGGCGAACAGCAGAAGCGCTCGATCATCGCCCAGGCGGATCGCGATGTGACCATCACCCTCGCCACCGCGCGCCAGGAAGGCGAGACCACCCGCGGCCAAGGCGACGCCCAGCGGACCCACATCTTCGCCGAGGCCTATGGGCGCGATCCGGATTTCGCGCGGTTCTACCGCTCGCTGCAGGCCTACCAGGTGGCGCTCGGCCAGGGCGACACGACGATGGTCATGTCGCCGGAGGACTATGCGTTCTTCGACGTCTTCCGGCATGGCCCCAGCGGCGGCGCAACGCCCAAGCGCTGATGCCCCCCACCAATGCCTGAACTTGCCCGGCCGGCCATGACGCACATGGCCTCTTTCGTCGACGCGCTGCGCGAGGGCTATTCCCGCGACACCTTGCGCGACGAGACGGCTGGGGGCATCGCCGCCATCGCCGCGGACCCCGAGGGGTTCCTGAACCAGCTCAACGACCCGCCGCTGACCATCGTCCTGCCCGACGGGTCACTGGGCAAGCGCGTGCCGGAGACCCCGCTCTGGTACGTGGAGGGCGACGAGTTCCTGGGCTCGGTCCACCTGCGCCACCATCTGAACGAGGTCCTAGAACAGTGGGGCGGGCACATCGGCTATGCCGTGCGGCCCTCGGCCCAAGGCCGAGGTTACGCCAGCGCCATGCTGGCCGGGATGCTCGACCACGCCCGCGCCCACCACCCTGAGCTCGACCGGGTGATGCTGACGGTCAATGTGAAGAACGCCGCCTCGATCCGGGTGGTCGAGAAGAACGGCGGGATGCTGGCCGACACCGTCGCGCATCTCTGGGTCCCGGGCGACGTCGGCAACCGCTACTGGATCACAATGCGCTGAGCCTCCAGCAGTTCGCGCACCTCATGCAGGTCGCGGGCGATGCGCACGCACAAGCTCCGCATTTCCTCGGTGGGATCGAGCATGTCCGGGACCATGATGGTCATCATCCCGGCGGCGGCGGCGGCGCGCACGCCGTTGTGGCTGTCCTCCAGGGCCAGGCAATCTTCGGGCGAGACGCCCAGCGCCTCGGCAGCCTTGAGGAACGGCTCGGGGTGCGGTTTGCCACGGGTCTGCACGTCGCGGGTGATCAGGGCGTCGAAACGGTCGATCAGGCTGTGCGGGCCCAGGCTCTGGCGAACCGCTTCCAGGCTCGACGAGGTCGCGATGGCGCGCGGCAGGCCGGCGGTGTCCAGGGCATGGAGGATTTCCACCACCCCGGCCTTCAGCGCGATGCCGGCGCCGAGCTCCTCGCGGAAATGCGAGCTGACCACCGCCGACCAGGCGTCGAGATCGAAACCGGCGCCGAAATGCTCAAGCAGGATCAGGTCGCTGGCCGCGTGCTGCAGGCCAACCATCAGCTGAAAGGTGGCGAACGGCATCTCGCCGCCGATGCGCGCGGCGGCCCGCTGCATGGCGCGGAACACCACCGTCTCGGTGTCGACCAACAGGCCGTCCATGTCGAAGACGACGGCTTTTACAGCACGGGGAAGGCTCATGGCGCCGACTAGCCGGAGTCGGACGGGGGCGCCAAATCAACGGCGGCTTCAGTCTGTAACGAAGGCGTCCGCCGAATAGCCCTGGAAGTAGAGCAGGGTCGTCAGGTCGGTGTGATCGACCCGCGCGTCGGCCTGGGCCGCGACGATCGGCTTGGCGCGGTAGGCGACGCCCAGGCCCGCGGCCTCAATCATCGCCAGGTCGTTGGCGCCGTCGCCCACCGCCAGGGTCTCGGCGAGCGGAATGCCGAACAGCTTCGCATCCTCGTTGAGGGCGGCCAGCTTGGCCTCGCGCCCGAGAATCGGGTCGCCCACCAGGCCGGTGAGCCGCCCATCCGCCTGCGCGAGTTCGTTGCCCCGATGCGACTGGAAGCCCGCCGCCTGGGCCACGCGGCTGGTAAAGAAGCTGAAGCCGCCGGAGACCAAGGCGCACCGCGCGCCGTTGTTGGCCATGGTCTTGACCAGGGTCCGCGCGCCGGGATTGAGCCGAACGCGCTCATCGTAGGCCGCCTGCAGCGCCGTGACCGGCAGGCCCTTCAGCATGGCCACCCGCTCGCGCAGGGCGACCTCGAAGGCCAGTTCGCCTCGCATGGCCCGTTCGGTGATCGCCGAGATCTCGGCCTTCAGACCCGCATAGTCGGCCAGCTCGTCCAGGCATTCGACGTTGATGATGGTGGAGTCCATGTCGGCGATCAGCAGGCGCTTCTTGCGGCCCTTCACCGGCTGGACGCACCAGTCGAGCTGCTGATCGGCCATCGGAGCCAGCAGGGCCGCGCGCACGGTCTCCGCGTCCGGGCCGTCCAGGAAGACGTCGGTCACAGCGCTGTCGCCGGCCTCAAGCTGGCGCGAAGATGTCCCCTTGGCGCCCACGCTGGCGAACACCTCGCGCAGGTTCAGCGAGAAAGCGCCTGCGTCCGGCGGCGCGACCAGGGTAAGGACCAGTTCCATGAAGCCTCAGCTTGGGGAGCCCCGCATCTGGCTGATCGCCGGACCCACCGCAAGCGGCAAGTCGGCGCTCGCCCTGCAGTTGGCCGCGGCCACGGGCGGCGAGATCGTCAACGCCGACTCCATGCAGCTCTACGCCGACCTGCGCATCCTTACCGCCCGACCCTTGCCGGACGAGGAGGCCCAGGCCCCGCACCACCGGATCGGGATCGCCGACGGGGCGGACGGCTGGTCGGTCGGCCGCTGGGTGCGGGCGGCGGGTGAAGTGCTGGCAGGCATAGCTGCGCGCCGCCGCGACGCCATCGTGGTCGGGGGCACCGGGCTCTATTTCAACGCCCTGACGGTCGGCCTGGCCGACATCCCGCAAGTCCCGGCGCAGGTCCGCGCACAGGCCGGCGGCGAATACGACGCGATGGGCGAGACGGATTTCCGTGCGCGGCTGGGGGCCGTCGATGCGGCGGCGGCGGCCCGCATCGCGCCCGGCGACCGCCAGCGGCTGGTCCGCGCCTGGGAGGTCTACGCCGCCACCGAGACCCCGCTCACCGACTGGCAGACCAGCGGCTCACCCGCACTCTCGCCCGGTTCGTGGCGCGCCGTGGCCCTCGAGCCGCCACGAGAGGCGCTCTACGCCCGCTGCGACGCTCGGCTGGCGCGGATGGCCGAAGCGGGGGCCCTGGAAGAGGTCGCCCGGCTCGCCGCCCGCAACCTCGACCTAGCCCTGCCGCTGATGAAGGCCGTCGGCTACCGCGAGCTGGCCGCCCACCTGCGCGGCGAGACCACCCTGGCCCAGGCCATCGCCGCCGCTCAGCAGGAGACCCGCCGCTACGCCAAGCGCCAGACCACCTGGATGCGCGGCCAGATGGCCGATTGGCCACGCCTGGCCGCCACGGACGCGGAAGGTCAATGGAGGCAGTTTCTTGCCCTTAACCCTGCCTTGACGCCCTAGGCGCAGCATGAGAAACACCTGATCCAATCTCTTCGAGGAATTCTCGTGCGCACTATTCTCGTACTCGTAAGGCGACCCGCAGCGGGCTGACATTGGTCAGTTCCGTTAACGGTCGCTTGCACCAGGCCCCCCGAGGGCCTTTTTTATTGCCCGAACCTAGAGCCGCCTCTCATGACCGCCCACCAGACGATCGACACCAAGACCGCCGAAGCCGAAGCCGTCACCCTCTCGGGTGCCGAGATGGTGGTGCGCGCCATGGTCGATCAAGGCGTGGACGTGCTGTTCGGCTATCCGGGCGGCGCGGTGCTGCCGATCTACGACGCGTTGTTCGCCGAGCCGCGGCTGAAGCACGTGCTGGTCCGCCACGAACAGGGCGCGACCCATGCGGCGGAGGGCTATGCCCGCTCGACCGGCAAGTGCGGCGTGGTGCTGGTCACCTCCGGCCCCGGCGCGACCAATGCGGTCACCGGCATCGTCGACGCCTTGATGGATTCGATCCCGCTGGTGGTGATCACCGGCCAGGTCGCCACCCACCTGATCGGCACCGATGCCTTCCAGGAATGCGACACCATCGGCATCACCCGGCCCTGCACCAAGCACAACTACCTGGTGAAGGACGTCGCCGACCTGCCGCGGATCATGCACGAGGCCTTCCACATCGCCACGTCCGGCCGCCCCGGCCCGGTGGTCATCGACATTCCGAAGGACGTGCAGTTCGCCAAGGGCGTCTACCAGGGGCCGGGCGAGGTGAAGTTCGCCCATAACTATCACCCGCGCACCAAGGGTGACGCCGGCAAGATCGCCGAGGCCGCCGCGATGATCGCCAAGGCGCGCCGGCCGATCCTCTATACCGGCGGCGGCGTGATCAACGCCGGGCCGGAGGCGTCAGCCCTGCTGCGCGAGTTCGCGGCCCTGACCGGCGCGCCGGTCACCTCCACGCTGATGGGCCTGGGCGCCTTCCCGGCCTCCGACCCCAAGTGGCTGGGGATGCTGGGCATGCACGGCGCCTATGAAGCCAACCACGCCATGCACGACTGCGACGTGATGGTGGCGATCGGCGCGCGTTTCGACGACCGGGTGACCGGCCGCCTCGACGCCTTCTCGCCGGGCTCGCGGAAGATCCACATCGACATCGACGCCTCCTCGATCGGCAAGAACGTTCGCGCGGACGTGGGGATCGTCGGCGATGCAGGCTCGGTTCTCAAGGACCTGATCGCGGTCTGGAAGGACCGTGGTTACAAGCCCAACCAGACGGCGGCCAAGGACTGGTGGAAGCAGATCGACCACTGGCGCGCGCGCAAGGGTTTCGCCTATGCGGCTGACAGCCAGTTCATCAAGCCGCAGTACGCCATCCAGCGGCTCTATGAGCTGACCAAGGGTGAGGACGTCTACATTACCACCGAGGTCGGCCAGCACCAGATGTGGGCGGCCCAGTTCTTCCATTTCGACGAGCCCAACCGCTGGATGACCTCCGGCGGCCTGGGCACCATGGGCTACGGCCTGCCCGCGGCCGTCGGCGTGCAGATGGCCCATCCCGACAGCCTGGTCATCGACATCGGCGGCGACGCCTCGGTGCAGATGACCATGCAGGAGATGTCGACGGCGGTTCAGCACGACCTGCCGATCAAGATCTTCATCCTGAACAACGAGTGGATGGGCATGGTGCGTCAGTGGCAGCAGCTGCTGCACGGCGAGCGCTATTCGCACTCCTATTCGGCCAGCCTGCCGGACTTCGTGAAGCTGGCCGAGGCCTATGGCGGCGTCGGCTTCCGCGCCGAACATCCCGACGACCTGGACGACAAGATCCGCGAGATGATCGCCGTGAAGAAGCCGGTGATCTTCGACTGCCGGGTGACCAAGCAGGAGAACTGCTTCCCGATGATCGTCTCCGGCAAGGCGCACAACGAGATGACCCTCGGCGACGAGGCGAACGACCTGGGCTCCCTGGTCAGCGAGGCGGGCAAGCGGCTGGTGTGAGGCATCGCTTGTGAGTCGAGCCACGCCGGCCACCCTCGCGCTCGACCGTGCCGGCGTCACCTACACGCTGGCGAGCTACGACTACGACCCCAAGGGCGAGCGCGTCGGCCTGCAGGCGGCCGCGGCGCTGGGCGCGCCGCCCGGCGAGGTGTTGAAGACCCTGATGGTCAGGGCTGACGGCAACGCCGCCTGCGTGGTCCTGGCCTCGGACCGCGAGATCGCCATGAAGAAGCTAGCCGCCGCGCTCGGCGACAAGACCTGCGAGATGATGCCGGTGGCCGCCGCCGAGCGGATCACCGGCTACCGGGTCGGCGGGGTCAGCCCGTTCGGCCAGAAGCGGCCCTGCTCCACCGTGATCGATGCGGACGCCGCCGCCCTGCCGGCCGCCTTCGTCAACGCCGGCCAGCGGGGCTTGCAGGCCAGGCTCGCGCCGGCCGATATGATCGTCGCCCTGGGGGCGATCGTGGCGGCGGTGACGGGATGACAAAAGACGGACTGGCCCGTGGACTGTTGATTGCCGCGGTGATCGCCGGCGTCAGCTACATGGCCTCGTGGGGCATGGCGCTGCCGCCGGCCGCCGCGACGGCCTGGAAGGGCTCGAGTGTCGCCCTGCTGACGCTCTACGCGGCCTCGCGGGCGAAGACCCTGGACGGCTGGCTGCTGGTGGCGGTCATGGCGTTCGGCGCGCTGGGCGACGTGCTGCTGGAGACCTCCGGCCTGCCCACCGGCGCGCTGGCCTTCCTCGCCGGGCATGTGGTCGCCATCGGCCTCTACCTGCGCAATCGCCGCCCGAGCCTGACCCTCAGCCAGACCCTGCTCGCCCTGCTGCTGGTCCCGGCGACGGTGACCGTCGCCTACCTGCTGCCCACCGATCGCGCCGCCGCGCCGGGGATCGCCTTCTACGCGCTCGGCCTGTCGCTGATGGCGGCCACGGCATGGGCCAGCCGTTTCAGCCGCTACCAGGTGGGCCTGGGGGCGCTGATGTTCCTGGACTCAGACCTGCTGATCTTCGCCCGCGCCGGGCCACTGCACGGCCAGGCCTGGGCCAACTACGCCGTCTGGGTGCTCTATTTCGCCGGCGAGTCGCTGATCGCGTTTGGCGTGAGCGAAAGCCTGGCGAAGCCCAAGCCGGCCTAGCGGGCGCCGAGCCGGGCCATCACCTCTTTGGGGATCTGGTAATCGGCGACGATTCGCGTGCGGTCGCGAAAGCCCATGACCTCGCGCTGCACCAAGAAGCACCAGACGGCATCGCAGGCGACCTTCAGCACCTGGTCACGGCCCTCACCCTCATGCGCTTTGAGCGCGGCCAGCGCCGCCTCGGCCTTGCGGCCCACCCGGCCCAGGGTGGCGGCCTGTTCCTCGACCAGCTCATAGCGAAGCGCCGCCTCGCCGGTGTCGGCGCCCAGGCGTTTCAGCAGGCTCTGCGGCATGCGAAGCGATGACATGAGCGCTATGTTGGCGCCGATTGGCACGCGCGCAACCGATCAGGCGCCGTAGAAAAAGCGTTCCTCGGCGATCTTGCCGCCCTTGATCGTGTAGACGGCCATCTCGTCCATTGTGGTGCGCTGGCCCGTAGCCTTCGGCGTCATGTCCATCTTGAAGCGGACGACGAACTGGTCGCCGTTGACGTAGGGCCCTTCGACCTCAACCCCATGCACCTCGTGGTTGGCCGCCCACCATTCGCCCTTGCCGCGCGCGGCGTCGATGCCCCGGCTGGCGGGATCGCCGCCGCCCGGCGCGCCGGCCTCGACGCTGAGCACATCGGCGGCCCAGTACTTCTCGCCGGACTCGGCGAACTTGCCCTCGCGGCAGAGCGCGACGAGGTCGTTGGCGATGTCTTGGGTGGTCATGACCGTGGTTCCTTCCGCTGTGGCGAGCCGCGGATTTACACCGGGCTCGAACACTAGACGCGCGGGCTGGCGCGAATTCGACGACGCCGTTCTACCGCCCGCTCGTGACAGCGTACTGGCAGCAGCATGACGCGGCGCGTTATAAGACCCCCATGACCACGCCCCCGACGACTTCTGGCGCCGCCCAGCCCGCCTCCGTCTATGACCTTGCCCATGCGGAGGAGATCGAGAGCCTGGCGACCTTCGCCGTGCTGGTGGACAACGAGCCGGGGGTGTTGCACCGCCTGGTCGGCCTCTTCGCGGCGCGGGGCTACAACATCGAGAGCCTCACGGTCGCCGAGACCGACCGCAAATCGCACACCTCGCGCGTCACCATCGTCACCCGCGGCACGCCGCATGTGCTGGGCCAGATCGAGGCCCAGCTGACCAAGATGGTCTCCACCCGTCACGTGCAGGACGTGACCCGAGACCCCCACGGCCTGGAGCGCGAGCTTGCCCTGGTCAAGGTCAAGGGGACCGGGGCGGACCGGGTGGAAGCCCTGCGCGTCGCCGACATCTTCCGCGCCAAGGTGATCGACACCACCCACGAGAGCTTCGTTTTCGAGCTCACCGGCGCGCCATCGAAGATCGACAAGTTCGCCGACCTGATGCGCCCGCTGGGCCTGGTGGAGGTCTCGCGCACCGGGGTGCTGTCGATCCAGCGCGGCGTCGAGGTTCTCTAGGCAGCCTGAGCCTGGGGCTGGCCCTCGGCGGGACGCGCCTGCGCCATCTCCGCCAGGATCTGGCGCTTCACGAAGAACCGGATGGTCAGGTACTGGATGGCGAAGAGCGCGATCTTCGAGGCCATCGGGATCACGGCGATGAACGCCGGCCACAGCTTCGGGAAAGCGACCGCGACGGCGAGGTTGGCCAGGGCGGTTACGAACATCAGGGCCGCCCAGACGTAGCCGAAGCGCAGCATCATCGGCTCGGCTCGGCCCTGGCTGATCGGCGGCAGGTAGCGCAGCATCCAGCCGCGCTTCAGCATCACAGCGCCAATGGCCAGGTAGATGATCGTCGGCTTGGCCATCAGGAAGCGCGGGTCGTTGGTCATGATGCCCAGCGTGCCGAACACCACCACCAGGCCCAGCGAGGCCCACTGCAGGCGCTCGATCTTCTGGCGGCGCAGGCGCTGGATGGTGACCTGCAGAATGCCCGCCAGCAGGGCCGCGCCGGTGGCGACCCGCACATCGACGTGCAGGGCGATCAGCACCGCGAAGACGATGGTGGGCAGGAAATCGGACACCAGCGGGCGGGCCGCGAAGAGCAGGCTGTTCATGGGAGACTCCGGGAAAACACCAAGGAAAACTGATGCCTGGAAGCCTAGCGGCGGCTCCTCCCCGGCCCTAACCCACTCACGAAGCGCCCGTGGTGGTTCACGCAGACGCCCCCGCCGTCCACGCTTCGCGAACGGCCGCTCCCCGGAAGAACACTTCTTTTCGTAACCCTGCGGGCCTATATTGGCCGGGTCAGGGCTTGCTCTGACTATGGAGATAAACGCGCACGTAATAAGCGGACTGGACCCGGGTGCGATTCCCGGCGGCTCCACCAATCTTCTTCCAGGTATCGCTGGAAAAGTGCGGGGCCGATCAGCATCGACAGACGTCTAAAGGTGTTGCTTTCTCTCGGCCTGACCCACCGTTCCGGGTTTTAAACTAACTGCGAACGATAACTTCGCTGGAGAAGTTCGCCTGGCCGCGTAAGCGGTTCGACGATTCTCAATCTAAGTCCTAGGGGTTCAGATCCTTAGGCGGGGCTCGGGAGGCGCCTGCCAACAGAAGCCTCCCACCCAATTCGGGGCGGTCCCTCTGGTCTTGGACCGGGCAGGCCGCCCCTTTTCACTTCGCGAGCCGGCTAAGCCGCCTTGCACACAGCGGCTCAAGCGTTAGGTTCGCCCCACGCGTTTTTTGGGGCGCGTTCTTTCGGAGTCTCCATGGCCCAGGATCCGCCGGCCCAGGATTTGATGCGCTATGAGGCGATGGCCCAGGATGCATTGCGCGGGGTCGTGAAGACCGCGCTGAAACGCGCCGCCGAGCCCCAGGGCCTGCCGGGCGCGCACCATTTCTACATCACCTTCAAAACCGACGCCCCGGGCGTCTCCGGCCCGCCAGACCTGCTCGGCAAGTACCCCGACGAGATGACCATCGTCCTGCAGCACCAGTACTGGGACCTGGCGCCCGGCGAGACCTTCTTCTCGGTGACCCTGCAGTTCGGCGGCCAGCCGAAGCGGGTTTCCGTGCCCTACGCCGCCGTCACCCGGTTCTACGATCCGAGCGTACAGTTCCTGCTGCAGTTCGAGGCGCCCGCCGCCGGGGACGGCAGGGTCGCCGAGCCGGAGCCCGATGCCAAGGCGGCGGCCCAGCCCGCGCCGGCCGATGGCGAGGCCAAGATCGTCTCGCTGGACCAGTTCCGGAAGAAGTGAGCCGCCCCGCATGAGCGACGTCCCGGCGCCCGATACCAAGTCGACCGAGACCCAATCTTCGGCGGAAGCCCTCACCGACGAGGCGATCCTCGAACGCTTCCTGCGCACTAAGAACCAGCCGACCGGCTCGCAGACCCTGGGCTTCAGGATGGTCTCGGTCAGCCAGGCCGAGAAGAGCGTCGAGGTCGAATTCGACGCCAAGGCCGAGTTGCTGCTCAACCCGATGAAGCAGATCCAGGGCGGCTACCTCTGCGCCATGCTCGACGAATGCATGAGCGTCGCCTGCATGGTGGCCTCGGGCATGACCCACGTGGCGCCGACCGCTGAGATGAAGACCAGCTTCTTCCGGCCGGGCATGCCGGGCAAAATCCGCGGCGTCGGCAAGGTCGCGCGCTGGGGCAGCCGCGTCGCCTTCACCGAAGGCGTGCTCTACGACCCCGACGGCCGGGTGCTGGCCAAGGCCACCGGCACGGCGATCCCGACCCCCTTCCAGAGCTACAAGAAGTAAGGTGCGGGGCCTTATCCGACTGGCCGGGCTGATCGGATGCCTCTGGCTCGTCCAGGGCGGCCCGGCCGCGGCCGCCTCGACGTTCAGCGACTGGGGCGCGGTGGTGGTGGCCGGCGACTGGCACGCCCACTCCGGCGGCCCCTCCGAGGCCTTCGACAACGCCCGGCGCGACGTCACCCAGGCCTTTGAGCGAGCCGGGTTCGATCCGGCCAACCTGCGCCAGTTCTCCGTGCGGCCCGAGCGGTACACCGGCGTGACGCTGGAGAAGTCCAACCCGCAAACGATCTACAACGCCCTGGCCGACCTGACCTCGAAGGCCACCGGCGGCTGCCTGATCTATTTCTCCTCGCACGGCGCGCCGGGCGGGGTGCTGGTCGACCAGCAGCTGCTGCCGCCCGGCGTGCTGGGCCAGATGCTCGACACCACCTGCGGCAAGCGCCCGACGGTGGTGATCATCTCGGCCTGTTTCTCCGGTGTTTTCGTACCCGCCCTGCAGAGCCCCAACCGGATGATCCTGACCGCCGCGCGGCCCGACCGCAGTTCCTTCGGCTGCGGCGAGGCGGACAAGTATCCCTACTTCGACCAGTGCGTGCTGGAGTCGCTGCCGGGCGCGAGGGATTTCCTGGCGCTGGGGACCACGGTCCAGGCCTGCGTGGCCACGCGCGAGATCAAGGAGAGGATGAAGCCCCCCTCCGAGCCGCAGCTCTACGTTGGGTCGGCGGTGAGGCCGCTGCTGCCGCTCTATCCCCTGGCCGGCCCAGCTCCGGCGAGCCCATCCTCGACGGGCCCTGGGCCGCGACGAAACGAACGGCGATAACCCGCAGAGCTTCGGCCGAGACTTGGAATGACTCACTGCGGCGGCCTACAAGCGATTGAGCGCCGCGCTCTTTTGGGGTCCCTGATGCGGTCTATCGTCTCCGTAGCCGTCGCCGCCCTGGCCCTGCTGTTGGTCCCGCTGGCCAGCGCGGCCCAGGGCGACACGCCCGCGCCCGCGACGGCGGCGCCCGCCGCGACGGCCGGCCTGCCCAAGGGCCCGGTGCCCTATACGAAGCTGCACCCCAAGCCGAAGCCCAAGCCGCATGTGCCGGCGACGGGCGCGGCCGCTGCGGCGACGACCACCTTCACCACGACGACTACCCTTCCAAAACCCGCGACGTCTGCGCCGCGGACGAAGCTCGCCGCCGCGCCCGCCGCGGCGTCCAAGCCTGCACCGCCGCCGGTCCAGGCCGTCCCCGCCCCGGTCGCCGCCGCCAAGCCGCCTCCCGCGCCTGCGCTTGCGCCTGCCCCGCCGCCGGCCGCCGAGACCGCGCCGCCCCCGGCGCCGGTCGCTCGGCCGCCCGGGGCGCGGCTAACCCCCGGCCAGGCGCTGCCGCCGGCTGAGCTCGAAGCCTTCGTCGACGGCCTGGTGAAGGACGCCATGGCCCGCGAGCACATCGCCGGCGTCACCGTCGCGGTCGTGCAGAGCGGACAGGTGGTGCTGAAGAAGGGCTACGGCTTCGCCGGCCTCAATCCTCAGCGCCCGGTCGATCCGGACGCCACGCTGTTTCGCGTCGGCTCGATCTCCAAGACCTTCACCTGGATCGCCCTGATGAAGGAGGTCGAGGCCGGCCGCATCCGGCTGAACCAGCCGGTGAACCTCTACCTGCCGGAAAAGGTGCAGGTGAAGGACCAGGGCTACGAGCAGCCGGTCCGGGTTACCAACTTGATGGACCATTCCGCGGGCTTCGAGGACCGCGCGCTCGGCCAGCTGTTCGAGCGCAACTTCGATCGCGTCCGCCCGCTCGACCTCTACCTGCGCCAGGAGTGGCCCAAGCGGGTGCACCCACCGGGCGCGGTCTCCAGCTATTCGAACTATGGCGCGGCTCTGGCGGGCGAGGCCGTGACCTACACCTCCGGGCGGCCCTATGAGCGGCTGATCGAGGACGAGATCCTGGTTCCGCTGGGCATGGCCCACACCACCTTCCGCGAGCCGCATGCGCCCAAGGCTGGGCTGCCGGCGCCGATGCCGCAGCGGCTGGCGCCGGACATCTCCGACGGCTACCGCTGGACCCCGACCGGCTTCCAGCGTCGCGACTATGAGTTCATCGGCCAGATCGCCCCAGCCGGCGGCGGGTCGTCGACGGCCGGCGACATGGCCCGCTACATGCTGATGCAACTCGGCGGTGGGCAGCTCAACGGGACGGTGATCTACGGCCCGGCAAGCGCACAGCTGTTCCGCACGCCGCTGCGCAAGACGCCGGTGGGGATCAACGGCTGGGCGAACGGCTTCATGGTCTTCGACCTGCCCGGCGGCTTCCGCGGCTATGGACACGGCGGGGCGACCCTGTCGTTCTTTTCCAACATGGTGGTCGTGCCCGACCTGAACCTCGGCGTGTTCATCTCCACCAACACCGATACCGGACGCCCGCTGGACGGCCGCCTGCCCGAGCGAATCGTGCAGCACTTCTACGCCGACCCGGACGTCTTCCCCCGCCCGCCGTCTCCCGAACTCGCCCAGCGACGCAACGATTTCGCCGGCTACTACCTGACCACCCGGCGAACCTATTCCGGCCTGGAAGGCTTCGTCGACCAGCTGACCGGCGGCGCTACCCTGGCGGTCACCCATGAAGGCCTGCTGATCACCAGCGACAGCGGCGGCGTGAAGACCTGGGTTCCGGAAGGGCCGCTCAACGACGGTCGGTTCATCGGGGTGCAGGGCTCCGAGCGGCTGGCCTTCGACATGCCCCCCGGCGGCGACGGCGGCGCGCGCGCCTTTCACGTCGCCAGTGGCGCCCAGGTGTTCGAACGCGCACCGCTGTGGAAGCAGCCGCGCATGCTGATCCTGCTGGCGGCCCTCACGGCGATCGCAGCGATCGCCACCATTGCCGGCGTCATTGCGCGCAACCGCCGCGAATTCCGCGAGAACCAGGTCCAGAGCCGCGCCAGCCTGGTGCAGAACATCCAGGCGGTGCTCTGGCTGATCGCCTTCGCCCTCTTGGGCCTGTGGGCCTCGAAGACCGGGGACGCGGCGGTGATCATGTACCGCTGGCCGGGCTTCCTGATGATCACGGCCTCGGCCTGCGCCCTGGTGGCGGCGGGCCTGACGGCCACCACCTTCCTGGCGCTGCCGGCGATCTGGCGCGGCGGTCGGCGGGTGGATAGCTGGACGCAGCTCCGCAAGACCTTCTTCAGCCTGACCGTCCTGATCTACGCCGCCTTCTCGGTGGTGCTCGGCCTGTGGGGTGCGCTCAGCCCTTGGAGCGGCTGAAGAAACAGCTGATCCAGCGCCGTTTCGGCGGCCAAAACGTCGCACCCGAAACTCGTCCACACGGCTCCGCTTAAACCCGCCGTTTACCAAGCACTGGGTAAATCCTGCCTAGCGGTCGGCGAATTTTGCCTGCCGCCCCCAGTTTGGGCCGACTTGGTTTGCGGAAGGACGCCGGCGTTTGAACCAGATCCTGGCAGCGCTACAGAGGTTCGGGATCGGCCGCCTGGCCGCGATTCTCGGCATCGGCGCAGGTGTGGCCGCGGTGCTTTTCGCGCTGACGATGGGCCTGGGCCAGCCCAAGGCCCTGCTCTATTCCAACCTCGACCTCAAAGAAGCCGGCTCGATCACGCAGCAGCTCGATCAGGCGGGCGTGAAGTATGAGGTCAAGGGCGACGGTTCGACCATCTTCGTGCAGCGCGACCAGGTGGCTTCGACACGGCTGATGCTGTCGTCCAAGGGCCTGCCGACCGCCGCCTCCGTCGGCTACGAGATCTTCGACACCCAGAGCGCCATGGGTCAGACGGACTTCGTCCAGCAGCTGAACCGCCAGCGCGCCCTGGAAGGCGAACTCGGCCGCACCATCAATGGCCTCGACGGCATCACCGCCGCCCGCGTCCACCTGGTGCTGCCCAAGCGCCAGCTGTTCGAGGAAGAGGCCGACCAACCCTCCGCCGCCGTCAGCCTCGGCGTCGGGGGCCGAGAACCCACCGCCGACCAAGTGCGCGCCATCCAGAACCTGGTGGCCGGCGCCGTGCCCAACATGAAGCCCGACCGCGTCACCGTGGTCGACCAGCACGCCAAGACCCTGTCCGGCGGCGACACCGGCATGGCCGCCGAGGCAGACGGCCGCAAGACCGAGGTCGAGCAGCGCATCGCCAAACAGGTGAAGAGCCTGGTGGAAGGCATCGTCGGCACCGGCAAGGCCCGCGTGAACGTCACCGCCGACGTCGACCTCGCCCACATCACCACCCAGAAGAAGAGCTTCGATCCCGACGGGCAGGTCGTCCGTTCGGAGACCACCACCGACGAGAATTCCAAGGAAGGCTCGACCTCCGGCAACGGTCAGGCCTCGGCCGCGGCGAACATCCCCAACGCGAACGGCCCCAACGGCTCGAACGACGCCAGCAACGCCAGCGGCAAGCAGGAATCGACCACCAACTACGAGATTACCGAGACCACCACGACCCAGGTCACCGAGCCCGGCCAGGTCAAGAAGATCGCCGTGGCGGTCGCCGTCGACGGCGTCACCGCGCCGGCTGGCAAGAACGGCAAGCCCGGCCCCTACAGCCCTCGATCAGCCGCCGAGATGGCGCAGATCGAGCAGCTGGTCCGCACTTCCGTCGGCTTCGACCAGGCGCGCGGCGACCAGGTGACCGTGGTCAACGTCAAGTTCCCCACCGCCGACGACAGTGGCGGTGTCACCGCGGCCAGCCCGCTGATGGGCTTCGACAAGAACGACATTATGCGCGCCGCCGAACTGGTGGTGATGGGTATCGTCGCGATCCTGATGATGCTGTTCATCGTGCGCCCGCTGCTGAAGGGCGCATTGGGCGGCGGCGGTCTTATGACCATGCTCGGCGGCCCGCAGGTCACCCAGCTGACCATGAACGCCGACGGCCAGCCGATGCAGGTCTCCTACGATCCGGCCACCGGCCAGCAGATGGCTCTGCCCCCGCCCGGCGGCAGCGAGATCGAGCAGAAAATCGACATCGCGCGCATCGAGGGCCAGGTGAAGGCCAGCTCCGTCAAGCGCGTGGCCGAGTTCGTCGACAAACACCCCGAGGAGTCGGTGTCGATCATCCGCTCCTGGCTGCATGAATCCGCATGAACGCGCGCACTCCTAAAACCAAGGGCGTCGCCGATTCCTCCAAGCTCAGCGGGCCGGAGAAGGCCGCGGTCGTGCTGCTCTCGCTGGGCGAGGACCACGCCGGGGTCTGGAGCATGCTCGACGAGGAGGAGATCAAGGTCATCTCCCAGGCCATGGCCGGCCTCGGCCAGGTCACCTCGGCCGTCGTCGAGGACCTGCTGGTCGAGTTCGTCTCCGGCATGGGCGGCGGCGCGATCACCGGCTCGGTGGAGCTGACCCAGAAGCTGCTCGCCAAGTTCATGCCGGAGGACAAGGTCGACACGCTCATGGAGGAGATCCGTGGTCCGGCGGGTCGCACCATGTGGGATAAGCTGGGCAATGTGAACGAAGGCGTGCTCGCCAACTATCTGAAGAACGAATACCCGCAGACCGTCGCCGTCGTGCTCTCCAAGATCAAGTCGGAGCACGCCGCGCGCGTGCTGACCGCGCTGCCGGAAGACTTCGCGCTGGAATGCGTCACCCGCATGCTGCGTATGGAGCCGGTGCAGCGCGAGATCCTCGACAAGATCGAGCAGACGCTGCGCACCGAATTCATGTCGAACCTGGCGCGCACCTCCAAGCGCGACAGCCACGAGATGATGGCTGACATCTTCAACGCCTTCGACCGCCAGACCGAGACCCGCTTCATCACCGCACTGGAAGAGCGCAACCGCGAGGCGGCCGAGCGCATCCGCGCCCTGATGTTCGTGTTCGAAGACCTCTCCAAGCTCGATCCGGGCGGCGTGCAGACCTTGCTGCGGACGGTCGAGAAGGACCAATTGGCGCTGGCGCTGAAGGGCGCCTCGGACGCGCTGCGCGAAATGTTCTTCACCAACATGAGCGAACGCGCTTCGAAGATCATGCGCGAGGACATGGAGAGCATGGGCCCGGTTCGCCTGCGCGAGGTCGAGCAGGCGCAGATGGCCATGGTGCAGGTCGCCAAGGACCTGGCCAACAAGGGCGAGATCGTCCTGGTCGGCGCCGGCGGCGACGATGACGAGCTGGTCTACTGATGACCCAGTCTTCAAACCAAGGCGGGGCGCCGCGCGAGAAATTCAACTTCGACACGGTCTTCGCCGCGGACGGCAACGTGCTGTCGGCGACGCCGCGTCCGCGCCGCACCTTCACCGCCGAGGAGGTGGAGCAGGTTCGCCGCACCGCCAATGCCGAGGGCGACCGACTCGCCATGGCGTCGATCGACGCGCGCCAGGCGGCCGCCCTGGAGGTCATCGCCGAGGCCTGCCGCCAGGCTTTGCCGCGGTTGGCCGAAGTGGCCCACGAACACCGCGTCAGCTCCGCCGAGCTTTCGCTGGCCTGCGCCCGCGGCATCGCCGGCGCGGCGCTCGAGCGTTTCCCGCAGGCGCCGGTGCAAGCCGCGCTCGCTGCCCTGGCGCGCGAGATCGAGGCCGCTCCGCGGCTGATCCTGACCGCCAGCGCCGAACTCGCCGAAGGCCTGCAGGACGCGCTGGAAGAGACTGCCCAGGCGGTGGGTTATCCCGGCGCGATCCAGGTCCGCGCCTCACATGAGATGGCCCCCGGCGCCTTCAACCTCGACTTCGGCGACGGCTCGGCGAGCTTCGATCCCGCCGCCGCGGCCGAACGCGTTTCCCAGGCCCTGCACGCCGCGCTCGCCGCCGAGGGCCTCCACGCCGAACCTCTGATCCCCGGCGCCGCCGCGGATTCCGACACCTTGAGCCCAGAAAGCTAGGCCATGTCCGAGACCCCCGACATCGAAGCCGCAGACGGCGAACCGGACGCCTCCGCCGGGACCGAAATGAAGCTCGACGAATTCGCCCAGGGCGAAGGTCCGCTTGCTGAGACCCAGTCCGAGGAAGACAAGATCGCCACGGACCTGGCGCCCGTATTCGACGTGCCGGTGAACATCTCCGCCGTGCTCGGCCGCGCCAGCATGTCCGTCGCCCAGCTGCTGCAGCTCGGCCAGGGCAGCGTCCTCGAACTCGACCGCAAGGTCGGCGAGGCGATCGACATCTACGTGAACAACCGCCTGGTGGCCCGCGGCGAGGTCGTCATCGTCGACGAACGCCTGGGCGTGACCATGACGGAAATCATCAAGGGCGAGGACGCGGCGGCATGATGTCGTCAGCGTTTGAAGGAGAATACTGATGCGCCTTCTGGTCGTCGGAAAACTGAACGGTCAACTGGCCACCGCCGTGAAAATGGCGATGAGCGCCGGCGCGAAAGTAAGCCACGTCGAGACCATCGCTGCGGCCACCCATGCGCTGCGCGCGGGCCAGGGCGCCGACCTGATGATGGTCGACTACGAGCTCGACATCGCCGAGCTGATCGCCGCCAACGAGGCCGAACGGATCCGGGTGCCGGTGGTGGCCTGCGGGGTCGGCGCCGACGCCACCAGCGCCGCCGGCGCGATCAGGGCCGGGGCCAAGGAATTCATCCCCCTGCCGCCGGACGCCGAGCTGATCGCCGCGGTGCTGGCCGCCGTCGCCGACGACAACCGCCCGATGGTGGTGCGCGACCCGTCCATGCAGTCGGTGATCAGCATGGCCGACCAAATCGCCCCCTCCGACGCCTCGATCCTGATCACCGGCGAGAGCGGGGTCGGTAAGGAAGTCATCGCCCGCTACGTGCACCAGAAGTCGCGCCGCGCCGCCAGGCCGTTCATCTCGGTCAACTGCGCCGCGATCCCCGAGAATCTGCTGGAAAGCGAGCTGTTCGGCCACGAGAAGGGCGCCTTCACCGGCGCCGTGGCCCGCCGCATCGGCAAGTTCGAGGAGGCCAACGGCGGCACCCTGCTGCTCGACGAAATCAGCGAGATGGACGGCCGCCTGCAGGCC
>JBBQTP010000052.1:0-25203 GCA_038213205.1 Caulobacterales bacterium
GGCGGGCGCCGGGTCGGTAAGGTCATCGGCGGGAACGTAGATGGCCTGGACCGAGGTGATCGAACCCTAGTTGGTCGAGGTGATGCGTTCCTGCAGGTTGCCCATCTCGGTGGCCAGGGTGGGCTGATAGCCCACGGCCGAGGGGATGCGGCCCAGCAGGGCGGACACTTCGGCGCCGGCTTGCGTGAAGCGGAAGATGTTGTCGACGAACAGCAGCACGTCCTTGCCTTCCACGTCGCGGAAGTATTCCGCTTGCGTCAGGCCGGTCAGGGCGACCCGGGCGCGGGCGCCGGGGGGCTCGTTCATCTGGCCGTAGACCAGGGCGCACTTGGAGCCTTCGGTGGAGCCGCCGTGCTCCTTCGGGTCCATGTTCACCTTGGACTCGATCATCTCGTAGTAGAGATCGTTGCCTTCGCGGGTCCGCTCACCCACGCCGGCCAGCACCGAGTAGCCGCCGTAGGCCTTGGCGATGTTGTTGATAAGCTCCTGCATGGTCACGGTCTTGCCGACGCCGGCGCCGCCGAACAGGCCGATCTTGCCGCCCTTGGTGTAGGGGCAGAGCAGGTCGATCACCTTGATTCCGGTGACCAGCACTTCGGCCGAGGTCGACTGCTCGGCGAAGGACGGCGCCTCGCGGTGGATCGGCGAATGGAAGGCCGAGGTGATCGGGCCGGCTTCGTCGATCGGGTCGCCGATGACGTTCATGATCCGGCCGAGGCAGGCCGGGCCCACCGGCACGGTGATCGGACGGCCGGTGTCGAACACCGGCTGGCCGCGGGTCAGGCCCTCGGTGGTGTCCATGGCGATGGCGCGCACGGTGTTCTCGCCAAGGTGCTGGGCCACTTCGAGCACGAGGCGGAACTCGGCGCCCGTCCGCTGGTCGGTGTTGGTGGTCTCCAGCGCGCTCTGGATCGCCGGCAGGTGACCCACGAACTCCACGTCGACGACGGCGCCGATGATCTGCACCAGGCGGCCGGTGGCGACGCCTTTTGCGGCGACCTTCGCTGACGACTTCGCGGCGGCCTTGGCCGGAGCCTTAGCCGGAGCCTTGGCGGCGGGCTTCTTCGCGGCGGGCTTCTTGGCGCCAGTCATTTGGGCGGTCGTGGTAGCCATGATTGTCTCTTTCGACTTTCGACTAGAGCGCTTCGGCGCCGGAGATGATCTCGATCAGCTCCTTGGTGATCTGCGCCTGGCGTGAGCGGTTGTATTTCAGGGTGAGCGCCGAGATCATATCGCCGGCGTTGCGTGTGTCGTTGTCCATCGCGGTCATCTGCGACGCATAGAACCCGGCCTGGTTCTCCAGCATGGCGGAGAATATCTGGGTCGTGATGTTCCGGGGCAGCAGCTCGGCGAGGATGGTCTCCTCATCCGGCTCGTATTCGTAGACCGCGCCCTTCAGGTCGATGGACGGGGCCGAGGCTTCGACCTGGGCCGGGATCAGCTGCACGCCGACGGCGGTTTGCGAGATCACCGATTTGAACTTCGAGAAGAACAGCGTGACCACGTCGACCTGACCGGTCTCGAACAGTTCGCGCACCTTGGCGGAGACCTCTTCGGCGACCGACAGCGCGGGGGCGCCCCCGGCTTCGAAGGCGCCTGCGGACGTGCCGAAACGGCGTAGCTGGTCACGGCCCTTGCGGCCGAGCGTCAGGATCTGGACGTCCTTGCCCTCGGCCTTCAGGCGGCTGATCCGCTCGCGCGCGGCGCGGACGATGGAGGAATTGAAGCCCCCGGCCAGACCGCGGTCGGAGGTCGCGACCACCACCAGGTGGCGTTGGTCCGAACCGGCGCCGACCAGCAGCTTCGGCGCGCCTTCGCCGGACACGCCCGACGCCAGGTTGGCGATCACCGCGGCCATGCGCTCGGCATAGGGCCGCGCATTCTGAGCCGCGTCCTGGCTGCGCCGCAGCTTCGCCGCCGCCACCATCTGCAACGCCTTCGTGATCTTCTGCGTGGCTTTCACGCTTCCGATCCGATTGCGCATCTCCTTGAGGC
The DNA here is from genome assembly GCA_038213205.1 of Caulobacterales bacterium. Lineage (GTDB taxonomy): Bacteria > Pseudomonadota > Alphaproteobacteria > Caulobacterales > Caulobacteraceae > Phenylobacterium. The sequence continues at coordinate 1,996 of JBBQTP010000052.1, forward strand.
TGGCCATCGCCTAGATCCTGATCCTCTTCGCCAGCGTCTTAGGCGAAGGTTTCGGCGAACGCGGCCAGCACGGACTTCAGATCATTCTCGATGTTCTTGATGTCCTTCTCCGTGCGGATCTTGTCCAGCATGGCCTGGTGCTTGGCGTGCAGGTGAGCGAGCAGCTCGGTCTCGAAGCGGCGGACCGCGTTCACCGCGATGCCGTCGAGATAGCCGCGCGTGCCGGCGTAGATCACCGCCACCTGTTCCTCGACCGATAGCGGCGAGTACTGCGGCTGCTTCAAGAGCTCGGTGAGGCGTTCGCCGCGCGCCAGCTGGCGCTGCGTGGTGACGTCCAGGTCGGAGCCGAACTTCGCGAAGGCGGCCATTTCCCGGTACTGGGCGAGCTCGCCCTTGATCGGGCCGGCGGCGGTCTTCATCGCCTTGATCTGGGCCGAGGAGCCGACACGCGACACCGAGATGCCGACATTCACGGCCGGGCGGATGCCCTGGAAGAAGAGGGCGGTTTCAAGTAAGATCTGGCCGTCGGTTAAAGAGATCACATTGGTCGGGATATAGGCCGAGACGTCATTGGCCTGGGTCTCGATCAGCGGCAGGGCGGTCAGCGAACCTGAGCCGTTGTCCTCGTTGAGCTTGGCGGCCCGCTCCAGTAGGCGGCTGTGCAGATAGAACACGTCGCCCGGATAGGCTTCGCGGCCCGGCGGGCGGCGCAGCAGCAGCGACATCTGGCGATAGGCGACGGCCTGCTTGGAAAGGTCGTCGTAGATGATCACGGCGTGCATGCCGTTGTCGCGGAACCACTCGCCCATGGCGCAGCCGGCGAAGGGCGCCAGGAACTGCAGCGGGGCCGGCTCGGACGCCGTGGCGCACACCACGATCGTGTAGTCCAGCGCGCCGCGCTCCTCGAGCGTCTTGACGATCTGGGCGACGGTGGAGCGCTTCTGGCCGATGGCGACGTAGATGCAATAGAGCTTGGCGCTCTCGTCGGTCCCAGCGTTGATCGCCTTCTGGTTCAGGATGGTGTCGATCGCCACGGCGGTCTTGCCGGTCTGGCGGTCACCGATGATCAACTCGCGCTGGCCGCGGCCGATCGGGATCAGGGTGTCGATGGCCTTCTGGCCGGTCTGCACGGGCTCGTGCACCGACTTGCGCGGAATGATGCCCGGGGCTTTCACGTCCACGCGCCGGCGCTCGGTCGACTTGATCGGGCCCTTGCCGTCGATCGGCTCGCCCAGCGGGTTGACCACCCGGCCCAGCAGGCCCTTGCCGACCGGCACGTCAACGATCTCGCCGAGGCGGCGGACTTCGTCGCCCTCGCTGATCGCCTGGTCCTGGCCGAAGATCACGACGCCGACGTTGTCGCGCTCGAGGTTGAGGGCCATGCCCTTCACCCCGGCCTTCGGGAACTCGACCATCTCGCCGGCCTGGACATTGTCGAGGCCGAACACGCGGGCGATGCCGTCGCCGACCGAGAGGACCTGGCCGACGTCAGAGACGTCGGCTTCTTCGCCAAAATTAGCGATCTGCGACTTGAGAATGGCCGAGATTTCGGCGGCGCGGATATCCATGGGTCTTACGCTCTCTTGAGGGCGAATTTGAGGGAATCGAGCTTCGACTTCAGCGAAGCGTCGAACAGTCGGGATCCGACCTGCACCTTGATCCCGCCGAGGATGGCGGGGTCGACGCGGGTCTCGATTTCAGGGTCCTTGCCCAGCGCCAAGCGCAGCGCCGCGGCGAGCCCCTTGGACTGGGCGGCGCTGAGCGCGATGGCGGTGGTCACCTGGGCGGAGACCGCGCCACGGGCCTTGGCGGCCAGGGTTTCGAAGCCGGTGATCACCGAGGCCAGCGACGAAGCGCGCCCGTTGGTGGCCAGCAGGCCCAGGAATTTGATGGTGGTGATGTTGAACTTGGCCTTCACCGCTATGGCCACCAGGCCCTTGCCCTTGTCCTCGGCGCTGAAGGCGGGTGAGCCCACCAGAACGCGAAGATCATGGCTGTCGCGCAGCGCGGCCTTCAGGGATTTCAGATCGGCCTCGACGGCCGCTATCTGCTTGGTTTCACTCGCCAGATCGAACAGGGCCTGGGCGTAGCGCCCGCCTACATTCGAAGCCTTGGAATCGTCCGCCACTTATTGGTCCGCCCGGTGCGTCTAGAGAGCCGCTGGCGGCGTTCGCCGCTGCAGCCTTAAAGGCTTGAAAGCGCTTGGAAAAAGCACTTCGGTCCGAAAGGTCGGAAAGACCTCTGTCCCAAAGCCGCGCGCCTGATAGCACGCGATCTGGGGCGCCGCAACACGGCGAGCCCTCCTTGCGACCCTACGATTGGTCACGGACTTCGCGAGTTCCGCGACGGCGCCCTACGGCGAACGGACGGTTTCCCAGGCCAGCCACACGGCGATGGCCGCGAGGCCCAGGGCGAAAGCCCGGTCGATCCAGGGACGGGCCGCGCCCCTGATCGAACCGCCGACAGCTCGTCGGGCGCCGCCCGCCGCCAGAACGATCGTCGCATGCACAGCGACGCTGAGGGTCACGTGGATCACCCCAAGGGTCAGGGCCTGGATCGCCAGGGCGCCACGGCTTGGATTGGTGAAGCCGGGCAACAGGGCGACATAAAAGACCACCGCTTTGGGGTTCAGCAGATTTGCGATCAGACCTCGTGCGAAGAGACGGCCGGGCTGCGGCGGCAAAGGCGCATTGCCGGGAGAGGTTTCGGTCCCGCCCCGCCAGGTCCTGATCGCCAGCCAGACCAGATAGCCGACCCCCGCCCAGCGCAAGGCCGTATAGAGCCAAGCCACGCGCAGGACGACCTCGCCGAGCCCGGCGACCGCGAGCAGCATATAGAGGGTCAGGCCACAGGTAATGCCGGCGACCGTCGCCAGGCCTGCCCGTCGTCCCCATTGGCTGCCGACCAGCGTCAGGTAGGCCATGTTCGCGCCCGGTGTCAGCTCCACCAGCGCCACGGCGAGTAGGAAACCGGGCAGCAGCTCGGGGTCGAACGGCAGGCGGATGGCGTGCTCCCAGACTCAGGCTGCCGGACGTCGACGCAAACGGCGGCGGGCCACCTTGCTCTGGGTCAAGCGCCGCCCCGACGCCAGGACAAAAAAAGAGGGCGCCGGCGGGGGCCGGCGCCCTTCAGTTCAGAAGCTCGACAACAGAGCTGCTGGGAGTGGGTAGGCTCGCCTTACTGCTTGGCGAGCTGCGGGCCGGAGGCGTGAGCCACGGCTGTCGAGTTGCAGGCGCTGAGGCGCGCGTCGTCCATCGGCCGACGGCCGGTGAAGGACACCAGCGGACCAACCTTGCCGACGACGGTCTTGCAGGAGTCGCCCGACAGTGTGTTGGACAGCGCCGCCTGGGCGACGCAGGTGTCGGCTTCGCAGTTGAAGATGGCGCCGCCGGCGATGAACTTCGTCGGCTGGGCCAGCGGTTGCGCGAGCTTTGCGGTAACCGGCTCAGCGGCGAAGGCCGGGGCGGCGGCGAGAGTGACGAGGGCGGCGCAGGCGGCCGCAAGGGTAAGGAGCTTCATGATGAGCCCTCCAACAGTTCGGGGAGTGGCGGCGCCCCTGCTCAAGGCGCCGGCCTGGTCCGCAGCGTTTGACCGTCTCGGGTATCCCCACCCTTGACGCACCACGAACTGAGCAACGCTAAGATAACAGTGTTAAGATCACAGCGGCAACTGAAATTATCGTAACGTCGCTATGCATTTTCTGGGGTAGCGGCACAGAGTCCGCGTCCCCATGTCGAAGCCCGGCCGACTCGCCGCGCGCCCGCGATTGTCCCGGACGCCGCGTAGCGGTAAAAAGAACCCAGATATCCTGCGGAACGCCGCCAGGGGGCTGGGAGCATGTCGAGCCGATCGCCCAGCACCATGGCGGCCTTGCGCCGCCTCGCGGCTTTCGGCCTGGGCAGTCGCCTCGCATTCCCTGAGTTCGTCGGCCTGCTCGCGGAGCTGGCGCCGTTCGACACGGCCTCGATGTTGTGGCTGGGACCCGACTACCAGCCGATCGACTCCTATCTGAGCGTCGAGAACCGGCCCGAGATCGCCGGCCGATACACGACCCGATGGTTCAACGCCGGCGAGGCGAAATTCTACCCCGCGCAGCAGGCGATGCAGACCAACCCGACGCTGGGCGTGGTCAGGATCAGCGACTTCACCCGGGATTTCAGCGAGACCGAAATCTACGACGAGATTTTTCGGCCCTGGAGCCACCACTGGATCGCCGGCCTGGCCCTGCACAACGGGCAGCGGCCGATCGGCAATCTCGGCCTGGGACGTCCGCCGGGCATGGCCGACTTCAACGACGAGGAAATCCGGCGGCTGCAGCTGGCCCGGCCCTATATCGTTCAGGCGCTGAGCCGCGACGAGCCACCGATGGCCTGGCCCGCGACCGATGCGGAGGACGCCACCGGCTTCCTCGTGGCCGACCTCCAGGGCCGCATCGTCCACGCCAGCGCCGGCGCGTGGCGCCTGCTGCACGGAGCCGCTGGTCTCCCGGCCGACGTCCAGCGGATGCAGGACCTGACCCACGCCTGGGCGAAGCCGCTGCTGCTGGGACTGGCGCAGCGGGTCACCTGCTGCGCCGCGGGCGCAGAAGCTGCCCCGGCGCGAATGGACGCGGTGACCGCCTATGGGCGCTTCGTTGTACGGGCCTACGCCCTGGACAGCGGCGGCGGAGACGACGTGCGCGCGATCGGCGTGCAGATCGAACGGCGCGTGCCGATCGGCCTCAAGATGCTGCGCTCCCCGCTTTTCCGGTCCCTGACCGAGCGCGAACAGGACGTCGCCCAGCAGCTCGGAGCGGGGCTCTCCTACCCGCAGATCGCCGATCGACTCGGCCTGGGTCCGAGCACCGTCGTCACCCACGTGCGCAACCTCGGCCAGAAGCTGGGCGCAGGCGGGCGTGAGGACATCGTCAGCACGCTCTGCGCCTGAAGCGCGGCGGCCCAGAACCAAATCTCCCCCCATGAGGGGAGGTCGCCGAACGCGCGATGGCCCAAGACGCCGCCGAGCGGACGCCTCCATGGCCGTCCAGGGCCGGTTCTCAATCGGCTCCCATCCAGTCGAGGACGTCTGAAATGAAAACCACCCTGAGGGCCGCCCTCGCCGCGGCCGCAATCGCCCTGGCCTCGCCGGCGCACGCCAACCTCGCGGGTGAGCAAATCTTCGGCACGCTGGAATTCAACGGCAGTTCGGCCAACGCCTACGATCCGAGCTTCGGCTTTGTCCCTGCCGCCTTTGATAACGCCTCGGGCCCCCTCGTCACGGTAGTCCAGTTCGGACGCTCCTTCGGTTTCCAGGAGCCGCGGGGCAGTGGATTCAACCGCGTAGACGCCAATTTCTCCAACTACTCGGGGGCCACTTCCTTCCTCGACCTCGGCACGGACATCTTCAACAACATTAGCGGCATGCATGCCTGGGAACAGACCTTCACCAGCGTCACGCCGGGCCTGTTCACCACCCTGACCCTGGTGAGCAGCAACTTCGCGGGCCTGACCTACGGTCTCGTCGGTGACACCATCACCCTCGACTGGATTGGCTGGCCGCAAGGTTCGCAAGCAACGTTCGCCGCCCGGTTTATCGTCGATCAGGGCGCGATCACCCCGCCGCCGCCTGGCGTGCCCGAGCCGGCCGCCTGGGCCCTGATGATCCTCGGCTTCGGCGGGGTCGGCGCGATGCTGCGCCGCCGTCGCGCCGGCGACCGCCACGCCACCGCCCACCCATTCCACGCCTGACCCGGGACGGCCGCGCCGTCCTCAACGCAAACAGAGGGACTGACATCATGAAGAAAACGATCCTGGCCGCCGCGACCGCCTGGGCGCTCACCGCCGCCGCCGCTCAAGCGGGCGTTGTCACCATCAACTTCGAAAGCGGAACCGCAGGGGCCGTCATCGGCGGCGACTATGCGGCCCTCGGCGCGACGTTTTCGGGCGCGTACTACTTCGGCTGCGGCGGCGGCTGCCCCGCGCCGGCCTTCGGACACTTCGCCTCAGGGCTGGCCGCCAACACCCCGATCACCGTCACCTTCGCGACACTGCAGACCTCGGTAAGCTTCGTCAGCGTCAGCGACTCCTCGGTGATCGCCTCGGCCTACGATTCGTCGAACACCCTGTTGGACAGCACGTCCGATCTCCAGGGCTTCCCGATCAGCGGCGCGCCGGTGGTCCTGTCCGGCGCGAACATCGCCTACGTCACCTTCGCGCCCAAGGACAACATCTTCTTCTTCGGCTACGGCCTCGACGATCTGACATTCAACTCCGGGCCTTCCGGTGGCGGCGTGCCCGAGCCGGCCAGCTGGGCCCTGATGATCCTGGGCTTCGGCGGCGTCGGCGCGCTGCTGCGCCAGCGTCGGCGCGGCCTGCCCCTGGCGGCCTGACCAACCCTCAAATCCAACACACAGAGATCGCCATGAACGCTCAATCGGCATCAACGGCTCGGGCCGCTCGCTCACACGCCGGTGCGGTTCTCAAGGCCGGCCTCGCCGCCGTCGTCGCCCTGGCCTCGCCGGCGCATGCCAGTTTGGTCGGCCAGCAGATCCTCGGTTCGCTGAAGTTCCAGGGTGACTCGAAAGACTACTTCGATCCGGCGAACGGCCTTGTGCCGGCGGGTTACGGCAACGTCACTGGCCCGTTGGTGACCGTCGCAGGCTTAGGACATTCGTTCGGCTTCGAGGACGTCGCCATTCTAGACGGCTCCAACTTTTCCAATTTCTCCGGCGCCGACAGCTTCCTCGATCTGGCGACGCGGTCGATGGGGCCGGGCTTGAAGTCGTGGGAGCAGACCTTCACCAGCGTCGCCCCAGGACTGTTCAACACCCTGACGTTGGTCAGCAACAGCTACAGCGGGCTCACCTACAGCCTGGTCGGAGACACGATCACCCTAGATTGGGGCGGCTCCCCCGGCGGCCCTTCCATAGCGTACGACGCCCGCTTCATCGTCCATCGCGACGCCGAGGTCCCGCCGCCGCCGGGCGTGCCCGAGCCGGCCAGCTGGGCCCTGATGATCCTGGGCTTTGGCGGCATCGGTGCTGCGCTTCGCCGGCGTCGCCGCTGGGCTTTACCCGCTTCGGCGCGTGCCACCCGTTGCAGCCCGATCCTCCCTTCAGCTCAAAACTGGGAAATTCCATGAACCCGCAATCGGCATCCCCGAGCCGCGCGGCGCGCTTACATGGCATGGCCGCCCTCAAGGTTGGCATTGCAGCCGCCGTGATCGTTCTGGCCTCACCCGCCCACGCCAACCTCATCGGCCAGCAGGTGCTCGGCTCTCTGAAGTTCCAGGGCGGCGGGCCGAACTATTTCGATCCCGCCAACGGCCTTGTCCCGGCCGGGTTTGGCAATTCCGCCGGGCCGTTGGTGACCGTTGCGCCCTTCGGCAATTCGTTTGGGTTTACGGACGACCATAGCCCCGGCCTCCTCGTCCGAGACAATTCCAACCTTACGCAACATACCAGCACGGACAGCTATCTCGACATCGGCACGGACTCCGACAATGACACCGGCATGTATCCGTGGGAGCAGACCTTCACCAGCCTCACGCCGGGCGCGTTCAACACCCTGACCCTGGTCAGCAGCACCTACAGCGGGCTCACCTACAGCCTGGTCGGCGACACCATCACGCTCGATTGGGTCGGCATCCCGGTCGGCCCTCCGGTGTCGTTCGTGGCCCGGTTCACCGTCCGCCACGACGACATCGGGCCGCCGCCCCCGCCGCCGCCGGGCGTGCCCGAACCCGCCAGCTGGGCCTTGATGATCCTGGGCTTCGGCGGCGTCGGCGCGATGCTTCGCAGCCGCCGGCGGAGCCTGGCGGTCTAGCCGCCAGCCGCTTTGATGGCCGCGTCCATCTCTTCCATCGTGTGATAGCCCGGCTCCATCGCCTTGCCGTTGATCACGAAGGTGGGCGTGGAGTTGATGTGGTCGTCGCGGGTGTGGCGCTGGACGCGGTCGTCAAGCGCCTTGATGGCCGCCTCGTCATTGATGCACTTGTTGAAGCTGTCCTCGGTCATGCCCACCGACTTGGCGATGTCCACCAGGGTCTCACGAGGGGCGGCGAAGGCCTGCTCCTGGTTCTTGAAGATCGCGTCGTTGACGGCGAAGTACTTGTCCTTGCCGGCGCAGCGGGCGACCAGGAAGCCGGACGCGGCCACCGCGATCTCCGGCCCGCCGCCGACCAGCATCTCGCGGAACACGTAGTGGATCTTGCCTGAGTCGACGTACTTGGTCTTGAAGGCCGGGTAGACCTCGCGGTACCACTTGGCGCAGACCGGGCAGCCCACCGAGGCGTACTCGACCACCGTGACTTTGGACTGGGCGTTGCCAAGGTCCATGTCGTCGGGCAGCGCGCCCGTGGTCTTCGAGGAACAGGCCGCGGCGCCGAACACCGCCAGCGCCATCATCAGCGCAACCTTCATCCGCAACATAGGCCGTCTTCCCCTGAGCAATTGCACACCGGTTTCGTCCGGTAGTTCGACCGCGAATGTGACCGAAGCTTGGCTTCGAAGGAAGGGGCTGACACCGTCGGCCGCGCGAGCGTTCATATCTCGTCAATCTTGTCGCGTCCTTGGTAGGCGTACGGTATGGATCGGGCCAAGGGTTCGGGCGACCCGCGGCTGTAGGACGACGTAAGACACATGGCCAATGCGCAGTCGCCGGGCGCCCCTGGTGGCAGAGGGGGCGGTCGCGGCCCCAACGCCTCCAATTCCACGCCGGGCAGGCCCAAGCGCTCGCCTTTGCAGTCGTTCATCTATTGGACCCTGGTGGGTGGCGTCTGGCTGCTGATCTTCTGCGTCGCTTTCTTCGCGGTGTTCTCGGTCGACCTGCCGGACACCTCGAAGCTCTACGACGTCAAGCGCCAGCCCTCGATCTCCTACCTCGACCGCTCGGGCGGCCTGGTGGCGGTGCGCGGCAGCCAGTACGCGCCGCCCGTCGACCTCGACAAGCTTCCGCCCTAGGTGCCCAAGGCCTTCATCGCCATCGAGGACCGCTGGTTCTACTGGCACTTCGGCTTCAACCCGTGGGGCATCGGCCGCAGCCAGCTCTACAACGTCACGCACCACGGCGGCGGCGGTCCCCTTCGCGGCGGCTCGACCATCACCCAGCAGCTCGCGCGCGCCCTCTTCCTGACACCCAACCAGACCTACCGGCGCAAGGCCCAGGAGTTGATCCTGGCGATCTGGCTGGAAGCCAGGTTCTCCAAGAAACAGATCCTCGAGCTCTATCTGAACCGCGAGTATTTCGGGGCCGGCGCCTATGGCATCGAGGCCGCCTCGCAGCGCTATTTCAACAAGCCCGCGTCGCAGCTCTCGCTCAGCGAAAGCGCCCTGCTGGCCGGGATGATGAAGGGGCCTTCGCGCTATTCGCCGGTGGCCGCCTCCGACCGCGCCGCGCGGCGCGCCACCATCGTGCTCGACGAGATGGTCCGCATCCACGCGATCACGCCTGAACAGCGCGACCAGGCCTTCGCCGCTGGACCCATCCGCGTGAACCCCGTCCTCGCCAACCAGCGCGCCCAGTACTTCACCGACTGGGTGGATGATCAGGTCCGCCAGCTGGTCGGCCAGCCCACCGAGGACCTGGTGGTGGAGACCACGCTCGACCTGCCGCTGCAGGCCGACGCCGAGCAGGCTGTGCAGGCCGGCGTCGCCGCCGCCCAGGCCCAGGGCGTCAAACAGTCCGCCCTGATCTCGCTGGACGGCGAGGGGCGGGTGCGCGCCTACGTCGGCGGCGTCAGCTACCTGCAAAGCCAGTTCGACCGCGCCACCCAGGCCAGGCGCCAGGCCGGCTCGTCCTGGAAGCCCTTCGTCTATCTCACCGCCATGGAAGCCGGCCGCACGCCGGACACCCCGGTGGTCGACGAGCCGGTGACCATCGGGAACTGGTCGCCGCGCAACTACACCGGCCGCTATCTCGGCCCGATCACGCTGGAAGTCGCGCTCAAGGAGAGCATCAACACCGTCGCCGCCCGGCTGGCCAACGAGGTCGGCACCTCCAATGTGGCGGCCACCGCCCATCGACTCGGCATCGTCTCACCGATCCAGCTCGGCCCCTCCATGGCGCTGGGCGCCGTCGAGGTGAGCCCGCTGGAGATGGCCCAGGCCTATGCGCCGTTCTCCAACGGCGGGGTGTTCGCCAAGGGCTACGGCGTCGAGCGGATCCGCACCGCGTCGGGCCAGGTGCTCTATGACCACGGAGTCGGCGGCGACCAGCGCCGCGCGGTGATCGGCCAACCGGCGCTCTCCTACATGATCCGCATGATGCGCCAGGTGATCGTCTCGGGCACCGGCGCGCGGGCCAACGTCAAGGGCTACGACCTGGCCGGCAAGACCGGCACCACCAGCGACTACCGCGACGCCTGGTTCATCGGCTACACCGGCGGCTTCGTCACCGCCGTCTGGGTGGGCAAGGACGACAACACCGCGATGAAGAAAGTCACCGGCGGCGGACCGCCGGCGGCCATCTGGCACGACTACATGACCCACGCCCTGCCACGGCTCGCCGTCCAACCGATCCCCGGCGGCGAGGCGCCGCCGCCGGAAGCGCCGGCCACCGACGCCATCGGCGCGATCATCAACGGCGTCACGGACCTGCTGCACGGCGACCACGAGGCCGAGGCCCCACCACCACGCGTGGTGGTTCCGGGACCGCGCCCGAGCCCGGACGAGGCGCCGCACTAGCCGTGACGCTGGCCGGCGCCATCCTTCGCGTGGCTCGCGCGACCGAGCAGCTCGACGAGATCACCGCTTTCTACGTCGATGGCCTGGGCTTCGCGAAGCTGGCCGCCTTCGAAGACCACGCCGGCTTCGATGGCGTGGTTCTGGGCCACCCGCAGGCGCCCTACCATCTGGAGTTCACCCGCCGCCGCGGACATCCGACGTCCGCCCGACCCGACGGGGAGACCCTGCTGGTCTTCTACCTGCCGGACGCTGAAGGTTGGCGCGCGGCCGTCGCCCGGCTGGAGGCGTTCGGGGCAAAGGCTACACCCTCGCTCAATCCCTATTGGGACAGATCGGGCCGCACCTTCGAGGACCCTGACGGCTACAGGGTCGTTTTGCAGCACGCTGCCTGGCCCCTCTAGGCCGGCGCCTACGGCCGACCGAAGGCGTGCAGCCTGGCCCCCTCTGCGCGCAGCCAGGCGCGGTGGTTGCGCGGCTCGCCGACCAGGGCCTTCACATGGGCCCAGAAGCGCGGGCTGTGGTTCAGTTCCTTGAGGTGGGCGCACTCGTGGGCGGCCACGTAGTCGGCGACCTCGAACGGCGCCAGCGCCAGGCGCCAGCTGTAGCGGATCGACGCCGGCCCGCTCTTGATCCCCGGCCGGCAGGAGCCCCAGCGGCCCTTGGCGTCCATGATCGTCACCTTGACCGGACCACCATCCAGCATGGCCGCATAGACCTCGGTGCGCTCGCCCAGAACCACGGCGGCGCGGCGCTTCAGCATCAGGATCACGGCGCGGGCGTAGCCCTCGCCCTCGCCCATGGCGGTGATCCGTACGGGCTCGCCGTCGGCGGCCGCCAGCCACTTGGCGCGGCCGCTCCCCTGCTCCAGGCGCACGGGCTCGCCGAACACCTCCAGCATCACGCCCGGCGCCAGCGGTTGGGCGTCGGGAAGTTCGGCGATTCGGTCGGCGATCCAACGGGCGCGTTCGCGCGCAAAGGCGGCGGCCTCCGAGAGCCGGCGGGCCGAGGGTGCGGTGGCGATGATCTCGCGGCGCGTACGATCCAGCCTGAGCGACACCCGGCGCGCACGCCGGTTTATCTTCAGGGTTACAGCCGTCCCGGCGATTTCCAGCCGATCGCCGTCGGTAAAGGATCGACCGAAGGGGCTCACCCCTCGTATCTAGGCGGCTTCAGCCTTCTTTGGGAGGGGTCGGTTGGCGGGTTTCGCGAGTTTAAGTTCGCTCTGCCAGATTACGCTGCGGACCTTGGGGTAGATCTCGTCGCGGAACCGCTTGCCGTTGAAGACCCCGTAGTGGCCGACGCCCGGCTGCACATAGTCCTGCTTCAGCGCCCCGGGAATGCCAGAACACAGGGCGTGCGCCGCCTGAGTCTGGCCGATGCCGGAGATGTCGTCGTACTCACCTTCGACGGTCAGCAGCGCGATATCCTCGATCAGGTCCGGCCTGACCAGGCGCCCGCGATGCTCCAGCTCACCCTTCGGCAGCAGGTAGCGCTGGAACACCACGTCGACGGTCTGCAGGTAGAATTCCTCGGTCAGGTCGAGGACCGAGAGATATTCGTCATAGAATTCCAGGTGCTTGTCGGCGCTGTCCCCGTCGCCCGACATCAGCTGGGCAAGGTAGCGCCGGTGCGCCTCCTGGTGCTTGTCGAGGTTCATCGACATGAAGCTGGCGAGCTGGACGAAGCCCGGATAGACGCGCCGCCCCATGCCCGGATAGGGCGCGGGCACGGTGTCGATCATGTTCGACTGGAACCAGGTGAACGGCTTTTCCTCGGCCAGCTTGTTGGTCACGGTCGGCGACAGGCGCGCGTCGATCGGCGAGCCCATGAAGATCATCGAGCCCGGGCGGCTTTCGTCGCCATCCTCGGCCATCAGCGCCGCGGCGGCCAGCACCGGCGGACCGGGCTGGCAGACCGCCACCACGTGCGGCCGCGGCCCCAGCACCTGCAGCATGCTGCGGATGTGGTCGATGTAGTCGTGGAAGTCGAAGCGGCCCTCGAGCACCGGCACTTCACGCGCGTTGGTCCACTCGGTGATGTACACCTCGTGATCCTGCAGGAAGGCTTCCACCGTGCCGCGCAGCAGGGTCGCGTAGTGGCCGGACAGCGGCGCGGCGATCAGCACCGCCGGTTCGCGGGTGCGGCGACCGGCGCGGCGCATGTCCGCGCCGTCGCGGGCGAAATGGGTCAGCTTGCACCAGGGGCTCGACCATTCTTCGGTGATCCGCACGCGCACCGGCGTGCCGTCGATCTCGACGCTGTCGATGCCCCAGGCCGGCTTGCCGTAGCGCTTGGTCAGGTTGGCGAACACGTCGGCGTTGGCGTAGAGCCGCCGGCCGAGGTCGCTGTCTTTCGCCGGATTGAGCGGCGAGGACCAGAAATCCCGCGTCAGCCGCGCGGCGAGCCGCATCGGCGTGGAGGCGTAGAAGCCAGCTTCATACAGTGTGTAGAGCATAGGACCTCAGGCGTTGTGCGGCGCAGCATAACACCCGAACGGTTAACCGGGTCCATAGCTTTGCGTCTCACGGCTGCGCTTTCCCGCCGAAGGGGGAATCGGCGCCTGCCCTTTGAGCAGGGGTCAGCAGGACTGCGCGCCGGCGCCTTGCTGCATCGCCGTTGTGATCTTCTGGACCAGCACGTCCGGCGTCGCGCCATAGGGCAGCGGGCAGACGAAATTCCCCTTGGGGTCCATCAGGTAGGTGATGGTCGAGTGGTTGACATCATAGCTCTGACCGTTGCCGGCCCTCTGGTAGAACACATGATAGGCCTTGGTGACCGCGCTTACCTGGTCGGTGGTCCCGGTCAGCCCCACCGCGCGGCGGGGAAACGAGGTGTTGGACAGGTAGTTGGCCATCACCTTGGGGGTGTCGCGCTCCGGGTCCACCGAGATGAACACCGTCTGGAAGTCCGACGACTTTGGTCCCAGCAGTTTCTCGGCCTGGCCGAGCGCCAGCAGGGTGGTCGGGCAGGCCTCGGGGCAGAAGGTGTAGCCGAAGAACACTGCGCTCCACTTGCCCTTGAGCAGGCCGGCGTCCTCAGCCTTGCCCTGTTGGTCGGTCAGATGGAACGGACCGCCGATGGCCACGGTTTGCTGAGACGGGCCCCCGAGGATGCCGCGCTTGACCGCGAGACCCGTGATGCCTGCGAACGCCAGGGCGAGTATGGCCAGGATGACCCAGACGGTCCGGCTCATGCGGCATTCCTCTCCGTGTCCCAAGGGACGGCATCGACGCAGGCCCATGATTGGGGCTCGTCAGAGCGCCGCCGCCGCGCGATCCTGACCGCGCATGGCCAGAGCAAGGACAGTTGCCGCGACGGAGCCCTCGGAGGGTTTCGATAAGACCGGCCCCAAATCTATGCAAGGCGGGGCTGCAGGCCTCGATGACCTCGCGGGCGGCGACGACTGGTCGGAAGGCGCGGTCCACCGCGGGCGGCTGCGGGTCCGCACGCTCGTCACCCTGCGCTGGCTGGTGGTCGGCGGCGAGACCGCGCTGTTGCTGGTGGTGATGAGCCTGGGCTTCGTCGCGCCCTTCCCCTTGTGTTTCGCCGTGGTCGGCGCCGGGGCCTGGATCAACCTGCTGACCGGGGTCGCCTCGCCGGGGCGCCGCGTGTTCGGCGACGTCGAGGCCGCCACCCAACTGGGCCTCGACATCGTGCAGATCAGCACGCTGGTGTTCCTCACCGGCGGCGCGTCGAACCCCTTCGTCCTGATGCTGATCGCCCCCGTGACGCTCGCCGCCGCCACCCTGTCGCTCCGGCCGGTCCTGGCGCTGGGCGTCCTGACCGCCGTCTTGTCGGGCCTGCTGGCCTTCTATTCGTTTCCCCTTCCCGAGGTGGCGGGGGCCGAAGTGGTCATCCCGCTTAGCTACCGGATCGGCGCCGCACTGGCCAACATCGCCGGCGTCGCGCTGACCGCGGGCTATGTGCGCCAGGCGGCCGTGGAATCGGCCCGCATGGCGCTGGCGCTCGACGTCACCCAAGCGGTGCTGGCCCGCGAGCAGCGGCTCTCGGCGCTGGGCGCGCTCGCCGCCGCCGCCGCCCACGAGCTCGGCACGCCGCTGGCCACAATCGCCATCGTCGCCAAGGAGCTCGCCCGCGAGGCGCCCACCGCTGCCGTCAAGGAAGACGCCGACCTGCTGATCTCCCAGGCTGAGCGCTGCCGCGAGATTCTGCGCAAGCTCACCGCCACCCCCGACGCCGCCTCCGACGAGGTTCATGAGCGCCTATCGCTTCGCCAGCTGGTCCAGGAGGTGATCGAACCGCACGCCAAGGCCGCGAAAGGGGGGACCAAGGACGTGCGTGTCGAAGCCATCGTCACCGGGACCCGCGGCATGAAGACCCCGGACGTGCGCCGCATGCCCGAGGTGACCCACGCCTTCACCTCCTTCGTCGAGAACGCCGTCGATTTCGCGAAGTCCGAAGTTCTGGTCTCCGCCCGCTTCGACGCCGAGACCCTGTCCATCGAGGTGCGCGACGACGGCCCGGGCTTCGCGCCGGAGGTCCTGGCCAAGCTCGGCGAGCCCTATGTGACCACCCGTCCAGGGGCCGAAGGCTCGCGAACCGGCCACATCGGCATGGGGCTGGGGTTCTTCATCGCCAAGACGCTCTTGGAACGAACAGGGGCCCTCGTGACGTTTCAGAACGGGAGACCGCATGGTGCGGTCGTCTCCGCACGCTGGCCTCGCGCAAAAATCGAGGCCGGGGCGCCCTAGTGCTCTGGATCGCGAGTTCCAGCTTGCTGATCTATCATTACGTGCGACAGTCTGTCGCACACGTCAGAGCTTAGGGAACCCACTGTAAGGGACGACCGCATGACTGACCTGACCGCCGACGTCGCCGCCCTGCCCGACAAGACCTTGCTGGTGCTCGATGACGATGCCCCCCTGCGAATACGGCTCGGCCGGGCGCTCGAGCAGCGCGGCTTCGAGCCCACGCTGGTGGGAAGCGTTTCCGAGGCCTTGGCCGCGGTTCGCACCCACGCGCCGGCTTTTGCAGTGCTCGACATGCGCCTGGAGGACGGCACGGGCCTAAAGGTGGTCGAGGCCGTGCGCGACGCGCGCCCCGACGCCAAGATCATCATGCTGACCGGCTACGGCAATATCGCCACCGCTGTGCAGGCGGTGAAGGCCGGCGCCGTAGACTACCTGTCCAAGCCCGCCGACGCTGACGATGTGGCCCGCGCCCTGCTGGCCCGGGGCGACATGTCGCCGGCCCCGCCGGACAATCCGATGAGCGCCGACCGGGTGCGCTGGGAGCACATCCAGCGGATCTACGAGCTGTGCAATCACAACGTCTCGGAGACCGCGCGCCGGCTCAACATGCACCGCCGGACGCTGCAGCGGATCCTTGCCAAGCGCGCGCCGCGCTAGGGCGCCCAGGAGGCGCAGGGTGGCGACCTGGGACGATATCCGCGTGGTGGCCCTGGCGCTCCCGGACGCCTGGGAGAACGACTGGCGCGGCAATCTGCTCTTCCAGGTCGGCCGCAAGGGCTTCGTCCAGACCTGGAACGACCGGGTCCTCATGAAGCTCGACAAGCACCACCAGGAGCTGCTGTTCGAGGCGCGCCCGGATGTCTTCAGCCCCTACGTCGCCGGCGCCCTGCGGTGGAGCTGGGTCGAGATCGCAGCGCTCGACGCCGACGAAGTGGCCGACCTCGTGCGCGAAGCCTGGCGCCAAGTGGTCCCGAAGAAGGTCAGCCAGGCCTACGATACACCCTAGGCCGCGCGCACCACCCGCTGCGGCGCGATGGCGATTGACTCTGCGATGATTGCATCGAGGCGATCGCGCAGCTCTCGGCCGGCCGGCGACAGATGGATCACGTGGCTGCGGCCGTCGTCCGGATTGAGGAAGGCTTCCAGCAGGCCCAGGGCTGGCGGCTGCGACCACTCCGATCCCTTTGGCCCCAGCGCGCGCAGGCTGCGCGAGGCGGTGGATTGGGTGAGCCCCGCCACGTGGGCCATGTCCTGCACCGTCAGCCCCTCGTTCTCGGCGGCGTAGAGGAAGGCGATCACCTCGTTGACGCTGATCCGCGGGTCCAGCGCCTTGAAGGCGTGCAGGGCCTGCAGCACGGAGTTGCGGGCGCGCATCGCCCTCAGGCCTCGCCGTAGCGCACCAGCGCCGCGTCGCCGCGCGGCGCGCGGGCGAGAGCCAACGCCTTGCGTTCACGCCTCTCGCGCATGGCCAGGGTGGCGTCCGGATAGCTGGCGCGGATGGTGGCCAGCAGGCCCTCCAACCGCTTCTGGTGGTCGGCCGCCTCGACGAAATCGTCGACGGTGAGCTCTATGGAAATCTGACCGCACAGCTTCATGATCCGCCCTCACACAAGTCTCCAGACGAGCATCCGGCCGGGCGCCGCGTCGATCACGCTGAATTCGACCAGGGCTGCAAATCGTGAGGCGAACTGTAGTCACTGCTGCCAGCGGCGGCTTTCGCACGACGAGCAGCGTCGCCTTGCCAGGGGCCATGCCCTAGGGTGACGGCGGTTTCAGCGACGCAGAGGGGCGTCTTTTGAGTAGCGCTTTCGGTCCGTCCGGCGGCCGCGGCGACGCGGCGCGCCCGATCGTGAAAAAGGCGCCGCTGTTCGACCGCTACCTGATCGCCAATATTGCGCTGTGGCTGTTCACCTACTTGCTGATCACCGTGCGGTCGCTCGGCATGGCGACACCGATGGTCAAGCTGGTGGACATGGGCGTGCGCCGGGCGTTCGTCTGCGCCGTCGGCTTTGCATTCTGCGTACTCATCAAGCGCCTGCTGTTCGCCAGCCAGCCCTGGCCGCGCGGGCGGCGCGTGCTTCTGGCGGCGGGGCTCTCGGTGCTTGGCGGCGTGTTCTACACCGCGGTCAATCAGGCGGCCTTCTACCTGATCATGCCCTACGCGGCGTTCAAGGGCGCCTTGATGGAGCAGGTCTTCGCGCTCACCCTGAACTTCTCCGTGCTGATCTGGACCTTCATCGTCTGGTGCGCCGTGGTGTTCGCCCTGAACTATGACGCCGAGGCCCGCGCCCAGGCGCTGCAGCTGGTCGAGGCCCAGGCGCTGGCGGCGGAGAGCCAGAACCAGATGCTCCGCTACCAGATCAACCCACACTTCCTGTTCAACACGCTGAACGCGCTCTCCTCTCTGATCCTGCAGAAGGACTTCGAGCGCGCCGAGCGGATGGTGCTGTCGCTCTCCACCTTCCTGCGGGCCTCCCTGGAAAAGGCGCCCGGCGACAAGATCACGCTCGCCGAAGAGTTGGAGGCGCAGCGCCAGTACCTGGCCATCGAAAAGGAACGGTTCGGCGAGCGGTTGAGGCTGTCGGAGACCCTGCCCCTGTCGCTGCGCAGCGCGCTGACCCCCGGCCTGATCCTGCAGCCCCTGATCGAGAACGCGGTGAAGTACGGCGTGGCCCGCACCACCCAGCCGGTTTCGATCGAGATCATCGCCGAGCAGCGCGCCGGCAAGCTGATCGTCACCGTGCGCGATGACGCCGTGCCCGGCATGTCTCCAAGCGGCGCGGAGGCGCCGGTGACCCTGGGGGTCGGCCTGACCAATGTGCGCCGCCGCCTGGCGGTGCTCTATGGCGAGGCCGGTGTGCTGACCTGCGGGCCACGCCTGGGCGGCGGGTTTGCCGCGACCATCGAACTGCCGCTGGAGCGCCGCTGATGGCAGGTCCCGCGACGTCCACGCTCCGCGTGCTGATCGTCGACGACGAGCCGCTCGCCCGCCGCCGCCTGGAGATCCTGCTGCGCGACCAGCCCGGCGTGGAGCTGGTGGGCGCCGCCGCTGATGGCTTGGCCGCGGGGCGGATGGTCGCCGAACACGCGCCCGACGTGGTGCTGCTGGACATCAAGATGCCCGGCATGACCGGTCTGGAGGTGCTGGACGCCCTGCGCGCCGAGCTCGCGCCGATCGTGATCTTCGTCACCGCCTTCGACCGGTTCGCGCTGGACGCCTTCGAGAAGGCCGCCTTCGACTATCTGCTGAAGCCGGTGGAACCGAAGCGGCTGGGCGCATCGCTGACCCGGGCGCGGGCCGCGCTCGCCGACCGCGCCGCCGCCGAGCGCGCCTCGGAACTGGAAGAGATCCTGCGCAACCTGCGCGGCGGCCCGCAGTCCGCGTCGGCCTTTGACCGCGATATCTGGATCCAGGAACGCGGCGGGCGGATCAGCCTGCCGGTGGCGGCCATCGACTGGGTCGCGGCCGAGCGCGACTACGTGCGCATCCACGCCGGCGCCAAGAGCTACCTGATCCGCCAGTCGATCAGTGCGCTGGAGGCTCGCCTCGACCCGGCCGCCTTCGTGCGCGTGCACCGCTCCAGCCTGGTTCGCGCCGACCGCATCGTGCGCATCCGCCACGCGGCGGGCCGCGGCGCGGTGGTGCTCTCCACCGGCGCGGAGATCGCCGTCTCGCGGCGGCATATGGGCGTGTTGAAGTCGCTGAGCCGCCCCGGCACGATGGGGGCAGGCGCACTCGCCTGACCCCATCGTGCTTTAGAAGCAAATGTGTCGACCCTGAACTAGGGTCAATGGGCCGCCTATTCCAACGTCACCGCCTGAACCCCGGCCGCGCGCAACGCCGCCAGCCGGCCGAACGCCAGGGTCAACGCCTTGCGCCGCGCGCCCACCAACGGCGCGACGGCAGCTTCGCGCAGCACCGCCCCGCCAAAGCCGTCGGCGACGATCAGACCGGGCTCTTCCGGCAGAATCTCCCGCGGAAACTCCGGCGCCACAGCGAAGGCGAAGGCGTCGCAGTAGGGCTGGTACTCATGCCATTTCTGATCGGTGCGGAAGTCCTCGAGGCTGGACTTCACCTCGACGATGAAGATCTCGCCGCGCCGGCCCAACGCCATCAGGTCGGCGCGCCGGCCGTTCGGAAGGGTCACCTCGGCCAGCGGCGCATAGCCCAGGTCGATCAGCAACCGCGCCGCGCCACGGGTGACCGCCGCGGTAGTCTCCGGCCGCGAGACGGCGATGAAGGTGATGCGGTCAGCCACCCCGCCAGATTGTTCCGGCTTCGTTCCCGACGCAAGGCCCCGCAGTTGCGTTGCGGCGATGGCGCGGAAAATCTCTACCCTAAGTTGCCGCTTGTAACTTAAGTTAGTTGGGCGCGTGGTCCGATCGCAAGCCGTCGGGCCCATGCGGTCCGGCCCCCCTTGTGAGGGGCGAGCAGCCACAACCGACCCGCCCCCGGCCCCCGGTCCTGTCCCCAGGATCGGGGGTTTCTGCGAGATCAGCCGCGCGACGGCAGCGGGAATTCCAGGCGGGCCGGGTCGAAGCCGAGCTGGCGGATGCGGGCCACCGCCTGCGCGCGGATGGCCGGCGGCAGGATCGGCTTCTGCGACATCAGCCACAGATAGTGGCCGTCATGGGTCGACAGGATCAGCCAGCCCTCGTCGGTGCGCTGATCGAGCACCCAATATTCCTGAGACACCAGGCCGCCGAAGAAGCTCATCTTGAACCTGGCGTTGGAGACCGGGTCTAGCGGGCGGGCCTTGGCCCGCCACTCTGACAGGGGGCCGTCCGGCGTGCCGCGGTGGCAGGACTGGACCACGGCGAACCCTTCCGGCGTGGGCGTCCAGTCAGAGGCGCCGGCCTGGCAGCCGTGCTGGATCTTGTTGGGCAGGCGGGCGACCTCGTACCAGCGGCCCATCATCTTGGTGGGCTCGACCCGCGCCATCGGCTGCGGCTCGGCCGCCGCCGGCTGGGCGGCCCCCACGACAGCGGCGACAGCGGCTACGGCCGCCAGAATCAGGGTCAGGCGCTTCGGCATTTGGCGGTCAGATCGTCCGGGGTTGTGACAAATGAAACGCCCGCAATGGACGTCGCGGGCGCCGCATAAGAAGGCAACAGAACCTTGCCCTTTTTGGGGCCATCTATTCCGCGGCGATCGATGCCCCAGCCATGGCGAACCACAACGGCGGAGCTATAGTCAAGCATGCGCCGACTTGCCCTCGCCCTGCTGACCACCACCCTTTGCGCCGCCCCGGCCCACGCCGACCAAGCGCCGGCGCTCTGCAAGGCCCTGCGGGGGCTGGCGGAGGAAGCGCGGCGCACAGGTCAGCCCCAGCGCATCTCCGCCGGCCTAGGGGCGGATCCGGCGACGACGGCCGCCTGCCGCCCGGTGGCGGAAAACGCCGCGACCCGGTCGTTCTGCGACGCGGCCACGGCGGCGAGCGGCCTGGCCTGGCGGGTCTATGACTGCGTCAACACCATCGCCGCCGAGCCGCACGTCACCACGAGCGACGAACACGCCGAGCGCCGCAGCCGCAACAGGATCACCCATCTGGCGGCCGGCTTGGCGCATGGCGCCCGCCTGGACCTTAGCCTCGCGCCTAGTCCGGCCCGCTACGAGGTTGTGGTCTGGGCGCCGAAGTAGCTGCGCAGATACAAAGGCGCCCGCCGGGTCTTCCCGACGGGCGCCTGGCGATCAGGTTCGAAACCTCCGGATCAGGCCGCGATAGCGCGCCGACGGCGCAGGGCCGCGCCGGCCAGGCCGAAGCCGCCGATCATTAGCGCCCAGGTCGCGGGCTCCGGCACGCCGGCGGTTAGGCCGATGGTGTCGTAGGAGAAGTTGTTGAAGCTGCGGACCGCAACGCCGCCGCCGACACCGTGATCCAGGCCGCTGGCCACCAGTGAGCCCAGCAGGGTCACGCCATCGGAGCCATAAACGCGGCCGGTCACCGTACCGCCGCTCAGGGTGATGGTGGCTAGATACCAGTCGCTGCCCCAGGTGAACGCCGTGGAGCTGACATCGTTGAAGGCATAGCCGTCGTTGTTCTGAAACAGCAGCTGCCCGGTGTTCTGCGCCAGCACGAACGAGCTGGCGCCCGAGGCGTCGGCGCCGAAGCCAAGATAGAAGCGACCATCCAGGCCGGGACGCGCCCAGGCTGAGAGCACCTCGCCGTTGTCGACGCTGACGTCGGTGCGGTAGGTCCACTGACTGTTGCCGCTGGAGACGCCGAACGCGCCATCGTGGGCGCCCGAGCCGTTGACCGGGATCCCGCCGGAATTGACCCAGGCCGCGCCGAAGCCGCCGGTTTCAAAGTCCTCGATCACCGCGGCGCTCGCAGCGGTCGCCGCAAAGCTCGCGGTCATCGCCATCCCCGCACCGGCTAGCATCATCGCAATACGCATAGAATTCCCCACAAAATGGCCTCCGCTCACGCAAGGCGCGGGAACTGGCTTGGCTTTAGGGGAAGGGTGCGGGGTCGGCGAAGGGTTTCGCCTTAGAGGCGTAACCTGTGGCGCGGGCCGGAATCGAAGGCGCCCGCCGGCGGGCGCCTTCGATCGCGAGGGCCGCTACTCCGCGGCGATCAGGATCTGCTTGGCGCGGTCCTTGAAGTTGATCTCCTGCAGGTAAGCGATGCCCTGCTCGGCGATGTCGTCGCCGACCATCTTGTCGCCCTCGTTCTTCAGCTCGTCGATGTCGACGTACATCGAATAGAAGCCCTTGGTACGGTCGGTGATGATGCCGGCGTTGAGCAGGGTCTTCACCAGGACGCGGAAGATGTTGGTGGCTTCCTTCATGTCCTCGCGGCGCGTCTCGTCGTTGATCAGCTTGCCCATCTCCTCGATCACCCGGTTGGGATCGAGGCCGAATTCCTCGTAGAGGCCGACGTTCTGGGTCGGCGCGACGAGGTTGAACAGCAGCGTCTGGAAGCAGTGCGCCGCCCACATCTCGATGATCTCGTGTTCCTTCTCGCTCAGGTGCGGGATGGTGCGGTCGGCCCAGATCTTCCCGAACTTGTGGTGGAAGGCCTCGTCGGTCATCACCAGCTGGGTCAGCTTCCTGGCCAGCGGGTCGTTGGTTTCGTTGAAGATCGTGGCGAAGGCGCCCATGGCCAGGCCCTCGACCAGCATCTGCATGCCGATGATCTTCTTGTAGACCTCGGGCGAACCGATGATGTCGACCAGCAGATCCTTCAGGATCGGACCGCATTCCACCGGCCGGCCCCAACGCGCCTTGATGTACTTGGCGAAGGCGGTGACGTGCCGGGCTTCCTCGCGGGTCTGGTTGGCCGCGTATTCCTGCGCGCCCTGGTCCTTCAGAACATGGCAGAGGCTGGCCGAAAGGTTCAGCGCGCCCTGCTCGCCATGCAGGATGGAGGAGAAGCTGCGCTGGGTGGACTCGTTGATGAAGCGAATGCGCTCCAGCGGGTCGGACAGGTGGTTGGAGACGTAGTCGGTCGACAGGGCGATCACGAGCTCCTCGGGAACCAGGGCCTGGTTCTCCATGTCGAACGGCTCGTCGAAATCGATATAGGCCTTGTCCAGCGGGTCCCAGAAATGGTCATGGGTCGCGGAGATGATCTTGTCGAAGGCCGTGGAGCGGTTGTTGTAGCGGTCCAGTTCGAGCATCGACTCGAAGTCGTCCGGCGCCACCGCGTCGTACATGGCGTCCTTGGTGATGTTCTTGTCCGTCATGGCGCAATCCTCTCCTGTGGCGAAGGTCAGGGCTGGTCTTGCGCCAGCCTCCAACACTCTGAACACTGTCGGCTCAATCTCGCGGATGGGTCAAATTAAAAATGACGGGCGCGTCAAGTTTACGGGGCGACCGACCAGATCAGGGAC
>JBBQTP010000053.1:0-23737 GCA_038213205.1 Caulobacterales bacterium
ACCGTCGCCGAGGGCTCCGAACCCTTCACGTGGTGGCGGCCGCGGATGCTGGGCGGGCGCACGAACCACTGGGGCAGAATCTCACTGCGATTCGGCCCGCTCGACTTTAAGCCGCGCAGCCGCGACGGCCTCGGCTACGACTGGCCGATCACCTACGACGACGTGGCCCCCTGGTACGACAAGACCGAGCGGCTGATCGGGGTTTCCGGCGCCGCGGCGGCGCGCAACCTGCTGAACACGCCCGACTCGCCGCCCGGCTGCCTGATGGAATCGGCGCCGCCGCGCGCGTTCGAGATCTTCTACGAGCGCGCCTTCCGCAAGATGGGCATTCCAGTGATCCCGATGCACGGCGCGGTGGTCACGGGCCAGATGGAGGGGCGCAACACCTGCCTGTTCGCCACCCCCTGCGGCCGCGGCTGCGCGATCGGCGCGAACTTCCAATCGACGACCGTCCTGCTGCCGCCGGCCATGGCGACCGGTAATCTCGCCATCCGCACCGACGCCCTGGTCTACCAGGTCGACATGGACAAGGCCGGCAAGGCCAAGGGCGTCTCCTTCGTCGACCGCAAGACCGGCGAGCATCACTCGGTGACCGCCAAGTCGGTGGTGCTGGCGGCCGGCTCCGGCGAGACCGCGCGCATCCTGCTCAACTCCAAGAGCAGCGCCTTCCCCGATGGCCTGTGCAACACCCACGGCATGGTCGGCCGCTACCTGATGGACTCGGTCGGCACCGGGGTCACCGGCCAGTTCCCGTCCATGGAGGGCCTGCCGCCCACCAACGACGACGGCCAGGGCACCCAGCACACCTACGTCCCCTGGTGGGGCTACGAGAAGCAGAAGGAGCTGGGCTTCGCCCGCGGCTACCACATCGAGATCGGCGGCGGCCGGCACATGCCCTCGATGGGCATGGCGGGCCTGCTGGATAAGGGCGATGTCAGCATCGGCGACGACCTGCGCGGCAAACTGCGCAGCCGGTTCGGCTCGACCATCGGCTTCGACGGCCGCGGCGAGATGATCCCCAACGATGACTGCTATTGCGACATCGACCCCGGCGCGAAGGACAAATGGGGCATCCCGGTCCTGCGCTTCCACTGGAAATGGGGCGAGCACGAGACCAACCAGGCGGCCCACGCGGTGAAGACCTTCCTGGCGGCCATCGACATGCTGGGCGGCAAACCCGAGGGCCACGTGGAAACCGACGGCAAGAAGGCCATCTCCAAGGGCGGCGAGATGATCCACGAGATCGGCACCGCACGCATGGGCCACAACGACAAGGACTCGGTGGTCGACCAGTACGGCAAGTCCTGGGCGGTCCCGAACCTGTTCATCATGGATGGCGCCACCATGGTCTCCAGCCCGGACAAGAACCCGACGCTGTCGATCCTGGCGCTCGCCTGGCGCAGCGCCGACAACATGGCCAACCTGGCCAAGCAGGGGGCCCTATGAGCGATCAAGCACCCGAGCCATACGTTTCGAAGATCGACCGGCGCACGGCGCTGGCCTGGATCGGCGTTGTCGGCGCCGCCACCGCGGTGGGCGCCGGCGTCGTGGTCTACGGCCCCAAGACCGGTGGCGAGCGCATCACCCGCGGCTACGGGACCGACCCCAAGCTGACCAAGCCCGAGAAGGCGCCTTGGTCGCGGATCATGACCGACATCCAGCTGCAGACCGCCGCGATCCTGGCCGACTTCATCCTGCCGGCCACCGCCACGGCGCCGGCGGCGACCGCGCTCGGCGTCCCCGACTTCATCGACGAATGGGTGAGCGCGCCCTACCCCGGCCAGATCAAGGATCGCTCGACGATCATGAACGGGCTGAACGGGCTTTCCGCCCACGTGCTCAAGGCCGACGCCGGCGCCCGGACCGCGGCGATGACCGCCCTGCAGACGTCGAAGGACGAGGCGGCGCACACGTTCTTCCGCCGCTTCCGCGCGCTGACTGTCGGCGCCTATTACACCACTGAGGCCGGGTTCAAGGACATCGGCTACACCGGCAATGTGCCGCGCACCTCCGACCCCGGCCCCTCGGCCGAGGTGAAGGCGGTGCTGGAACGCGAACTCGCGAAACTGGGGCTCTAGGATGGTCATGAAAACGCTCGCGCTCGGCTTCGCCGTCGCCATCCTGGCTAGCGCAGCTTTCGCCGCGGAGACGCCCATGGCCGCGCCGAACACGCTGACCGCCGCCGAGCAGGCCGCCGGCTGGACCCTGTTGTTCGACGGCAAGTCGACCGCCAACTTCAAGGGCTTCAAGACGCCGGCCCTCGACGCGGGCTGGCACGTCGACGCGGCGGGCGCGCTGGCGCCCAACCCGAAGACCTCGAAGGACGCTGTCACCAAGGCCAAGTACGAGAGCTTCGACCTGACCTTCGACTGGAAGATCAGCAAAAAGGGCAATTCCGGCGTCATGTTCCACGTCATCGACGTGGGCGACGAGACCTATGAGAGCGGGCCGGAGTACCAACTGCTCGACAACAGCCGTGGCGAGCCGCCACTGGAGCGCGCCGGGTCGCTGTTCGCCCTGGTGGCGCCCGCCAAGGACGTGACCGCTCCGGTGGGCCAGTGTAACAATTCCCGCCTGCTGGTCGACCACGGCAAGGTGCAGCACTGGCTGAACGGAGTGATGGTCGCGGCGTACGAGATCGGCTCGCCGGACTTCAAGGCCCGGGTCGCCAACTCGAAGTTCAAGCAGTGGCCGCAGTTCGCCACCGGCAAGACTGGCTACATCGCCCTGCAGAACCACGGCGACGCCGTCGCCTTCGAGAACTTGAAGATCAAGGTGCTGAAGTAACGGGCGCAGGCTAGCTTCGCGGCCATGAGTCGCGCCGACGAGCCTGCTGCCGCCACATCGAATATGCCCAAGCCTTCGGGCCTGATCCGCTCGTCTCTGGTCAATTCCGGCTTCACGCTCGTGAGCCGGTTCGCCGGATTCTTGCGTGATCTGGCGCTCAGCTACTCCATGGGGGCCAGCGCCGGCTTCGTCGCGGATGCCTTCAACACCGCCTGGGCGTTCCCCAACCTATTCCGGCGAGTCTTCGGCGAGGGGGCCTTTTCCTCGGCCTTCGTGCCCGCTTATTCGCGCTCGCTGGTGACCGACGGCGAGGAGGTGGCCGACGTGCTGGCCGCGGATGCCATGGCCACACTGGCGGCCGCCTCGCTCGTGATCACCATCGTGGCCGAGCTAGCCATGCCCTGGCTGATGTACCTGATCGCGCCAGGGTTCGCGGCCAATCCCGAGAAGTTCAAGATGGCGATCCTGCTCACCCAGATCACCATGCCCTACCTGCCTTGCATGGCGATCTATGCCCACCTCTCCGGCGTGCTGAACGCGCGCAATCGCTTCGTCCTCTCGGGCGCCGCCCCCGTCCTGCTCAACCTGTGGACGCTCGCCACCGTGCTGCCCGCCCGCAATCCGCACGGGGCGGCGGTCTGGGGCTCGTGGGGGATCATCCTGGCCGGGATATCGCAGGCCGCGCTGCTCTGGTGGGGGGTGCGCAAGTCGGGCGCCAAGGTTGACTTCCGTTGGCCGCGGCTAACGCCGGAGATCAAGAACCTAATCGGCCTGGCCATTCCCGGCGCCATCGCCGCCAGCGCCACCCAGATCAGCGTTTTCGTCTCCGGCATCCTGGTGAGCCAGGTGAACGGCGCGCGTTCCTGGCTGTTCTATTGCGACCGCCTCTACCAGTTGCCCCAGGGTCTGATCGGCGTGGCCATCGGCGTGGCGTTGCTGCCCCGGCTTTCACGCAGCATCCACGCCGGTGACGAGAACGCCGCCAACGCCGCCATGGACCAGGCGATGCTGTTCTCGATGGCCTTTGCCCTGCCCTGTGCCGTGGCCCTGATCACCATCCCGTTCTTCCTGATCGACGCCATGTACACCCGCGGCCAGTTCACTCTGACCGACGCCCACGCCACGGCCAATGCGCTGTTCTTCTACGGGTGGGGCGTGCCGGCCTTTGTCTCGGCCCAGTTGCTCAACCGCGCCTTCTTCGCGCGCCAGGACACGGCGACGCCCATGCGCCTCGGCCTTGTTTCGGTGGCGGTGAATGTGGTGGTGGGCGTTAGCCTGTTCTACCTGATCGGCGTACCGGGCGTCGCCGCGGCGACCACCGTCGCTTGGTGGACCAATGTGGCGATGATGACGATAACGCTCTCCCGCCGGGCGCACTATCGGCCCGCGCCCCAGGCGCTCTCCCGGCTCGCCCGCATCATCGTGGCCAACCTCGGCCTGGCCGTCGCGCTCCTGGCCGTCAACCACTGGCGCGATGCGATCCAGGGCGTATTCGGTCACCTCCACCTATGGAAGATCGGCGCGAAGGAATTCGCCATAGGCCTCGTCGCGGTGGGCGCCGCGGGCCTCTATCCCCTGCTGCTGTTCGGCAGCGGCGGGATGACGATCGCCGAGGTGCGAGGCGCGCTGCGAGGCGCGCTGCGCGGCCGCAGCGTGGCTGCCGAGGACTTGTCCTGATCGGCCGACCGGACTATTCCGAGCCTATGAGCACTCTGACTTGGCGATGGTGTTGAACTTCTGAACCCGTTCTCACGCGGGCCTTGCGCCCTCACGCCCATTCTCAGAGAAGCCTAGCTCCATGACCGAAGAAACGCCGGCCCCTTACGCGGGTCAAAAACGCATTGTCTCCGGCGTGCAGCCCACCGGCGACCTGCACCTTGGCAACTACCTCGGCGCCCTGATCAAGTTCGTGCGCATGCAGCACGAGATGGAGACCTTCATCTTCGTCGCCGACCTGCACGCCCTCACCGAGTGGCAGGACCCGGCCAAGCTGAAGGATCAGGTGCGCGAGATCGTCGCCGCCTTCCTGGCCGTCGGCGTCGACCCGAAGATCGCCACCATCTTCGCCCAGTCCTCCGTGCCGGCCCACGCCGAACTCGCGTGGATCTTCAATTGCGTCGCACGCCTCGGCTGGCTCGACCGGATGACCCAGTTCAAGGACAAGGCCGGCAAGCACAAGGAGCGCTCCAGCGTCGGGCTCTACACCTACCCAGTGCTGCAGGCCGCCGACATCCTGGCGCACAAGGCGACCCACGTGCCGGTCGGCGAAGACCAGCGCCAGCACCTGGAGCTGACCCGTGACATCGCGGCGAAGTTCAACCACGACTTCGACCAGCCGGGCTTCTTCCCCCTGGCCGAGGCGGTGACCCAGGGGCCCGGGGCGCGGATCATGAGCCTGCGCGACGGCAAGGTGAAAATGTCCAAGTCGGACCCCTCGGACTACTCGCGGATCAACCTCACCGACGACGCCGAGGCGATCTCGCAGAAGGTCCGCAAGGCCCGCACCGATGCCGAGCCGCTGCCGGACAACCTCGAAGACCTGAAGGCCCGGCCCGAAGCCGAGAACCTGGTGGGCGTCTACGCGGCGCTGTCCGGGACGACCTCCGAAGCCGTGATCAAGGAATTCGCCGGCCAGGGCTTCGGGGCGTTCAAGCCGAAGCTCGCAGACCTCGCCGTCTCGGTGATGGGCCCGATCGGCGCGGAGATGCGCCGGCTGCTGGCCGACAAGGCCGAGATCGACCGCATTCTCGCGCTGGGCGGCGAAAAGGCCCGCGACACCGCCGCACCGACCCTGGCCGAGGTCAAGAAGATCGTCGGCTACTGGGCGGGGTAACTCCTCTCCCCCGAGCGCAGCGAGAGAGGGAGAGGGCGGTTCGGCTTTCCCTCCTTCTGAACAGTGGTCGAGGGCCCTCGATCAACCTCCCCGGTTGCCGCGCCGCCGGCGCCGCCCTCTCCCCACCCTCTCCCTCTCGGCTTCGCCGGGGGAGAGGAGGCGCTTGCGTCACGCCCGGGGGCGCGTCACCGTCCGCCCCATGAGGCCGAGCAAGTGAGCCAGCGCAAGTTCCTGGTCGTCGCCGACGACACGCCGGAGTTCCAGGCGGCGCTGAAGTTCGCCTGCCGGCGCGCGCGCTCGACCGGCGGCCACGTGGCGCTGCTGCGGGTCATCGAGCCGGAATATTTCGAGCACTGGTCGGGGGTGCGCGAAGAGATCGAGCGCCAGGCCCGCGACGAGGCTGAAGCCGCGCTGCAGATGTCCGCCGCCTTCGTTCAGGCCGAAACAGGCCTGCCGCCCGAGTACCTGATCAAGCACGCCGACAACGTCCGCGCGGCGCTCCGCGAGGTCATCAGCTCCGACCCCGACATCAAGATCCTGGTGCTGGCCGCCGCGGTCGGCGGGCGTGGACCGGGGCCTCTGATTGCCTCGCTGGCCAAGGAGGGCGTCAGCTGGGGCGCGCGCAAGGTCCCCGTCACTCTGGTCCCCGGCGACCTCACCGATGACGAGATCGCCGACCTGGCCTGACTTGCGCTCGCGTGGCCCCGGCGCCACATCTCCTCAATGTTCATCCAGACCGAAGCCACGCCGAACCCCGAGGTGCTGAAGTTTCTGCCCGGCCGTGAGGTCATGGGCGAGGGCACGCGGGATTTCCGTGACGCCCAGGCCGGCGCCGTCTCGACGCTGGCCACCGAGCTGTTCTCGATCGAGGGCGTCGCCCGGGTGTTCTTCGGCCCCGACTTCCTCACCGTCGGCAAGGCCGAGACCCATGACTGGGCCCATCTGAAGGCGCCGATCCTGGCGGCGATCATGGACCACTTCACCTCGGGACAGAGCCTCTTCCACGGGGCGGACAATTCGGCCGGCGGCCCAAATGCGATAGGGCATGACGAAGGCGTCTACGAGGGCGAAACCGCCCAGATCGTCGCCGAGATCAAGGATCTGCTCGACACCCGCATCCGTCCGGCCGTGGCCCAGGACGGCGGCGACATCCTGTTCAGCCGCTTCGATGTGGCGACCGGCGTGGTCTATCTGAACATGCGCGGCGCCTGCTCCGGCTGCCCGTCATCGTCGGCGACGCTGAAGGCCGGGGTCGAGAACATGCTCAAGCACTACGTCCCGGAAGTGACGGGCGTTGAGCAAACCCTCTAAACGCGGCGGATGATCGTCCTCGGACTGGATACCTGCCTCTCATCCTGCTCGGTCGCCGTGCTCGATGTCGCGATTGGGGGTGAGCGCGTGCTGGCCTCCGCGCGCGAGATCATGGCGCGCGGCCATCAGGAGCGCCTCGCCCCAATGGCGCAGGCTGTGATGGCCGAGGCTGACCTTTCCTTCGACAAGCTCGACCGCATCGCCGTCACCGTCGGCCCGGGCTCCTTCACCGGCCTGCGGGTCGGCATCGCCTTCGCCAAGGGCCTGGCGCTGGCGCTCAACAAGCCAGCCGTCGGAATCGGCACGCTGGAAGCGCTCGCGGCGGAAGCCTCCGGCCTGGTCTTCCCAGCCATCGACGCCCGCCGTGGCCAGCTCTACCTGCAGGCCTTCGAGGACGGCCGCGCCCTGATGGCTCCCGACGCGCTGAGCGCCGAGACCGCCGCCGCGCGCATCGCCGAGCTCTCCATGGGACGGAGCTTCACCCTGATCGGCTCTGGCGGCGGCTTGCTCGCCGACCTGGTGCCGTCCGCCCGGGTGATCGCCGCCGAGGGCGCAGATGCACGCCAGGTCGCCCGCTTGGCCGCGACCCGAACGCCCGCGCCGCTGAGGCCCCTCTACCTGCGCGCGCCAGACGCAAAGCTGCCGGCATGAGAATCATTCCCGCGACGACCGCGGAATGCGCCGCCATGGCCGGCGTCCACGCCGAGGCCTTCGAGCACAAGGCCTGGCGAGATGACGAGTTCGAGGACCTGTTGGAGGGCGAGGGCATCTACGGCTTCCTGGCCGACGGCGAGGCCGCCCCCAACGCTCCAATGGGCGTCATCCTCTGCCGGGTCGCGGCCGGGGAGATGGAGGTGCTGACCGTCGGCGTCGCCCACGCCGCGCGACGCAAGGGCGTCGCCAAGGCCTTGATGTACGCCGCCCTGCCGGCGGCCCGCGACCGCGCTGCGACCGAATGCTTCCTCGAGGTCGCCGTCGACAACGACGGCGCCATCGCGCTCTACGAGGCTCTGGGCTTCCGCAAGACCGGCCTGCGCAAGTCCTACTACGACCGCGGCCCACAGGGATTCACCGACGCGCTCGTCATGCGCCTCGACCTCTGAGGCCAGCCCTCCTATCTTCCGTAATGAGAACCGGGGACCTTGAGACACGTGTCGGACCGCATCGAGAAGCTCTGCATCGACAAGGGCATGCGCATGACCGAGCAGCGCCGGGTGATCGCCCGCGTGCTGTCCGAGGCCCACGACCATCCCGATGTCGAGGAGCTGCACCGCCGCGCCCACGCGGTCGATCCGCACATCTCCATCGCCACGGTTTACCGCACCGTGCGCCTGTTCGAGGAGAGCGGGATCATCACCCGCCACGACTTCCGCGACGGCCGCTCCCGCTACGAGGAACACCCCGAGACCCACCACGACCACCTGATCGACATGAAGACCGGCAAGGTCGTCGAGTTCGTCGACGCCGAGATCGAGGCGCTGCAGGAAGCCATCGCGCGAAAGCTGGGGTATCGGCTGGTGGACCACCGGCTGGAACTCTACGGGATGCCGATTGAGGAGAAGTAGATTGGCGTCGTCTGCGCCCTACTGGAAGCCTGGCAAGGGTGCAGCGATCGCAGGCCTGCTGGCCGATCGGCAGGGCATTCCCACAGACGTTCGACTCCGCGATGGCACCCTCCATCGGGTCATAAACTCCTCGATCGGTCGCGACATCGGGGAAGACTGGGAGCACGTCCTCACCAATGTGACGCCGGTCGTTGAGATGGCCCCCAAGGCATGGTTCCTGACATCAGAGGTCGTTACGGTCAGCGACCCCGACACAAGTCAGGTGCTCTGGGCGAATAGTTGAGGGACGGGCGCTCAAACTTGCACCGAGATCGCCTCACCCCCATAACCCCCGCCATGTCCGAGCCCGCGCCGACCAAGCGCCTCTTCATCAAGACCTACGGCTGTCAGATGAACGTCTATGACAGCGAGCGGATGGCCGATGTGCTGTCGCTGCTGGGCTATGCGATGACTGAGACGCCGGAAGGCGCGGACCTGATCGTCCTCAACACCTGCCACATCCGCGAGAAGGCTACCGAGAAGGTCTATTCCGAGCTCGGCAAGCTGAAGGGGATGCGCGAGGCGACCCTGGCGCAGGGCGGCCCGCGCTCGACCATCGTCGTCGCCGGCTGCGTCGCCCAGGCCGAGGGCGAGGAGATCATGCGCCGCCAGCCCGCCGTCGACCTGGTGGTTGGGCCCCAGGCCTATCACCAGCTCCCCGAGTTGATCGCCCGCACTCACCGCGCCCGCGGCGAACGGCTGAGCGCCGACTTCTCGCCGGAGGCCAAGTTCGACGCCTTGGCGCCGGCCGGACGCACGCCGAACGGCGTCACCGCCTTCCTCACCGTGCAGGAGGGTTGCGACAAGTTCTGCACCTTCTGCGTGGTGCCCTACACCCGGGGCGGCGAATACTCCCGCCCGCCGGAGGCCATCGAAGCCGAAGCCCGCGACCTGGCGGCCAAGGGCGTGCGCGAGGTCACCCTTCTAGGCCAGAACGTCAACGCCTACGCCGGTGACGGTGGCCTCGCCGCGCTCGTCCGCCGGCTGGCCGAAATCCCCGGCCTCGACCGCATCCGCTACACGACGAGCCATCCGCGCGACATGGACGAGGCGCTGATCGCCGCGCACGGCGAGGTGGATGCGCTGATGCCCTACCTGCACCTGCCCGTGCAGTCCGGCTCCGACCGTATCCTGAAGGCCATGAACCGGGCGCACACTGCGGAAAGCTACGTGCGCCTGATCGAACGCATTCGCGGCGCGCGGCCCGACATCGCCATCTCCGGCGATTTCATCGTCGGCTTCCCGGGCGAGCGCGACGCAGACTTCGAGGCGACGCTGAGTCTGATCCGCGAGGTCGGCTACGCCGCGGCCTTCAGCTTCAAATACTCGCGGCGCCCCGGCACGCCGGCCGCCGCCATGCCGGGCCAGGTTGCCGAGGCGGTGCAGGACGAGCGGCTGGCCCGCCTCAACGCCTTACTGGACGAACAGGCCCGCGCCTTCAACGCCGGCCAGGTCGGCAAGACCCTGCCGGTGCTGTTCGAGCGCAAGGGCCGCTACCCCGGCCAGCTGATCGGCCGCAGCCCCTATCTGCAGGCGGTCCATGCGCTGGCCCCGGACCGGATGATCGGCCAGATCGTTCCGGTGCGGATCGAGGACAGCGCGCGAATGAGCCTCGCCGGCGTCCTTGCCCAAGAGTTGGAGTCAGTTTGAGCCGCGCGCCTGAGTTCATTACCCTGTCCGACGCCGCAGTCCGCGCGGTGGCCGGCGCCAACTCGCGCCACGCCGCCCTGATCGAGGACGCCTTCGGGGTGCTGGTGGAAACCCCCGGCGGCGGGGTGTCGCTGAGCGGCGACGCCAAGAGCCGCGGCCAGGCCAAACAGGCCGTCCAGGCCATCGCCCAGCGCGCCGACCAGGGCCTGGAGATCGCCGAGGCCGACGTGCGCGTGGCGATCGGCAACGCCCGCTCGGGGAGTATGGGCTCCGGCGCGCCCCATTCCAGCGTAGGGGGCCCCGGCGCCCTGCCGGTCGGCCGCCGCGGCCAGGTGGCGCCAAAGACCGCCACCCAGGCGGAATACCTGCAGGCGCTCAATCAGTGCGAGCTGACCTTCGGTCTGGGCCCGGCCGGCACCGGCAAGACCTTCCTGGCCGTCGCGCACGGCGCGGGCATGCTGTTGCGGGGTGACGTCGACCGGCTGATCGTCTCGCGCCCGGCGGTCGAGGCCGGTGAGCGGCTCGGCTTCCTGCCAGGCGACCTGACCGAGAAGGTCGATCCTTACATGGCGCCGGTATGGGAGGCGCTGACCGATATCCTGGGCGCCGAGCAGCTGCGCCGCCGCCGCGAGAAGGGCGAGATCGAGGTCGCTCCCATCGCCTTCCTGCGCGGCCGCACGCTGGCGCATGCCTTCGTCATCGTCGACGAAGCGCAGAACGCCACGCGCCTGCAGATGAAGATGGTGCTGACCCGGCTGGGGGAGGGCGCGCGGATGGTGGTCACGGGCGACCCGAGCCAGATTGATCTGGTCAACGCCCGCGACTCCGGTCTGGCCCACGCCGTCGGCATCCTGGAGGGCGTCAAGGGCGTGGCCATCACCCGCTTCACCGCCGCCGACGTGGTCCGCCACCCGCTGGTCGAACGGATCGTACGCGCCTACGACGCTGATGCCGCCCAAATCCAGGCCAGGGCGACCACTCCGGGCCGCGCCGGGTGATCGACGTCGAGATCGAGGACGCCGCCTGGACCGTCGCCCTGCCGGACGCCGAGGCGCTCACCCGCGCGGCAGCTGAAGCCGCGCTCGCCAAAGCGCCCCCGGCCAGAGCAGGCGGCCCGGCCAATCTCACCGTCCTGCTCACCGACGACGGCGCGGTTCGCGAGTTGAACGCGCGTTTCCGCAAGCAGGACAAGCCGACCAATGTGCTGAGCTTCCCGGCCCCGCCCAACCCCGAGGACCACCTGGGCGACGTGGCCCTGGCCTATGGCGTCTGCGCGCGCGAAGCCGCCGAACAGGGCAAGCCCGTCGCGCAACACCTGCAGCATCTGGTGGCGCATGGGGTTCTGCACCTTCTAGGATACGATCACGAAGACGACGCCGAGGCCGAGGCGATGGAAAACCTCGAGCGGATCGTTCTGGCCGGGCTGGGGATCCCAGATCCTTACCTGACCTCTGAGGGAGACGATGGCCGACCCCGACCCCACGCCTGACGCCCAGGCCCCGCACCGAAGCCGTGGCGTGCTGTCGCTGTTCGACCGGTTCCGCAGCAAGCCGGCGCAGGAGGCGGCCAATACGCCCGAGCCGCCCACGGCGGCCACCGGCCAGCTGGTCAGCCAGGCCCGCGCCTTCCAGGAACTGCGCGTCGACGACGTGATGAAGCCGCGCGCGGACATCCTGGCGCTCGACCGTTCCTGCCCGTTCTCCGAGGTGGTCGAGCGGTTCATCGAGGCCGAGCACAGCCGCATGCCGGTCTACCGCGAGACTCTCGACGACCCGGTGGGCGTGGTGCACGTGAAGGACGTCTTCAAACTGCTGGCCCGCAAGACCCGCAAGCCCAAGCCCACCGACCATGTGCTGTCCGGCCGCCACAACCTGGTGCGCCCGGTGCTCTATGTGCCGGCGTCGATGCGCGCCTCCGAGTTGCTTGGCCAGATGCGCGCGCGCCAGACCCACATGGCCCTGGTGATCGACGAATTCGGCGGCACCGACGGCCTGGTTACCCTGGAAGACCTGCTCGAGACCCTGGTCGGCGAGATCGCCGATGAGCACGACGAGGCCGGCGACGATGGCGTGGTTCCGATCGTCGCCCAGGCCGACGGCTGGGTGGTCGACGGCCGCACGCCGCTCGAGGATCTCGAGGCCGCGCTGGGTCAGGACGTCGATCTCGCGCCGCCGGACCTCGACGAGGAAATCGACACCGTTGCGGGCCTGGTCAATGCCCTGGCTGGCCGGGTGCCGCAGCAGCGCGAGCTGATCGATCATCCGGGCGGCTTCGCCTTCGAGGTGCTGTCGGCCGATCCGCGGCGGGTCAAGCGCGTGCGGGTGCGGCGCACGCCGCCACCGCCGCAGCTCGCCTCCCTGGCCGACTGACGCCGCGCGCATGAGCTGGGAATCGGGATGGGCGGCGCGGGGCCTGGCGGTGGCGGCCGGCGTCGCCGCCGGTCTGGCCCATCCACCGTTCGGCGTGCTGCCGGGCCTCTTGGGCTATGCGCTGTTGCTGGCGCTGATCGACAGCGCCGCAGAGGCGCACCCCCTGCGCTCAACCTTCTTCCGCGCCTGGCTGGGCGGGGTCGGGTACTTCTCGGTCTGCGTCTGGTGGATCGTCGAGCCGTTCATGGTCGACGCCAAGGAGCAGGGCTGGATGGCCCCCTTCGCCCTGATCCTTATGGCCGGCGGCCTGGCGGTGTTCTGGGGTCTCGCCGCCGTTCTCTATCGGGCGCTGAACACGCCTGGCCCGGCACGGGTGCTGGTGTTCGCCGGCTGCCTGGCGGGCTTCGAATGGCTGCGCGGCCACAGCTTTACCGGCTTTCCCTGGGATCTGCCGGGCGAGACCTGGACCGCCGGCTCAGCGCCTTCGCAGATCGCCTCGGTCGTCGGCGCCTACGGCCTGACCTGGATCACGTTGGCCATCGCCGCCGCCCCTGCCGTGCTGGCGGAACCGCTCAACCGCCGGCGCAAGGCCGTCACCCTGACCGTGGCCGCGCTGGCCCTGGCCGGGGTCTACGGCTTCGGATTGGTGCGCCTGCAGAACGCCGCGTCGCCATCGCCCACGGCCCCGATCATCCGCGTGGTCCAGGCCGACATCGACCAGAAGGACAAGTGGCGGCCCGAGAACCTGGGCATGGTGTTCGACACCTACGTGCGGCTGACCCAGCGCCCGGCCGCCGTTCAACCGTCCATCGTCATCTGGCCGGAGGGCGCCCTGCCGGCGGTGATCGACGAGCTGGTGGCCCCGGGGTCGGACTATGCGCCGCGTCTGCGCGACGCCATCGCGCCCGGCCAGACCCTGCTGATGGGCGCCAATCGCGCCCAGGCCGGACCCCCCAATGGGGCAAAGACGGAGGCGCTCTACTTCAACAGCCTGGTGGCGTTTCGGCGCGAGGCAAACGGCCTGCGGGTCACCGGCGTCTACGACAAGCATCACCTGGTGCCGTTCGGCGAATACATGCCGGCCGGAGAGTTCGCCGAAAAGATCGGGTTCCGCAGCCTGGTGCACATGCCCGACGACTTCACCCCCGGCCCGCGCGCTCAGCCGATCGCGCCCTGGGGCGTGCCGGCCGTGCAGGTGCTGATCTGTTATGAAGCGCTGTTCCCGGGCGTCACCAGCGCCGGCGCGGCGCGCGCCGGCCTGCGGCCTGCCTGGATTCTCAATCCCTCCAACGACGCCTGGTTCGGGACCGGCTCCGGCCCGTTGCAGCATCTCAACATCGCCAGCTATCGCGCCATAGAGGAGGGCTTGCCGATCGTCCGCGCCACGCCCACGGGCGTTTCTGCCGTCATCGACGCCTACGGACGAATCCGCCCCGGCGCTTGGATCGGTCTGGGCGGCCTGGGTGTGATTGACGCCCAACTCCCGCCTGCGTTGCGACCCACCCTCTTCAGTCGGCTAGGCGACATATCTTTCGCGCTCTTGCTCCTATTGTCGGGCTTGATCGCTACCGCGTATCGTGTTCTGCGAGCGCGGTAATATGATCATCGCCAGGTAATCCTGGGCGCCAGGAACTCCAGGCGTCAGGCGACCAAATTCGGGACGTGCATGGACAAGGCCGATGACCCGGAGCGGGGACCCAACCCGGTCGATCGTCACGTGGGTTTGCGTATCCGCATGCGGCGCAAAGAGTTGGGGATCAGCCAGGAGCGGCTGGCCGAGTCGATCGGCCTAACGTTCCAGCAGGTGCAGAAGTACGAACGCGCCGCCAACCGGGTGAGCGCGTCCAAACTGTGGGAGATGTCCCGGGCGCTAGCCGCGCCGGTGGGCTATTTCTACGAAGGCCTGAGCGATGTGGTGGACCCCGTGGGGTCCAATGCACCGCGCGATTCCATTCAGGACTTCCTGATGACCCCCGAGGGGATCGAGCTGGCCGCCAGTTTCCCGAAGATCCCGCGCGGCCGGGTGCGCCGCCGGATTCTCGACCTGGTTCGCGCCATGGCCGGCGAGGCCGATACCGGCGAGAGCTGAGACCGGCGATTTCTTAAGGTTCGTCGCTTAAGTACGAGCGCCGAACACGAGCTTGGCGGGACATAAAGATTTCTTTATAGGCTTGCCGACCCTGAGACAGCCGCCGCGCCCGCGTGCCCGGCGGCCCCCATTTCCCCGGAGCCAGCGCCTTGAGCCGTTCCAGCTACATCTTCACCTCGGAGAGCGTCTCTGAGGGTCACCCCGACAAGGTCGCTGACCGCATCTCCGACACCGTCGTCGACGCCTTCCTGAGCGTCGAGCCGGAGGCGCGCGTCGCCTGCGAGACCCTGGTCACCACCAACCGCATCGTGCTGGCCGGCGAAGTCCGCGCCGGCCGCCCCGGCGGCTCCAAGGCCGAAAACAAGGCGCTGACCAAGGACATCATCAAGAGCCTGGAGCCGAAGGTCCGCCAGGCGATCAAGGACATCGGCTACGAGCAGAAGGGCTTCCACTGGGCCAAGGCCAAGTACGCCTGCTACCTGCACCCGCAGTCGGCGCACATCGCCCAGGGCGTCGACGCCTCCGACAAGAAGGACGAGGGCGCGGGCGATCAGGGGATCATGTTCGGCTACGCCTGCGACGAAACCCCGGCGCTGATGCCGGCCACCCTGCAGTACAGCCACGAGATCCTGAAGCGGCTGGCCGAGGTGCGCCATTCCGGCGAATGCGCCGCCCTGGAGCCTGACGCCAAGAGCCAGGTCACATTGCGCTACGAGGACGGCCGCCCCGTCGAGGTGCTGCAGATCGTCGTCTCGACCCAGCACAAGAAGCGCATCGGCCTGATGGCGGCCACGCCCAAGCGGATCGAGCAGATGATCCGGCCCTACGTGGAAGGTATCTTCCCCGCCGGCCTGATCACCAAGAAGACCAAATGGCACGTCAATCCCACCGGCCGCTTCGAGATCGGCGGACCGGACGGCGATGCGGGCCTGACCGGGCGCAAGATCATCGTCGACACCTACGGCGGCGCGGCCCCGCATGGCGGCGGCGCCTTCTCCGGCAAGGATCCCACCAAGGTCGACCGTTCCGCAGCCTACGCGTGCCGCTACCTGGCCAAGAACGTCGTGGCCGCCGGCCTGGCGCGCCAGTGCACGATCCAGATCAGCTATGCGATCGGCGTCGCGCAGCCGCTCTCGTTCTATGTCGACCTGCACAACACCGGCGAGATCGACCCGGCCAAGCTGGAACTCGCCCTGCCCGAGATGATCGGCGGCGCCACGCCGCGCGCCATCCGAGAGCACCTGGGTCTCAACAAACCGATCTATGCGCGCACCGCGGCCTACGGTCACTTTGGTCGCCAGCCCGACAACGAGGGCGGCTTCTCCTGGGAACGCACCGGCCTGGTGGAAGACCTGAAGCGGCTGGCCTGACGCCGCACCCGCCGTTGCGCTAGAAGCGGCCGATGTCCGACGCCCATCCTCCGCTCCGCTCCTACGGCCGCCTCAAGACCCGCACGATCAAGCCGCGGCAGGCGGCTCTGATGGAGACCCTGCTGCCAACCATCCGCCCGCCGACGACGGCGTTCGATCCGCGCACCCTGATGCCGGGCGCGTCCGAAGCCTGGCTGGAGATCGGTTTCGGCGGCGGCGAGCACATGGCCGCCCAGGCCGCGCGGGGGCCCGACGTGCTGATCCTTGGCGCCGAGCCGTTCCAGAACGGCGTCGCCAGCGCGCTGCGCCACATCGACGAACAGGCCCTGACCAATGTCCGCGTCCTGGATGGCGACGCGCGCGAGTTGATGGCCCTGCTGCCCGACGCCAGCCTGACGCGGATCTTCGTGCTCTTCCCCGATCCCTGGCCGAAGAGCCGCCACAACAAGCGCCGGATCGTCCAGGCCCAGACCGTGGCCGAGTTCGCCCGCCTGCTGCGGCCGGGCGGGCGGCTGCGTTTCGCCAGCGACTGGGCCGAGTATGTGGACTGGAGCCTCCTGCGGCTGACCGCCAACCCGGCCTTCCGCTGGACCGCCGAGGCCGCCTGCGACTGGCGCGCCCCGCCGCTTGACCACATCACCACCCGCTACGAGGAAAAGCGGCTTGGCGACTGCGCGCCGGTGTTCCTGGATTTCGTCAGGATCTAAGCAGGAGCGCGCCAGGGTCTAGGCGGCGAGCGCGCCGGCCATCAGCGCCACCGCCTGTTCCAGCCGCCCCCAGCCCTCGTCGGAGCGCAGCTCGACGCCGCTGAACCAGCGGATCTTGCGCCGCCGCAGGATCAGGTAGCTCATCGCGGCCCCCAGGATCGCGGCGACGCCATTCACGCGGCCCGGGTCGCGCACGTCGGAAAACAGGTCCGAGATCAGGTCCAGGGCGGCGCGCTCGCGCTCCTCCTCGGCGATGGCGGTCAGCGCGTTGCGCTCGACCATCTCCCAGACCATCAGCTCCTGCACCACCGGCCGGGCGATCAGGGCGTTGGCGTAGGCCAGCGTCACCGCCGCCACCCGCTCGGGGATAGGCAGGGCCAGGGTCGCCGCCAAATCCCCGCCGGCCAGCTCGACAATGTCCGGGAAGAACCCCGGAGCGCGCAGCACCGCGGTGACCAGCCCTTCGAGGCCACCGAAGTAGCGGTAGATCAGCATCTTATCGACGCCCGCCGCCCGACCGATGGCGCTGGGGGTCAGGGTCCCGAAGCCACCCTCGACCATCAGGTCCCGCACGGCGGCCCTCAGCCGGTCTTCCGTGGCGGCGCGGTTGCGGACCGGCTTGGCGGGCTTGGGCACGGCGCGGCTTCCCTAAAGTCTCTGTACAGAGACATTTGTAGATGCAAAGTCTCCGGATAGAGACTTATGGAGGTTCGCGATGGCTGTCGAGGCTTCAGGCGCCGGGCGCGCGCCGCCAATCGCGCCGCTGATCTGCATGGCGGTCGCGGCGTGGATCATCCTCAACGCCGCCGCGCTCTGGCTTTCCGGCGGGCTGCTGCCGTTCGACCGTCCGGCGCTGGCCGGCCTGCCGTTCGCCGCCCAGATGAGCTTTCCCACCGTCGGCCTGGCCGAGATCTTCCTGCTGATGGGGATCTTATGGTGAATGACCCGGCGGCGCACCATCACCGACATCGCCGCCCGCGCCCCCGAACGGCCCCTGGCCGCGCGCGAGACCGCGCTGGTCATCGGCTGGGCGCTCGCGGGGCAGGCCGGAGGATGGCTGATCGGGCCCCTGCTGGGCTATCGGTCGTTCAGCTTCCACCTGGCGGGGACGCTGGTCGGCTGCACCCTGCCGCCTTCGCCCGGCGAGGCGCTGCTCTGGGCCGGCTATAACTTCGTGATCTTCGCCGCCATCCCCTACCTGTGGTTCCGCCGCCGCTACAGCAGTACCGAGCTCAACCTGCGCTCGACGGCGCCGCGCAACGACTTGGCGATCATCCTGGCAGTCGGCGTCATCGAGACGGCCAGCGAGCTGCTGGCCTTTCCCGGCATCTTCAAGCTGACACCGCATCAGCTGGCTATCGCCGGCCCGCTCTCGTTCCTGATCTTCGGCCTGGGCACGGTACTGCCAACCATGGTGCTGATCTATTCGATCCTGCTGCCTCGCTATCTGCGGCTGACCGGCTCGAAGACCGCAACGGTCGTGCTGGGCGGGCTGACCTACGCGGTCATGCACCTGGTCGAGGGCTGGTCGAACTTCTCAACGCCGCGCGACGCGGCGCTGTCCCTGGTCTTCATGGTCCTGACCTACTTCGGGCCGGGGATGTTCAAATCGTTCGTCACCCTACGCACCGGCAATGCCTGGATCCACGCCATCGCCTACCACGCCATCGCCCCGCACGTGGTGGTCGACGCGCCCCTGGTCGCCAAGATCTTTGCGATCCGCTGAGGCCACGCCTCAGACCAGGCTGAGCGGCGCGCGCGACGGGCGCGTGCTGTGGCTGGTCTTGAGGTCGGCCACCTGCTTCAGCTGCGTCTGCAGGGCCTCGATCACCGCGGCGTCCTTGGCGTCGAGAGCGCTGAGGTCGAGGGTCTTGAGGATCACCGCCAGGGCCTCGCCGATCCGGCCGATCTGGCGGCCGTAGGTGCCCACCTGTTCGAGCACGCGCGCCTCGAATGCCGGCTCGCTGGACTGGCCCAGGTTGACGGTGAACAGGCTGATGTCGCCGAAGCTCCAGGACCAGGGATTGATCGTCTGGGTGAGCTGACTGGGCGCGAGCGCCAGGTTGAACGACTGAGCCATGACCGCCTCCGGGTTGCCGCAGTCTAGGCGTGAACCCGCGACAAACACGTCACAAGCGTTCGCCGCGCTTTGGGACCCGCCGTCGCCGAACCGCCCGCCGCTTAGGCGCCGGTCTTCCCGCGCTCTATCGCCGCGCGGATGAGGTCGGCCGTCTCCTCGGCGTCGGCCCAGCGGCTGATCTCCACCGACTTGCCCTTCTCCAGGTCTTTGTAGTGCTGGAAAAAGTGCGCGATCTGCTCGGTCAGAATCTTCGGCAGGGCCCGCCAGCTGTCGACGCCGGTGTAGAACGGGTGCAGGGCGTCGACCGGCACGGCCAGCACCTTTTCGTCGCCGCCGGCCTCGTCGGTCATCATCAGGCAGCCGATCGGCCGCGCCCGGATGATCGCGCCGGGCACCACCGGCGTCTGGCCCACGACGATGATGTCCATCGGGTCGCCGTCGTCCGCCAGGGTGTGCGGGATGAACCCGTAGTTGCCCGGATAGAACATCGCGGTGTGGAGGAACCGGTCGACGAAGAGCGCGCCGCTCTCCTTGTCGATCTCATATTTCACCGGCTCGCCGCCCTGCGGGATTTCGATAATGGCGTTGACGTCGTAGGGCGGGTTCACGCCGACGGGGATTTTCGAAAGGTCCATGGGGGCTCTTTAGGGCTTTTCATCCCGGGGGGAAGCCCCCTGCTTCGGAGCAGCAGACGGCGGCCACACGCCTGACATCGGCATGCGCGCCTGACCTTGCGACTCAACAGGGCTGACAAAGCCCGCCTAAGGGCCTATATTCACCTCAACATCGTCCGTTAGCGCTGTGATGGCGCATACGAGCGGCGGGCTCCGGCCCGGCCGCTTTTTTCTTGGCTGGAGCTTTGGCTCGAAGAATGCGCGGGAAAACCGCCGAAGATCTGGGGCTGCTGGAGCTCCTCGACCCTGTCGCCGAAGCGGCCGGCTACGCCATCGTGCGCCTGCGCCTGATGGGCGGCGAGCACGC
This sequence comes from Caulobacterales bacterium, assembly GCA_038213205.1. Lineage (GTDB taxonomy): Bacteria > Pseudomonadota > Alphaproteobacteria > Caulobacterales > Caulobacteraceae > Phenylobacterium. The sequence goes on from JBBQTP010000053.1 coordinate 19,782, forward strand.
GCGGCGGCTGCAGATCATGGCCGAGCGCCCCTCAGACGGCGACATGAACGTCGAGGACTGCGCTCGTCTCAGCCGCGCCATCTCCGAGATCATGGACGCCGCCGACCCGATCAGCGGCGAATACACCCTGGAAGTCTCCTCGCCCGGCGTTGACCGCCCGCTGACCCGGCTGAAGGACTTCATCGACTACGCGGGCTACGAGGCCCGTATCGAGCTCGACCGTCTCGCCGAGGGCCGCAAGCGCTTCAAGGGCCTGCTGGCCGGTGTCGAGGACGACCAGATCGCCGTCGATCTCGAAGGCGAGGACGAAACCGCCCTGATCCCGTTCGCCTGGATCCTCGAGGCCAAGCTCGTTCTGACTGACCAACTCATGAAGCGGGGCGCCGAGGTTCGCGCGGCCCGCCTGCAATCCGATCCACACCAGACACCCGAGTAAGAGGAATATCCCATGAGCCTGACCGGCATTTCCGCCAACCGGCTTGAGCTGCTGCAGATCGCCGACGCGGTCGCGCGCGAAAAATCCATCGACCGCGAGATCGTCATCGAGGCGATCGAAGAGGCGATCCAGAAGGGCGCGCGCTCGCGCTATGGCGCCGAGCACGACATTCGCGTGTCGATCGACCAGAAGACCGGCGAGGTCTCGATCAAGCGCGTGGTCACTGTGGTCGCCGACGACGCCGACTTCGGTGTGGTCGAGAACGAGGCGGGCGAGGAAGTCCCGGCTGACGAGCCGGTCGGCATCCTGCGGCTCTCCGACGCCAAGCGCACCGACAAGGCAGCGGTGATCGGCAAGACCTACGAGGAGGAGCTGCCGCCCTTCGAGTTCGGCCGGGTGCAGACCCAGATGGCCCGCCAGGTGGTGACCGGAAAGGTCCGCGAAGCCGAGCGCGAGCGTCAGTTCGAGGAGTTCAAGGATCGCGTGGGCGAAATCGTCAACGGCGTGGTCAAGCGCGTCGAGTACGGCAACATCGTCGTCGACCTGGGCCGCGGCGAAGGCATCGTGCGGCGCGACCAGTCGATCCCGCGCGAGAACTTCAACATCGGCGACCGGATCCGCTGCTACATCTACGACGTCCGCCGCGAGACCAAGGGTCCGCAGATTCTGCTCTCCCGCGCGCACGGCGGCTTCATGGCCAAGCTGTTCGCCCAGGAAGTGCCGGAGGTCTATGACGGGGTCATCGAGATCCGCGCCGTGGCCCGCGACCCGGGCAGCCGCGCCAAGATGGCGGTGGTCTCCAACGACAGCTCCATCGACCCGGTCGGCGCCTGCGTCGGCATGCGCGGATCGCGCGTGCAAGCCGTTGTGGCCGAGCTGCAGGGCGAGAAGATCGACATCATCCAGTGGAGCCCGGACGAGGCGACCTTCATCGTCAACGCCCTGGCGCCGGCCGAAGTCTCCAAGGTCGTCATGGACGAGGAAGACGAGCGGGTCGAAGTCGTCGTGCCGGATGAGCAGCTGTCGCTGGCCATCGGCCGCCGCGGCCAGAACGTGCGCTTGGCCAGCCAGCTTTCGGGTTGGCAAATCGACATCATGACCGAGAGCCAGGAGAGCGAGCGCCGCCAGCGCGAGTTCGCCGAGCGAACCGCCCTGTTCCAGGAAGCCCTGGACGTGGACGAAGTGATCGCTCAGCTGCTGGTCACCGAAGGCTTCGCCACCGTCGAGGACGTGGCCTACGTCGACGTGTCGGAGATCGCCGGCATCGAAGGGTTCGACGAGGACACCGGTGGGGAGATCCAGGCCCGGGCCACCGACTTCCTGGACAAGATCGCCGCGACCTTTGACGCCAAGCGGGTGGAACTGGGCGTCGAGGACGCCGTCTTGGAAGTCGAAGGTGTGACGTTGCCGATGGCCGTGGCCTTGGGCGAAGGCGATGTGAAGACCGTCGAGGACCTCGCCGGCCTGGTGCCCGACGACCTGCGCGGCTGGTTCGAGACCAAGGACGGCGGCCGGGTCCGCGAGCCCGGCATCCTCGAGGTCTTCAGCCTCGAGCCGCAGGACGCCGAGATGCTGATCATGCGCGCCCGCGTGATCATGGGCTGGGTGGAGGCGCCGCCGGAGCCGGAGATCGAGGAAGAACCGATCGAAGAGACCGACATCTTCGCCGAAGCCGAAGCCGCCGGCGAAGCCCAGGACGCCTAATTTTCATCCACTCATCCCCGCGAAAGCGGGTCCCAGGAGTTTTTGTGTTCCGCGTTTCAACCCCTTCAGCGCTGCAAATCGTGCCGCAGCAACGAACAAAGCCTGGGTCCCCGCTTTCGCGGGGATGACCGGATTGGGGCTGTGACTCGTGAACCAGGAACCCGAGGCTAAGCCCACAACCCTGGCGGCCGCCGAGCGCGAGCGGCGCGACATCGTCACCGGCGAGGTGATGGATGAGGCGCGCCTGATCCGCTTCGTCGCCGGGCCGGACGGCGTGGTCGTCCCCGACCTGGCGCGCAAGCTGCCCGGCCGGGGGCTTTGGGTCGCGGCAACCCGCGCCTCTGTGGAAGCGGCCGCCAAGAAGGGCCTCTTCGCCCGTGCCGCCAAGGCCAAGGTGACCGCGCCCGCCGGCCTCGCCGATCAGGTGGAAATGCTGCTGAAGCGGCGCCTGCTGGCCGGCCTGGGGCTTGCGAAGCGGGCCGGCGACCTTACCTCGGGATTTGAAAAGGTCGCGTCCGCCATCACGGCGGGCAAGGCCGCATGGCTGATCGAGGCGTCCGACGGCGCCGCCGACGGCCGCCGCAAGCTCTGGGACAAGACCCGCAAACTGTCCAAACCGACGCCTGTGTTCGGCGTGTTTAGCGCAGAGGAATTGGGTTTGGCCTTGGGCGGCGAGAATGTGATACACACCGCCTTCCTTGCGGGGCGAGCCGCCAATCGTTGGGCGCAGGACGCTTATCGGTTGTCGGGCTTCTGCCCGCTCCTTCCTGAGAGTTGGCGCGAGGAGCCTTAGGTGAACGGGACGAAAGTCCCGCCGCCGCCGTTTTCGCATCGCGAAAATGGCAAGCAAAAGTCGGAGGATCTCCGCGAGGAGATGCTCTGGGTTGAATATCTAACCTTTGGCTGGATCCGCCGGCCGACGAGTAAAGCGAGCGCATGAGCGACGAGAACAACAACGGCCGTCCCCCCGCCCCCGGCGGGCGCCAGCCCCTGACCCTAAAGCCCCGCGGGGCCGGATCGGTCAGCGCCGGCACGGTGAAGCAGAGCTTCAGCCACGGCCGTTCCAAGACGGTGGTCGTCGAGACCAAGCGCGCGCGCACGCACCTTCCCGGGGGCGGCGGCAACCTGGCTGCGCCCTCCTCCGCCGAAAAGCGCCTGTTCGAGCCGCGTCCGGCTCCGCCTGCGGCCGCCCCGCGCGCCGCCGGCGCGCCCAACGACGGCCTCTCCGCCGAAGAACGCGCGTCCCGCCAGCGAGCCATCGAGCTCGCCCAGGAACGCCAGGCGGCCGACCGCCAGGCCGCTGAGGCGCGCGCGAGCGCTGCGGCCGCCGCAGAGGTCGCCAAGGCCCCCGCGCCCGCCGCCGAAGCCTCCGCCGCCGAAGCGCCGGTCGCCAAGGCCGCCCCCAAGGTTGAAGCCGAGGCGCCTGTGGCCGAAGCTCCGGCTCCGGCCGCACCGGCGCCTGCCGCGCCGGTCGAAGCGCCTGTGGCCGCCGCGCCTGCCGCACCCGCGGCCCCGCGCCCACAGGTCGAGCGCCCCGTCGATCGTCCCATCGAACGCACGACCGCCCGCGATCTCGGCCCCGGCCAGACCCGCACCTACCAGCCCTCGACCGATCGCCGCGACGACCGGCCGTCGACCACCACCTACCGACCCGCGCCGCCGTCGGCGCGGTTCGAGGGCACGAATTTCGGCCAACGGGCTCCCCGCCCTGACGATCAGCGCGCGCCACGCGACGACCGCGGCCCGCCGCGCCGTGACGACGACCGGGGCCCCCGCCCCTCCGCGCCCGGTGGCGACACCGAGCGCTATTCGGCGC
>JBBQTP010000054.1:0-23645 GCA_038213205.1 Caulobacterales bacterium
AGGGCGGGGCGACGGCGCTTGCGCGCTCCAGGCCCAGGCGGGGCGGGATCAGCCGCCAGGGCAGGCGGCCCACGCCCCACTTCCAGCCGATCCGCTTGACCACGATCGTCGCCGGCCGCTGGCGCGCCACGGCCTCCGCCAGGCCCAGTACCTGGGCCTCGATGCCGACGCGACCGTCGGAGACGGCCCAGATGGTCAGGTGAGGGGAGACCTCAGCCATTCGGAGTGGGTCAGACCCACTCCACCTTGGTGATTTCGTAAGCCTTCACGCCGCCGGGCGTCGTCACCTCAACGGTCTCGCCGCTTTCCTTGCCGATCATGGCGCGCGCGATGGGCGAGGTGATCGATACCTTGCCGTCCTTCACGTTGGCCTCGTGCTCGCCGACGATCTGGTAGCGGGCCTTTTCCTCGGTGTCCTCGTCGATCACCGAGACGGTGGCGCCGAACTTCACCTGCTTGCCGGACAGCTTGGAGACGTCGATGACCTGAGCTCGGGCCATCTTGTCCTCGATCTCGGCGATCTGGCCTTCGATCCAGCCTTGGCGGTCTTTGGCGGCGTGGTATTCGGCGTTCTCGGAAAGATCGCCGTGCAGGCGCGCTTCCCCGATCGCGGAAATAACGGCGGGCCGCTCCACGGTCTTCAAACGCTTCAGCTCTTCGTCGAGGGCGTGATAGCCCTCGGCGGTCATCGGGACTTTTTCCATGGCAGGATGGTGACTCGGGTTCGCCCTAGTTGGAAGTTCCGTAAATCCGGGCCGCGGGCGCACACGTCCGGGGGCGAAAAGGATAGGATTGTGCGCTGCAAAAAGCAAGGTTCGACCAAGCAATAGGCAAAATAACGACCTCAGGCCTTACCCGGCGGCCGGTGGCGCAGGGGCCGCGGGCCGGGTTTGGCGAGGGTCAAAGAAGAATCGCTCGCGGGCGATCCGGTCGCCGGCCCAATGCTGCAGGGCGATCTCTTCCAGCACCATCGGCGGCCCTTCGGCCGGGGTGAAGGTGAACTTCCAGCGAATCATCACCTTGTCCCCGTCGATCAACAGGTCCTCGACCGGGTCGGTCCGCATCAGGGCGAACGAGGCCATGGTCGCCCGCTCGTCGGCGATCAGCCGGGCGCGGCCCTCGCGCGGCGGCTGCTGATTGTCCTGCATCGAGGCGTCAGGGTGATAGAATTCCTCGAGCGCCTCGACGTAGCGGGCGGCCTCCACGGTGGCGACAAAGGCGGCGACACGCTCGCGACTGGGCATGGGAACTCACTCCGGACTTGTGTGGGCGCGACCCTAGCCTGGGTTACGTGCGCGTCTGCAAGCCACCCGCGCCGGCAACGGCTAATGCTTGAGGACGATCTTGCCGAAGTGCTGGTTACGCCGAATCCGCCCCAGCGCCCGGTCGACGTCGGCGAAGGCGAAGACGCTGGACCACTCCGAGCCCAGCACCGTGCCGACCCAGCCTCGCGCGCCGCGCATGGCGCCGGACGCCATCGCCAGGTCGACCCGGTTCAGCGCATTGGCGCCGACCTTCACCAGCACTTGGCCCTGGCGCGGCGCCACCTTGGGCGTATCGCGGTTCGCCGGGCCGGCGTCGGTGAAAGATGTAGGCCTTCATGGCGCCGGCTTCTTTGCCGAAGGCGGCGGCAACGGCAGAGGACCCGGCTCCGGCGGGCGGACCTGGGCGGTGTTCAGGGTCATGGAAACCAGATCGTAGTAGCCGCCCAGCCCAATAAGATCGACGACGCCCTGGTCGCCGAGAATTTTCTGGGCCTTGGCGTAGGTCGGATCGCTGACGCGGTGGGTGCGCCGAAGCTCGCTCATCAGGTCGAAGACCGCGGCTTCGTCGGCGGCCATGGCGTGCGGCCGGCGGCCCTTGGCCAGGTCGGCGGCGACCTTCGGGGCCAGACCCGCCTGCAACGCCAACGGATAGTGGGCGTACCATTCGTAGTCGGCGTCCCAGGCTCGCGCGGTGATCAGGATGGCGAATTCGCTCAGCCGCGGCGGCAGGCTGGAATGAAAGCGGACCTGCTCGCCCACCTGCTGCAACTTGTCGGCCAGGGCCGGGCTGCGCAGCCAGGCGTTGAATGGCCCGCCCATCGATTTGCGGGGCCCGGCCATGATCGCCTCGGCGACCTGGCGCTGGGCCGGGGTCATGTCTTCGGGCTTGAGCGTCGGGAAGCGTTCTGCGGCGCCCGCGGACGAGCCGACGGCGATCCCCAATCCGATGGCTGTTGCAAAGACGCGTCCGGACGTCTTGCGCATGCACGGTCCCCCCTTAGTCGCTGACGCTTATCACGGCGCCTTCCAATTCTACGGATTCCGGGGGCTCGTAGACGCCCTCGATGAAGTCGAAGAGGTCCGGCGTGACCACGACGGCGAAGCTGTCGCCGCGCACCTCGTTGCGGTTCGCCACACGGGCGCGGCGCACCTCCTGCGGGGCGTCGACGAAGTGGAACTGCAGGGGCAGGCCGGTGGCCTCGGCGATGTCGCGGACCCGGGTCCGGTCGGCCTTGCGCATCAGGCCGATGTCCAGAATTACCGGGGTCCCGGCCGCCAGCACCCCGGCGGCGGTCGCCCAGATCTGGCCCTCGCAGCGGCCGACCCGCTCGATCATCCAGTCGTATTGGATCGGCTCGGGCATGTCGGCGCCGAACATCCGCGCCATCCAGTCGTCGAGGATGAAGGCCACGGCCTTCTCGCGGCGCGCAAATGCGTTGGCGTAGGTGGTCTTGCCCGCGCCGCAGGGCCCGAAGATGACGTTGAGCGTGGCCGCCATGGTCCCGCTTAGCGCGCCCGCTAGCGGACGGAAAGCCCGCCGTCGATCACCAGCTCCGCACCGGTCACATAGCGGCTCTCTTCGGAGGCCAGCCACAGGACGCCGTTGGCGATATCCTCGGGATAACCCTTCACGCCCAGCGGCACGGCCAGGGTCGACATGGCGTCGAGGTCCGGCGGGGCGTTGCTCCCCGGCTCGCCGGAGGGGATGATCGACAGCCAGATCGGCGTTTCGATGATGCCGGGGTGCACCGAATTGACCCGGATACCGTCCTTGGCGTTGGCGCACTCCATGGCCACCGCCTTGGTGAACAGGCGCACGCCGCCCTTGGTGGCGCAGTAGCCCGCCAGGATCGCCGAGCCCTTTAGGCCGGCCACCGAGGACATGTTGATGATCGACCCCCCATCGCCGGAGGCCCGCATCAGTGGGATCGAGTGCTTGGTGCCCAGGAAAACCCCATCGAGATTGATGGCGGTCTGGCGGCGCCAGTCAGCCAGCGACATGTCGAGCACAGAGCCCGAGATGCCGATGCCGGCGTTGTTGACCAGGATGTCGAGGCGGCCGTGGTGGGCCTTGATCGCGCTGACCACCTTCTCCCACTCGGCCTCGTCGGTGACGTCGTGGTGCAGGTATTCGGCCTTGCCGCCGGCCCCCAGGATCGCCGCGACCGTTTCGGCCCCCTTGGCGTCTTGAACGTCGGTGACGACGGCGAACGCGCCCTCCGCCGCCAGCCGCTCGGCGCAGCCGCGCCCGATGCCGCTGGCGCCGCCGGTGATCAGCGCCACCTTGCCGTCTACGCGTCCCGCCATGGCGAAGCTCCCGTCTGTTTTGCTCGTGGATCGAGGCCTAGCCCACGCGGAGCCGGGCCGCCAGAGCCTCGCAGAGCGGACGCAACGTCACCCTGGCCTCGGCGCGGCGGCGCCGCGGGCGCGTGGAAAGTCGATGTCTTGGCCCCGGGCGGCGGCCTGCCCGGCTAGGGGGCGCTCAGTGCATCCAGCTCGGCGTCGCGTCGGTGTGCATAATCCCGTAGATCATGCCGACGGCCAGCACGACGATGGCGACAACCATGAGTGTGCCCAAAAGGCCCTCGAAGCGCTCGGCCAGGTGCTTGTTTTTGTGGGACCGAACATCCTGATGATCAGAGTGCATAGCGTCCTCCCAATCTGCTGGGGGTTATTCTCCCCCGCCAGACTGCGGCAGACGCCAGGCGGCGTCGTTCCGGCCGGACTATGAACGCGGGCCGCCGGAGCACGCCCTTGGAGCCTGTCTCAATCAGGCTTGCGATGGAATCTGCGCCCGGAAATACCATAGGTCAATCAGAAGCTTGGCTGGGGAGTTCGCCTGAGGGGCGAATTCCAGGCCATGAGCGCCCAGGCCGCAGCGTAGATGTACGGGCTTGCCGGCCGGTCGTAGTGGGCCTTGTCCCGGAGGGCTCAGGCGTAGCTCTGCAGCGGCCGCACTTCCAGGGTGTCCTCCACCGTCGCCACGATCGCCTGGGCCGCGGCCAGGGCGCCGGCGGCGGTGGTGTAGTAGGGCGTCTTCATCATCAGCGCCGTGCGGCGCAGCTCGAAGCTGTCGGCCAGGGACTGACGGCCCTCGGTGGTGTTGAAGACCAACTGCACCTCGCCGTTCTTCATGGCGTCGACGATGTGCGGGCGGCCCTCCAGCACTTTCTTCACGTGCTCGATCTGCAGGCCCTGGGCCTTTAGGTAGGTCGCCGTTCCGCCGGTGGCCATCACTCTGAAGCCCAGGCCCAGCAAGAGCTTCACCGGCTCCAGCACCCACGGCTTGTCGGCGTCCTTCACTGAAACGAAGACGCAGCCCGTCTTCGGCAGCACCGTGCCGCCGCCAAGCTGGCTCTTGGCGAAGGCCCGGGCGAACGCCGGCGCGAGGGTCTCGCCCGGCCGCACCCAGTCCAGACCCATGACCTCCCCGGTCGAGCGCATCTCCGGGCCCAGCACCGTGTCGACGCCGGCGAACCGGGCGAAGGGGAATACCGCTTCCTTGACGGCCACATGGTCGTAAGGCCGCTCGACCAGGTCGAAGTCGGAAAGCTTCTTGCCGGCCATGATCTTGGCCGCGATCGCCGCCAGGGGCCGGCCGATGGTCTTGGCGACGAAGGGCACCGTGCGGCTGGCCCGCGGATTGACCTCCAGCACGAAGATGCGAGGCTCGGCAGAGTGCGGCTCCTCGATGGCGAACTGCACGTTCATCAGGCCGCGCACTTCCAGAGCCCGGGCCATGGCCTCGGTCTGCCGCTTCAGTTCCTCGATGGTCTCGGGCTTCAGCGAGAAGGGGGGCAGGGAACAGGCGCTGTCGCCGGAGTGCACGCCGGCTTCCTCGATGTGCTCCATGACCCCGGCCACGAACACCGCGCCGTCCGCGTCGCAGAGCGCGTCCACGTCCACTTCGGTGGCGCGAGAGAGGTACTGGTCGATCAGGACGGGGCTGTCGCCGCTGACCTTCACCGCATTGGTGATGTAGCGCTCCAGCTGCTCGTCATCGCGGACGATCTCCATGGCCCGGCCGCCCAGCACATAGGACGGCCGGATCACCACCGGGTAGCCGACCTGGTGGGCGCCGGCGAAGGCCTCGTCGCTGCTGCGCGCGATGGCGTTGATCGGCTGCTGGATCTTCAGGCGGTGGAGCAGTTGCTGGAACCGCTCGCGGTCCTCGGCCAGGTCGATGGCGTCGGGGCTGGTGCCGAGGATCGGGATGCCGGCGTCTTCCAGCGACTGGGCGAGCTTCAGCGGCGTCTGGCCGCCGAACTGCACGATCACGCCCAGCAGCGTGCCCTTGGACTGCTCGACGTGGATCAGCTCAAGCACATCCTCGGCGGTCAGCGGCTCGAAGTAGAGCCGGTCCGACGTGTCGTAATCGGTCGACACGGTCTCCGGGTTGCAGTTGACCATGATCGACTCCACGCCGATCTCGTCGAGCGCGAAGGCCGCGTGGCAGCAGCAGTAGTCGAACTCAATTCCCTGGCCGATCCGGTTGGGCCCGCCGCCCAGGATGATGGCCTTCATCTTGTCGGTGGGGTCGCTCTCGCAGTCGGGTTGCTGGCCCAGCGCGCCGGTCTCATAGGTCGAATACATGTACGGCGTCTCGGCGCGGAACTCGCCGGCGCAGGTGTCGATGCGCTTATAGACCGGGCGCACGCCCAGCGCCCGCCGCTCGGCCCGCACCAGGGCCTCGGTCGAGCCCGTAAGCATGGCGAGCCGCGCGTCCGAGAAGCCCTGGGCCTTCAGCGCCCGCATGCCCTGCGCCGTCTCCGGCAAGCCGGCGGCGCGGACGCGGGCCTCTTCCGTCACCAGGGCCTCGATCTGGCGCAGGAACCACGGTTCGTAGGAGCAGGCCGCGTAGATCTCCTCGACTGACAGGCCGTGGCGGAAGGCCTGGGCGATCACCCGCAGGCGATCCGGCGTCGGCTGACCCAGCACCCGCAGCACCGCGGCGTGGCCCATCTCCGGATCGGCCGCGTTCTCGATCTCGACTTCATCGAGGCCGCAGAGACCCGTCTCCAGGCCGCGCAGCGCCTTCTGCAGGCTCTCGGCGAAGGTCCGCCCGATGGCCATCACCTCGCCCACCGACTTCATCGAGGTGGTCAGGTGCGGTTCGGAGCCCGGGTACTTCTCGAAGGCGAAGCGCGGGATCTTGGTGACCACGTAGTCGATGGACGGCTCGAACGAGGCGGGGGTGGCGCCGGTGATGTCGTTCATCAGCTCATCGAGCGTGTAGCCGACGGCCAGGCGCGCGGCGACCTTGGCGATCGGGAAGCCGGTCGCCTTGGACGCCAGGGCCGAGGACCGCGAGACCCGCGGGTTCATCTCGATCACCACCATCCGGCCGTCCACCGGATTGACCGCGAACTGCACGTTGGAGCCACCGGTCTCCACGCCGATTTCGCGCAGCACGGCGATCGACGCGTGGCGCATCCGCTGATACTCTTTATCAGTCAGCGTCAGGGCCGGGGCGACGGTGATGCTATCACCGGTGTGCACGCCCATCGGGTCGATGTTCTCGATGGAGCAGACGATGATGCAGTTGTCCGCCTTGTCGCGGACGACCTCCATTTCGTACTCCTTCCAGCCGAGCACGCTCTCCTCGATGAGCACCTCGGTGGTTGGCGACAGGTCGAGGCCGCGCTCCACGATCTCGCGGAACTCTTCCATGTTGTAGGCGATGCCGCCGCCGGTGCCGGCCAGCGTGAAACTCGGCCGCACGATCGCCGGCAGGCCCACGAACTCCAGGCCTTCCAGCGCCTCGTCCATGTTGTGGGCGGCCTTGGACTTGGGGCTCTCGAGGCCCAGGTGGTCCATGGCGTTGCGGAATTTCTGGCGGTCTTCGGCCTTGTCGATCACCTCGGCCTTCGCGCCGATCATCTCCACGCCGTACTTCTTGAGGACCCCGGAAGCGTCCAGCGCCAGCGCGGTGTTCAACGCTGTCTGCCCGCCCATGGTCGGCAGGAGCGCGTCCGGCCGCTCCTTGGCGATGATCTTCTCGACCATCTCAGGCGTGATCGGCTCGATGTAGGTCGCGTCGGCCACGTCGGGATCGGTCATGATCGTGGCGGGGTTGGAGTTGACCAGCACGATCCGGTAGCCCTCGGCCCGCAGCGCCTTACAGGCCTGGACGCCGGAATAGTCGAACTCACAGGCCTGCCCGATGACGATCGGCCCCGCGCCAATGATCAGGATCGAGGATATGTCGGTCCGCTTGGGCAATCTCGTCTCGCGCGCAAGGGCGCCCACGTGCTCACACGCGTCGCCCGGCCAAATCTGCAGGTTAAGGGGTCCGTTTAGAGACGGAGTCGGAGGCGCGCAACCCCCGCGCCCGGCAAACAAAATGGGCCGGTGTCGCCACCGGCCCATCTGCCTAGGCCTGGCGGGGTTTCACGCCCGCAAATCTGATCGCTAGGCCTGAAGTTGGCCCGCGGCGAACTTGCCGCTGCGTGCGTCCTTCTCGAGCTCGTAGGTGACCTTCTGGCCTTCGTTCAGGCCTCGCAGGCCCGCGCGTTCGACCGCGGAGATGTGCACGAACACGTCAGGGCCGCCTTCATCCGGCTGGATGAAACCGAAGCCCTTGGCGCCATTGAACCATTTGACGGTGCCGGTAGCCATGTAAGTTCAAGTCCTTCGATAGGTTATTGCCGGCCAGCCCAAGCATTTGAGCCGGTGATCAAAGTTCGAGAAGGGTCGGGAGGCAGGTCCGGCGCCCGAGTGGTCGAGCGGGGAAAGTCGGCCGAACCGAGACGAATTCGATGGGCAATAACCTGTCGGATTTTCAAAACCGAGGCAAGGCGATCGAAAATTTCGCCGAAACCTCGAAACCAATTGTCGGCCTAGCCATATAAGGAAGGTGGGCCGGCGTTGCTGCAGGCCCACCGTGAAAGAGGCTGAGCCATGTCCCTCGTCGAAAAAATCCCGACCCTGTCCGATGCAGAAGTGATCAACCTTCTCACCAACGCGCGTCGTCTGGCCGAGGTCGGTGACGAGCGCCAGCAGGCCGCCGCCGCCGAATTGCTGCCGGCCCTGGAGACCGCTGCTGAGGCCCGCAAGGCCGACCGCCTGGCGTCGGCCCAGGCCAAGCGCGCGGCAGCCCGCAAACCCAAGAAGGTCGCTGCCTGAGCCCGACCTTCCCTCGGTCGTTACTCTTGCCGTCACTGTAAAGCTTGCCCCCGATCGATTGAGCGGGCAGCTTTCCGGCACAATTCTGGCGTGAACCGGGCCTCCACCCCTTGGCTGTTGCAACTTCCCCTGACGTCCTTGCCGGCCTCATGACGCGCATCGCCGCGGGTGAGCGCGCCGCCCTGCGACAATTGTACGACAGCACCTCTTCGAAGCTTTTTGCCGTCTGCCTTCGTATCCTCTCCGACCGCGAAGAGTCCGAGGACGTTTTGCAAGAAGTATATGTAACCATCTGGCGGAGAGCCGACCGCTTCGACGCGGCTCGGGCAAGCGTGATGACGTGGGTCTCCACGATCGCCCGTAACCGGGCCATCGACCGGCTGCGCGCCCGCGGCCCCATGGCCTACGCCGACCAGGTCGAGGACCTGGATATTCCGGACGGCGCGGACAGCGCGGAAACCCTGCTGGTGACCGCCGGCGAGCAAGGCCGGTTGCAGAATTGCCTGGCGGAGCTGGATGACCGCACCGAACGCGTGATCCGAACCGCCTTCTTCGAGGGCGTCACATACGAAGCCCTGGCCCGACGGATGGATACGCCTCTGGGCACGGTGAAGAGCTGGGTCCGAAGGGGCTTGGCCAAGCTTAAGGGGTGTCTCGAGCAATGAGCGAAGCCCCCGAACTCGCTGAAGCCGAAGCCTTCGCGGCGGAACACGCCCTGGGCGTCCTGAATTCCGCCGAGCGGCGTCAGGCCGAGCAGCGCATGGCCACCGATCCCGCCTTCGCCGCCCTGGTGGAAGCCTGGCGCGAGCGTCTGGCCCCGATGGGCCAGCGCCTGACGGAGGTGTCTCCGCCAGCGGACCTGTGGCAGCGCGTCCTGCGCTCGCTGCCCGCCAACGATAACTCCGCCACGGTCCGCGGCCTGCGCTTCTGGCGCGGTGCGACCGTCGGCGCGATGACCCTGGCCGCCGCCAGCATCGCGGTCGCCGTGAACATCGGGATCCGCCCGCCGGTGCAGCTTCAGCCGCCGGAGCCGGGCCAGCTGCTAGACGCCAGTCTGGTCAGCCAGAGCGGCGCGCCCGTGCCGCTGTTCGTCGCCGCCTACGACCCGACTCGCAAGGCGCTGATCGTCACCTCGCTGGTGACGGCGAACAATGACCCGAGCCACGTGCACGAATTGTGGGTGATCCCGGCCGACGGGAAACCGCGGCCGCTGGGTATCCTGCAGCCCGGCAAGACCGTCGCCATGCCGATGCCTGAGAAGTTCCTGCCCTCGCTGGCCGCAGGCTCCGCGCTCGCCGTCTCGCTCGAACCCCCGGGCGGCTCGCCGAAGATCGATACCCCGACGGGTCGGATCACCGCCGTCGGCAAGCTTGCGAAAATATAAATAGAGATCATGCGTCTATTTGCAGGCGTCGCTGAGTAATTCCTTCACAGCTGGCCATCCTGGCCAGTAACTGAAGGAACTCTCGGAATGAACTCTAAGATCGTTTCGGCGACTCTAGCCGGTATTCTCCTCACCACCGCGGCCGGAACCTACGCGTCTGCTCAAATGGCAGCCGCGCCCATGCATGAAAAGCCGATGCATGAAAAGACGGTCACGGTGGGCGGCGCGCCCATGTATCCGTCGAAGAACATCATCCAGAACGCCGTCAATTCGAAGGACCACACCACCCTGGTCGCGGCGGTGAAGGCCGCCGGGCTGGTGGACACGCTGTCCGGTCCAGGTCCGTTCACCGTCTTCGCGCCCACCAACGCCGCCTTCGCCAAACTGCCGGCCGGCACGGTCGACACCCTGGTGAAGCCCGAGAACAAGGCCACCCTCACGAAGATCCTGACCTATCACGTGGTCGCCGGCCGCATGTCATCCGCCGACCTGGTGGCCAAAGCCAAGATGGGCGCCGGCAAGAACACTCTGACGACGGTTCAAGGCGAGCCGCTCACCGTCACCATCAAGGCTCACGCCGTGTGGCTGACCGACGCCAAGGGCGGTATGTCAAAGGTGACAATCGCCAACGTCAACCAGTCGAACGGCGTGATCCACGTTGTCGACACGGTCCTGATGCCGTAGCTGGCGAAGGGGCCGGCTTCGGCCGGCCCCGGTCGTCCGACTACTTCGCCCTGTCCATCAGATCGGCGAACCTCTGAAACAGGTAGAGGCTGTCCGTGGGGCCAGGTGAGGCTTCCGGGTGGTGCTGGACACTGAACACCGGGCGGTCCTTGAGGGCCAGGCCGGCGTTGGTGCCGTCGAACAGCGAGACGTGGGTCTCCACGACCGGCTCCGGCAGGCTGTCGCGGTCGACGGTGAAGCCGTGGTTCATTGAGACGATCTCCACCTTGCCGGTGGTCAGGTCCTTCACCGGGTGGTTCGCCCCGTGGTGACCCTGTTCCATCTTCAAAGTCTTGGCGCCCACGGCCAGCGACAGCATCTGGTGGCCGAGGCAAATGCCGAACACCGGCGTGCCGCTGTCGATCAGCTTCCTGATCTCGGGCACAGCATATTTCCCGGTCGCGGCCGGGTCGCCCGGTCCGTTGGACAGCAGCACCCCGTCCGGCTTGCGCGCCAGGATGTCCTCCGCGCTCGTCGACGCCGGCACCACGGTGGCCCGCGCCCCGACGCTGGTCAGGGCGCGCAGGATGTTGCGCTTCACGCCATAGTCGACGACCACCACCTCATATTTCGGCTTGCCGTTCTTGAGGAGGGGGGGCTTGGCGTAGCCGTCCTCCCAGGACCACAGGCCCTCGTCGTAGACGAAGGGTTGAAGGCACGAGGCGTCCTTGGCCAGGTCCTGCCCCTCTAGGCCGCTCCAGGCCTTGGCCTTGGCGACCAGGGCGCCCAAGTCGAACTTGCCCTCGGGGCTGTGGGCGATCACCGCGTGCGGCATGCCGTGCTCGCGGATCGTCCGAGTCAGGGCCCGGGTGTCGACGCCGGCCAGGCCGACCACGCCACGCCGCGCCATCCAGCCGGAGAGGTCGGCATCGGCGCGCCAGTTGGCGGGCGCGGTCGGCAGGTCGCGGAAAATCGCACCCCGCGCCGCGGTCTCCGCCGAGCCGGACATCTGCTCAAGGTCTTCAAGGTTGGTCCCGGTGTTGCCGATGTGCGGAAAGGTAAAGGCCACGATCTGGGCCATGTAGGAGGGGTCCGTGAGGATCTCCTGGTAGCCGGTCATGGCGGTGTTGAAGCAGACCTCGCCCACCGCCTCACCGACCGCGCCAACGCCGAGGCCCTGCAGCACGGTCCCGTCGGCCAGGGCCAGCACGCCGGTGACCCCGGGCAGCAGATCACGGGTCATGACGAGGGGCTCCTTATGGGCAAACGGTCGCGTAGGTAGTGAGTCGCGTGAGGCGGGTCAATCGACCGGCTCCGGAGGGCTCGGCGTACAGGCGGCGGGAAACGAGGGAAAGACGTCATTTCGGGCCGGGCCCGGTTGCGGCATTCTGGCGGGACATTGTTCGGAGATTGTCGTGCTGGCCCTCAGACCCAATTGCGAATGCTGCGATCGCGACCTGCCGCCGGAGAGCGCCGAGGCGCGCATCTGCACCTACGAATGCACCTTCTGCGCCGAGTGCGTGGACACCCGGCTGGGCGGCGCCTGCCCCAACTGCGGCGGCAACTTCGTCGCGCGCCCGATCCGCCCGGCCAGCATGCTGGCCAGGCACCCGGCCTCGACCCAGCGCGTGAACAAGGCCCACGACGCCTGCGCGGCGGCCTAGGCTTCCTGCGACTGTCCGACGACCGCCTCGATCAGGGCGGCCATCAACAACTCCGCCTCGATCGGCTTGCCGATGTGGCCGTCGGCGCCGGCCGCGGCGCTGGCCCGCAGGTCCTGCGGCCCAGTGTTGGCTGACAGCACGATCACCGGCGTGCGCACCCGGCGGCTCTGGACCTCTTCGGCGCGGATCGCGCGGATGGCCTCCAGCCCGTCCATCACCGGCATGCGCAGGTCCATCAGGATCGCGTCGAAAGCCCCGGCCCGCCAAGCCTCCACCGCCGCCGCGCCGTCCGCCACCGTGGCCGCCTGGGCGCCGGCAGCGGCCAGCATCAGCTCGAGCACCTTGCGGTTGGTGGAGTTGTCGTCGGCGACCAGCACCCGCAGCGCCGGCCCAACGCTTGCTGTTGCGCGTGGCTGCGCGGCACGTGGCGTGTCGACCATCGGCGGCGGTTCGGCCTGGCCGTAGTCGAGCAGGCCACGCACCAGCCGCTCCAGCACGCGCGCCGAGGCGCGGATGTCGGCGACCAGCGCGGCCTGGTGCTGGTCCAGGGGGGTGGCTTCCAGGGCCTGGGCGAGGCCAGCGACCCCGTTCAGCGGTGTGCGCAGCTCGTGGCTCATGTCGGCCAGGAACTGGGTCTTGGCGCGGTTGGCGGCGTGGGCCTGGATCAGGGCTTGCTCCAACGCCTCGGCCTGACGCTTCAGCGCGGTGATGTCGACCCGCAGCCCGATGGTTCCGCCTTCCGAAGTTCGGCGGTCCTCGATCATCAGCCAGCGCCCGTCGGCGAGCTGCCGCTCGTGCCGCTCGCCGGTGCCGTCGGTGAGCTTGGCCTGCCGCTCGGCGAGCCAGGCCTCCTCGCGGCCGACGGCGGCGGGATAGTCGCCCCGCCGTACGCCCTCGCGCAGGGTGTCCATCAGGCTGGCGCCGACGCCGAACAGGTCCGCCGAGCGGTGGTAGATTTCCGCATAGCTGCGGTTCCACAGGACGTAGCGGCCCTCGGCGTCCAGGAAGACCACGCCCTCGGGGATTGCCTCTATGGCGTCGCTCAGCCGCTCACGGGCGAGCTTGGCCTCGGCCTGCGCCCGGGCAAGCGCGCCGCCGCCCAGCCGCCGCCACAGCCTCGCTACAAGTCCGTCCGTCATGCCCATTGAACTCCGCGACTCGACGCACGCCGCCGATGTTCCATGACGCTGGCGTCACGAAAGTGAAGGCGGGCTCGGAAACGCCGTGGCGCGCCCGGGCGCCGCGCAATTGGGCGCCGCTGACGCCGACAAGGCAGGCTTCGATCCGAAGCCGGGCGCTGATAAGAGGCCCCTCATGCGTATCACCACGGTCGGCCTCGATGCCGACGACACCCTTTGGCACAATGAGACCATCTTCCGGCTCACCCAGGATCGCTTCCGCGACCTGATGGCCGATGTGGCCGCGCCGGAGGCGCTCAACGAACGGCTGGCGGCGGTCGAACACCGCAACCTCGCCCTCTACGGCTACGGCGTGAAGGGCTTCACCCTGTCGCTGATCGAGACTGCCATGGAGCTGACCGGCGGCGAACCGCCCGGCCGGGTGATCGCCGACATCCTGGCCGCCGGGCGCGAGATGCTGGCCCATCCGGTCGAGACCTTGCCCGGGGTCGACCACGCCCTGGCCGAACTCTCCGAACACTACCGCTTGGTGCTGATCACCAAGGGCGACCTCCTGCATCAGGAGCAGAAGCTGGCGGCCTCGGGCTTGGGCGAGCTGTTCGCCGCCGTCGAGATCGTCAGCGAGAAGGACGCCTCGACCTACGCCCGCGTCTTCGCCCGCCACGGCACCGGCGCCGCCGAGGCCGCCATGGCCGGCAACTCCCTGCGCTCCGACATCCTGCCGGCGCTGCAGGCCGGCGCCTACGCCGCCCACATCCCCTATGCGTTGACCTGGGCCCACGAGATGGCCGACGCGCCTGAGGGCCATCCGCGCTTCATCGAGCTGGCGTCGATCGCCGAATTCCCGGGCTGGGTGCGCGGCCTCGGTTGAGGTCATGTCACAAACCTGACGACCCGCGCGTCCTGCCTTCTGAGAACCGTCAGGAGGCCGCATGGTCCGCACCCTTTCAGCTCTGCTCGCGCTCATCATGGGCGGCAATGGCCTGGCTATGCTGTTCGCCGGGCTGTGGTGGTACGGCGCCGTGCCCGGCGTCACCGCCACCGGCCCCTTCAATCCGCACTTCGTCCGCGACATCGGCGCTGAGTATCTGGTGGTGGGCGCAAGCCTCGCGGCCTTCGGCTGGCGCCCCCGCGAGGCATGGCCGGCGGTCTGCGCGGCCGCCGCTTTCCTGACCCTGCACGCCGCGATTCACGTCTTTGACGCCGTGTGCGTGAGTAAGCCCCTGGCCGACGCCGCCCGGGACTTCGGCGGCATCTACCTGCCGGCCTTGATCACCGTGGCCTTCGCCATCCGCAACCCGCCGAACGGAGCCTCTAGATGCTGAAAGCCTTCCTCTCCCGCCAGATCGACAAGATGGAGCGGCAATGGGGCTATGACGCCAGCTACATGCGCTTCGTGCTGGCGGCCAGCCCGGCGAGCTTCCTGAGGTTCGGCGTGCTGCCAGGCCTTGTCGACCGCACGGCCGCGCCGGGCGCCGCCCTGGCCGCCGCCGGGATTGCCGGCACGCTTGCGGAAGACTGCGGCCCCTGCACCCAGATCGGCGTCGACGTGGCCGCGGCCGGCGGCGTCGCGCCGCAGGTCCTGCGCGCCATCCTGGCCGGCGACGTGGCGGCCATGGGCCCGGACGCCGCGCTCGCCTGGCGCTTCGCCTGCGCTAGCCTCGCCCGCGACATGGAAGCCGCCGATCCCATTCGCGACGAGATCGTCCGCCGCTGGGGCGACAAGGGCCTCGTGGCCATCGGCATGGCGATCACCACGGCGCGCATGTACCCGACGCTGAAATACGCATTGGGGTACGGCAAGGCCTGTTCCAAGGTCGTGGTGGCTGGCGTCGCGACACCGGTCGCGGCCCTCGATCTGGCGGCCTAGGATGCGGGCCATGGACGCGGCGCTCACAGATGCCTTCGAGGCCCAACGCCTCCGGCTCAAAGGGCTGGCCTATCGCATGCTGGGCTCGGTCGCCGAGGCCGAGGACGCCGTGCAGGATGCCTGGCTGCGCTGGACCCGCGCGGCCGACGCGGTGACCGATCCCGCGGCCTGGCTGGTCCGGGCCACAACGCGCCTGTGCATCGATCGCCTGCGCACCGCCAAAGTGGAGCGCGAGGCCTACCGCGGCCCCTGGCTGCCGGAGCCGTTGATCGAATCGCTGACGGTCGACCCGGTCGAGCGCGCCGAGGACGTCTCGGTCGCCTTCCTGCTGGCGCTGGAGCGTTTGTCGCCGTTGGAGCGGGCCGTGTTTCTGCTCCACGACGTGTTCGACGAGGATTATTCCGAGGTGGCTGCGACTCTGGGCCGCTCGGAGCCGGCTGTGCGCCAGCTCGCCAGTCGCGCACGCGAACACGTTCGCGAGACCCGCCCGCGGTTTTCAGTAAGCCAGGAGGAGGCCGGACGCCTTGTCACGGCCTTCACGGCGGCTGCGGTCACAGGCGACTTCGCCGGCCTCGCCTCCCTGCTTGCCGAAGACGCCATCCTGGTCAGCGATGGCGGCGGTAAGCGCAAGGCGGCGCTGCGTGTCATGGTCGGCCGCGCCGACATCATCCGGCTCTTCGAAGGTCTGGCCTGGCGGGGCGGCGGCCTGGAGATCATCCGCGACATCTACACGGCCAGGATCAACGGCTACCCCGGCCTCGTGCTCAGCCTTGGCGACGGGCCTGAGACCATCGCCTTCCAGCCGGGCGAAGACGGCCAGATCGCCGCCATCTACATGGTCAGGAACCCGGAAAAGCTCGGCCACGTGGCGGGTCAGAGCGCCTAGTCGGGGGTTTGCCGCCGCGCCGGGGCGGGGATCGCCGCGCGCCGGAAGTGGCCGGCCCAGCGCCGCGCGGCAGCCAGCAACGATGTCGCCATCACCACGAAGAAGATCATCAGCCAGAACAGTTCGCGGGCCCGCGTGTGTGCGGCTTCCTGCACTTCGTTGGCTGAGCGCCCGCCCAGGAGCGTGTTGAAGCCGAAATATTCGAGGGCGCCGATGGCCCCCAGAGTGACCGCCAGAGCGCCCGCGAGGCGAAGCCACATGATCATGCGCACACCCCCAAACCACGACGCGAACAGCGCGCCAACCATCGTCCGCGGTGGGCCCCCGGTCAATTGGCCTATGTTTCAGGGCGGAATCGTGGTGGAACAAAAACTGAACGCTCACAGGTTTTCCACAGGGTTCGAGAAAACCGTCCCATCCTTGTCCACGGGCCCGGCGTGTCGTTCCACGGGCGGGGCGCAAGGACGCACAGACTGTCGCCCGTAGACCGCGTAAGCAGACCCCATGGCCGGCCGCTTCGACGAACGCTTCCTGGACGAGATCAAGTCTCGCCTGCGCCCGTCCGACATCATCGGCAAAACCGTCAAGCTGCGCCGCCAGGGCCGCGAATATGTCGGCCTGTCGCCCTTCACCAAGGAAAAGACACCGTCGTTCTACGTCAACGACGACAAGGGCCAGTTCTTCGACTTCAGCTCGGGCAAGACCGGCGACCTGATCTCCTTCCTGCAGGAGACCGAGAAGCTCTCGTTCGTCGAGGCGGTCGAGCGTCTGGCCGCCGAGGCGGGCGTCGCCTTGCCCGCCGTCGATCCCCGCGCGGCCGAGCAGGAAAAGGTCCGCCAGGGCCTCGCCGATTGGCTGGAGACCGCCGCCCACTGGTTCGAGGCCGAGCTTCGCCGCCCGGCCGGGCGCGAGGCCCGCGCATACCTCGAAAAGCGCGGCCTGCCGGAGAAGGACTGGGCGCGCTTTCGCCTAGGCTTTTCGCCCTCCGGCCGCACGGCGCTGAAAGACTACCTGATCGCCAAGGGCGCGCGGCCCGCCGAGCTGGTCGAGACTGGCCTGCTGATCGCGCCGGAGGATGGCGGCGCGCCCTACGACCGGTTCCGCGACCGGATCATCTTCCCGATCGGTGAAGCGCGCGGCCGGATTGTCTCGTTTGGCGGCCGGGCGATGGACCCGCAGGCCCGCGCCAAATACCTGAACGGCCCCGAGACATCGGTCTTCCACAAAGGCCACCAGCTCTACGGCCTGGCCGAGGCCCGCAAGCTGATCGCCGCGGCGCCAGCTGACGAGACGCCACCGCTGGTGGTGGTCGAGGGCTACATGGACGTGATCGCCTGCCAGCGCGCCGGCGTACCGGCTGTGGCGGCGATGGGCACCGCGCTCGGCGAGGACCAGATGGACGTGCTGTGGCGGCATCATCCGGAGCCGACCGTCTGCCTCGACTCGGACCGTGCTGGGCGCCAGGCCGCCAACCGGCTGCTCGACCGGGCGCTGCCGCTGTTGAAGCCGGGCCGAAGTTTCAAGTTCGTACTGATCGAGAGCGGCAAGGACCCCGACGAGGTGCTGCGCGAGCAGGGGCCCGCGGCGCTGAAAGCCCAACTCGCCAAGACCACGCCCTTCGCCGAGGCCCTGTTCGCTCGCGAGCGCGACGCCGAGCCGCTGGACACGCCGGAGCGGCGCACCTCGATGAAAGCGCGGCTGCGCAAACTCGCGGCCACCATCGCCGACACCGACCTAGCCCAGGCCTACAAGGAAGACTTGCTGAGCCGCTATGAGCAGCTCTGGCCGACGCGGCAGCCGGTGTTCACCGTCGGCGCTGCGGCCCGCGAGATGTCTCGCCGGCGCTGGGACAAGGACAAGTCGGGTATCTCCCAGGGCGCGCCAACGCCGGAGGCTCGCGACGCCAGCCGACGCCTGCGCGAATCGCCGCGCCCGCTGGCCGCCGCGCTGGCCCTGGCCGCCGTCCGCGATCCCGGCGTCATCGACGACAAGATCGAGCTGGTCGGCGCACGCGGCTTCGGCGACGAGAAGCTGGACGGCCTGGCCCAGGAACTGGTCCGCCTGCGCTATGAGAGCGATGGGCTGGAGTTTGACGGCGAGCTGCTGGCTCGCGGGTTCAACCCAGCGACCCTGGCGCTCTTGGAACAGGACGCGCGGCGGGCCGGGGTCAGCGCGCCGTTCCTGCAGGCCCAGGGCGAGCGGGCGCGTGAGCTGTGGCGCCAGGCCTTCGACCTGTTGATGCAGCTGGAGAGCCTGGAGCGCGCCGTCGAGGCGGCCGCCCGCGATCTCGACCGCGATCGTGATTCAGCGACACTCACGAACCTCAAGACCGAGCGCGACCACCTGCGAAAGCTGGTGAACAGCGACTGGTCGCACCCCGACGCGGACACCGCGGTCCTGCCGCACTAACCCGTCGATGGGATCGGTTCAAGGCCGTTGGTCGCATAAGCAGCACCTCGCTCGCCGTGCCGCGGTCGCGCAGCAGGGCCGCCAGCGCCTGGCGAACGATGGCGTGGTCGTCGACAACCAGCATCTTCATGCCGAAACGCCCTTGGCGAGGCCACGACTTATCCCCGTAGGCGGGTCATCCGTCATCGGATGGCCTGCGACAAAATAACCACGCAAAATCAATAATTTAGCCTCACGGTCGCCCTGAGGCGGACTTTCCCGCCCGTTCCGCCGCGTTCGCCACCTTGACACAGAGGGGCTTCAACGCCATCTGGCCCCTTGCGGATTTAGCGCGCTGTTGACAGGCATCGATGGGCCGCTGCGCAAGTCGGGCGCGCCCCTCGTCAGAGTAGAAGATGCCTCCCTCGATGCGCGGTGATCCCGGTGGTCGCGCCACTTCGCTCGCCTTGCGGCGGGCGGCTTAAGGTCGACGCCACAGTCGCCGTTGGGGGAAGCCTCTGCGGCCGATCTGTCGTGGCGGATGTACGTTAAGCGTGTGGAGTCAAAGCGCGGCGCACTAAAGCGCATGATCAGAACGGGAACGATTCGGGCGGACCGCGTGTCGTAAGGCTGGGCCTTATCGAATGTGGGTCTGCCAACCACTTTTTCGGCCCGCGCCTTGCCCGATTCTTGCATTTGGGTGCGGTGCGCGTCGATATCGGAGACTTAGATGAGCACCACCACCGCCGAAGCTGAAACGCCAGAAACCACGGGTGGCGATGGCCCCCTGCTCGATCTGACGGATGCCGCGGTCAAGAAGTTCATCAAGCAGGCCAAGGCCCGCGGCTACGTCACGATGGACGAGCTGAACAAGGTTCTTCCGTCGGAGGAAGTGACCTCCGAGGCGATTGAAGACACGTTGGCCATGCTCAGCGAGATGGGCGTCAACGTCGTCGAGGCGGAAGAAGACGCCGAGACCGGCGGCGAAGTCGCGGTGCGCGAAGAGAGCGCCGTCGTCGAGACCGCCAAGGAAGCCGCCTACGACCGCACCGATGATCCGGTGCGCATGTACCTGCGCGAGATGGGCTCGGTCGAACTGCTGAGCCGCGAGGGCGAAATCGCCATCGCCAAGCGCATCGAGGCCGGCCGCGACACGATGATCCGCGGCCTGTGCGAAAGCGCGCTGACCTTCGAAGCCATTATGGTCTGGCGCGAGGAACTCGGCTCCGGCCGCATCCTGCTGCGCGAAGTGATCGACCTTGAACAGACCTACGGCGGCCTGAACGCCGGCGTCGAGGCCCTGCCGGTCGAGGCCGTGGCCGAGGCCCAGGAAGAAAAAGAAGAAGCCGAAGCCGTCGAAGGCCAGCCGGAAGGCGAGAGCGACGACGACTTCGACGATGGCGCCGGTCCGACGATCAGCGCCATGGAGGCCGAGCTCCGCGAAGGCGTGATGGCCACCCTGGACGCCATCGCCGGCGAGTTCGAAAGCTTCCGCCTGCTGCAGGAAAAGCTGGTCAACCAGCGCCTGAAGGGCGCGGACTTGTCCGACAAGGATCGCAATGCCTACGGCGCGGCGACGGGCGCGATCGTCCAGCACCTGAAGACCCTGAAGCTGAACAACAACCGCATCGAGGCCTTGGTCGAGCAGCTCTATGCGATCAACAAGCGCCTGATGGGCCTTGAAGGTCGCTTGCTCCGTCTCGCAGACAGCTATGGCATCAGCCGCGGCGAGTTCCTGAAGGCCTACTTCGGCTCGGAAATGCGCCCCGACTGGACCGATCAGGTGAAGGCGCTGGGTGTGCGCTGGACCAAGTTCGCCGAGAACGACAACGGCCAGATCGGCGACATCCGCACCGAGATCGCGGCGCTCGCCACCGAGACCGGCGTGCCGATCGACGACTACCGCCGCATCGTCCAGACGGTGCAGAAGGGCGAACGCGAAGCCCGCCAGGCCAAGAAGGAAATGGTCGAGGCCAACCTGCGCCTCGTGATCTCCATCGCCAAGAAATACACCAACCGCGGCCTGCAGTTCCTGGACCTGATCCAGGAAGGCAACATCGGCCTGATGAAAGCGGTCGATAAGTTCGAGTACCGCCGCGGCTACAAGTTCTCGACCTACGCCACCTGGTGGATCCGTCAGGCGATCACGCGCTCGATCGCCGACCAGGCGCGCACCATCCGTATCCCGGTGCACATGATCGAGACGATCAACAAGATCGTCCGCACCTCGCGCCAGATGCTGCACGAGATCGGCCGCGAGCCGACCCCGGAAGAACTGGCCGAGAAGCTGGCCATGCCGCTGGAAAAGGTCCGCAAGGTCCTGAAGATCGCCAAGGAGCCGATCTCTCTCGAAACGCCGATCGGCGACGAGGAAGACTCCCACCTGGGCGACTTCATCGAGGACAAGAACGCCATCCTGCCGATCGACGCGGCCATCCAGTCGAACCTGCGTGAGACGACGACCCGCGTCCTGGCGTCGCTGACGCCCCGGGAAGAGCGCGTGCTGCGCATGCGCTTCGGCATCGGCATGAACACCGACCACACCCTCGAAGAGGTCGGCCAGCAGTTCAGTGTCACCCGCGAACGGATCCGCCAGATCGAAGCCAAGGCGCTTCGCAAGCTGAAGCACCCCAGTCGCAGCCGGAAGCTCCGCAGCTTCCTCGACAGCTAGGTTTCGGGATAGCTAAGACGTCAAGGGCCCGCTTCGGCGGACCTTTTTCCAGGTGGAGGCCGCCCGTGTTCGCCGTTCTGCTCTCGACCCTGCTCCTGGCGGCCGCCGACCCCGCGCCGGCGGCGGCCACGCCGACGGCTGACCCGGGCAAGCCCAAGGCTCCGGAGATGGTCTGCCACAACGAAAAGCCCACCGGGAGCCACTTCGTCGAGCGGGTCTGCGTCACCCGCGAAGAGGCCGACAAGGCCCAGCAGGCGGCTCAAGACACCATGACCGGTCTCAACCGCCGACCCAAGGCAACCGACAAGCCGGCGAAGTAGCCCGCCTTATCGCCACGCGTAGTTGAAGCTGATAGAGATGCGCTCGGCCTTGGCCCGGTTAGCCGGCACCTCATGGCGTAGCCAGCTCTCCCACATCAGCACCGTGCCCGGCTCCGGCTGCAGGTAGACGAAGGCCTTTGCCGCTTCCGGCGCATCGGGGCGCCGTGGCGGGGCGGCCATCATCAGCGGCAGGCGCGGGTCTTCCAGCTTGAGCGCGCTCGAGCCCTTCGGCGTGGCGACATAGACCGTGCCGGAGAGCACGCTGTGCGGGTGGATGTGGCCGGAGTGGGCGGCGCCCGGCTTCAGGACATTGACCCACAGACTGTCGAGCTTCAGGCGCCGTCCGCCCAGGTCGAAATCCAGGTCTTTGGCGAAGGTAGCGGCGTGCCTGTCGAGCTTGGTCTTCAGCTCGCCGAACACGCTGGCCCGGGTCGGCAGGTCGTCCAGCGAGGCATAGGAGGTGTACCCCCCGTAGCCGTTGGCCTTGCACCAGGCCTGGCCGGCCGCGTCCTCGGCAGCCAACATCCGGCAGGCGGCTTCCAATTCGGCCCTGAAATTTTCGAAACTCCGGTCTGTGCTAAGCGAAGCGTCATAGATCGGGGTCGCGAACAGGAAACGCAGCGTCATGACTGGGCGCTAGTCGCCTGCGTCGCGATTGTCAAAACATGGGCCGCTGGCGCTAAGACCAAACGTCCGTTAGAAAATTGAATAAGGCGACTCCGCCGTATTTGAGCGCGGGGAATTGGGGAGCAGAGAATGATCAGGACGATGATGGCGCTGGCGTTGGCTGGTGCGATGATTGGCGGCGCGGTGCAGGCCGCGACGACGACGACCACCACCACGACAAATGCGGCGCCGGCGAAGGCCGCTCCCATGAAGTCGACGTCGGGGGCCAAGGGTAAGATGGCCGCCTACCGCGCCCCGCGCGGCCCGGACGGTGTCCACCCCGACCTGAACGGCGTCTGGCAGGTGATGAACACCGCCAACTACAACCTCGAGCCGCATGCCTCGACCGCGGCGCTGCAGATGCGCCCGGGCCCGGTGGTGCCGGTGCCGGCCAAGGACGTGCTGGCGCTGGGCGCGGTGGGCGCGGTGCCCGCCGGCCTCGGCGTCGTCGAAGGCGGCACGATCCCCTACACGCCGGCCGCTTTGAAGATCCGCGACGCCAACCATGCCGACTGGATCCACAAGGATCCTGAGATCAAGTGCTACCTGCCGGGCGTGCCTCGCGCGAACTACATGCACCTGCCGTTCCAGATCTTCCAATCCGAGAGCGCCACGCTGATCGCCTATGAATACGCCGGCGCCGTGCGCAACCTGCTGTTCAAGGACCCGGGCCCGGCCCCGGTCGACAGCTGGATGGGCCAGTCGGTCGCGAAGTGGGAAGGCGACACCCTCGTCGTCACCGTCAGCGGCATGATCGACACCAGCTGGCTGGACCGTGCTGGCAACTTCCACACCGCCGATCTGGTGGTTGTCGAGCGCTGGACGCCGACCGGACCCGGCGTGATGCGTTACGAAGCGACGCTCACCGACCCGACGATCTTCACCCGTCCGTGGAAGATCAGCATGAACCTCTACAAGCATGTCGGTGAGGATGCGCGCCTGCAGCAATTCAAGTGCGTCGAGTTCGTCGAAGAGTTGATGTACGGTCACCTGCGGAAAGAGCCGCTTAAGTGATTGCCCAAATCGGCCACTAGGCCAGCCCATAGAGACACCAGAATCCGTCGTTGGAGACGCTTCATGAATTTCCGTCGTTTCATTCTCCCCACCGTGGCCGCCGCCGGCCTCCTGGCCGCCGCCTCGATCGGTGTTCAACAGGCTTCGGCGCACCACGCCTTCGCCGCTGAATTTGACGGCAAGTCGCCGGTGCTGCTGCGCGGCAAGGTGACCAAGGTCGAATGGATCAACCCGCACGCCTGGGTCCACGTGAACGTGGTCGGCGCGGACGGCAAGGAACAGGAGTGGATGGTCGAGGGCGGCACGCCTAACACCCTGCTTCGCGCCGGCATCGACCGGAACTCGCTGAAGGTCGGCACCGAGATCGTGGTGCGCGGCTATCAGTCGAAGGACAAGGCCTGCACGCCGATCTGCAAGGCCAATGGCCGTGACGTGACCTTCCCCGACGGCCGTAAGCTGTTCATGGGCTCGTCCGGCACCGGCGCGCCGAAGGACGGCTCCGACAAGACCGAAATGCCCTAGGCGCACACGCATTTGGAAAAGGGGGGCGAAACGCCCCCCTTTTTTTTAAGGTCGTAACGATTCGACCG
>JBBQTP010000055.1:0-23534 GCA_038213205.1 Caulobacterales bacterium
GGCGTTGCCGATGGCCGGGCCGACGACGGTGGTCGCCGGCTCGCCTAGACCCACCGGCGGCTCGGGGCTCTCGATGAAGATCACCTCGATCTGCGGCACGTCGGCCATGCGCAGCGGCGTGTAGCTGCCCAGGTTGGTGTCGCGCACCTGGCCATCCTTGAACTCGGTGCCCTCGAACAGCGCCAGGCTCATGCCCCAGAGCGCCGCGCCCTCCATCTGCGACCGGGCCCCGTCGGGGCTGACCACCGCGCCGCAGTCGACCACCAGGGTCAACTTCTCGACCTTCACCTTGCCGCTGGCCGGATCGACGTGGACCTGGGCGGCGCAGGCCGTCCATGTGGGCATGTCGCGTTCCTGGCCGAAGGTGGTGGCGATGCCGACGCCGGTGTTGGCCGGCAGCTTCTTGCCGAGGCCCGCGGCGACCTTCAGCCGTTTCAGCACCGCGGCCTGGCGGCTGGCGCCGCCGTTGGCGGTCAGGCCGTCGGCCTTGCCGGAGTTGCGTCCGCTGGCGTCCAGCAGCGACAGGCGGAAGGCCAGCGGATCCGTGGCCGTCGCGTGGGCCGCCTCGTCCATGAAGCTCTCCACCGCCCAATTGGTCCAGCCGGGTCCGACCGAACGCAGCCAGCCCGGCCGGAAGGTCCGGTTGGCCAGGTCGTTGGAGATCGCCCGCACCCGCTGGGGGCCGACGTTATACCAGTGGTTCGCGCCGTTGATCGCGAAGGGGTCGTAGAGCACGCCGTTCTCGCCCTTGGGCATGAAGAAGGGCGCCATCACCTGCGTCGGCCAGCCGGCGCAGGCGGCGTGGTCCATGGCCGTGGGCTTGCCGTCGGCCCCGAAGGCCATCTTGACCACCTGGGTCGAGGCCGAACGCGGGCTGTCGAACCGGCTGTCGTCCGGCCGCGTACAGACCATCTTCACCGGCTTGCCGCCGATCGCCTTCGACGCCAGCGCCGCGGCCACCGCATAGTCACCGTTCAGCCTGCGACCGAACCCGCCGCCCAGCAGGTAGGTGCGCATGACGATCTTGTCCTCCGGCCGACCCAGCGCCTTGGCCAGCCAGGGCAGCACCAACGACTGCCATTGGTTGCCGGTGTGGATCTCGAACAGGCCGTCTTTCTCGAACGCCAGGGCGTTGATCGGCTCCATCTGGAAGTGCAGCGCCGTGGCGGTGGTGTAGGTGGCCGTCAGCGTCTTGGCCGCCGAGGCGAACGCAGCATCGACACCCTTGTCGTCGACCACCGTCGACCCGGATTTCGGGTTGGCGATCAGCGCCGAGGCATGGCTCTGCAGGTCGGCCTCGGAGACCTTGGCGGTGTCCCCGGAGCTCCAGGTCACCTTGACCAGGTCGGCCGCCTTGTTCGCCGCTGGGAAGCTCTTCGCATAGACCATCACCCAGCCCGTGACATTGGCCGAGGGATCTTCCAGCGCGATGCTCTGGATATAGCCGGGCACCGCCTTGGCGGCGCTGTCGTCGATCGACACCACCTTGGACTCGTTGCGGGTCGGCGGCAGCTTCGGCCGCGCGAAAACCATGCCGGCGACCTCGGCGTCGATGCCGTACCGCGCCGTGCCGTTGGTCTTGGCCGGGATGTCGCGGGCCTGCGCCGGCTTGCCGATCAGCCGCCGCTCGGACGGAGCCTTGATCGGCATCTTGGCCAGTTGCTCGGGCGTAAAGCTGCGCTTCAGCTCACCCTTGGCAACGATCTGCCCATAGGTGATCGATTTGCCGCCGCTGGAGACCACGCTGTTGCGCGCGGTGCAACTCGCGGCCGGCACGCCCATCAGCCGAGCGCCCTCCTCGATCAGGGCGATCCGCCCGGCCGCGCCCGCCTGGCTCATCAGCGGGAAGCTCTGCCAAACCGACCACGATCCGCCGGTGACCATCAGGCCCCACTTGGCGTCGGAATCCACGTGGTCGAAGGTCACCTTTGACCAGTCGGCCTCCAGCTCCTCGGCGACGATCCGGGCGATGGCGGTGCCGACATGCTGGCCCATCTCGGCGCGGATCACATGGACGGTGACCATCCCGTCCGGCGCGATGCCGTACCAGATGGTCGGCTCAAAGGCGCCGGTAGCCGCGTTCGCCGGGCCCGCGCCGGTGAAGCTGAACAACAGGCCGGTCCCGGCCGCGGCGATCAGGAAGCCGCGCCGTGAGGTCGCGCCGGGCTGCAGGTCGGTGGGGATGAGGTGGCGGTTCATGCGCTGGCTCCCGCCTTGGTCTTCTTGGCCCCGACCTTGGGGGCGCTGCCGGTCTCGCCTGCCGCGCGCTTGATCGCCTTCTTGATCCGTACATAGGCCATGCAGCGGCAGAGGTTGCCGTTCATCGCCGCGTCGATCTGCGCGTCGGTCGGCTTCGGCGTGGCGGCCAGCAGGGCCGCCGCCTGCATGATCTGGCCCGACTGGCAGTAGCCGCACTGCGGCGCCTGCTCCTCGATCCAGGCCTTCTGCACCGGGTGCGCCCCGGCCGGGTCCAGCCCCTCGATGGTGGTGATCTTGGCGCCGGCCACGCTGCTCAGCGGCGTGACGCAGGAGCGCACTGCCTTGCCGTCGATATGCACCGTGCAGGCCCCGCAGGCGCCGATGCCGCAGCCGAATTTCGAGCCCTTCAGCCCGACCTCGTCACGGATCACCCAGAGCAATGGCGTGTCGTCCGGACTGTCGACGCTGACCGCGCGGCCATTGAGCTGGATTGTCCTGGTCATGAGCCGTCCCCCAAGCTTTTGTCTGCCCGGATCGGACGCCTCGCGGGGACCCGAGGCAAGACTTATCTGTGGGCTGAGCGGTCTAGCGGAGGCCGCCGTCTTCACGCATTGAAGCCCCATGGCCAAGGCCCCCGCCAATCCCGTCGACGGAGACTACGACTACATCGTCGTGGGCGCTGGCTCGGCCGGCTGCGTGGTCGCCAACCGGCTGTCGGAAAACCCGGCCAATCGCGTGCTGCTGCTGGAGGCCGGCGGACGCGACGACTGGGTGTGGCTCCATATCCCGGTCGGCTACCTGTTCGCCATCGGCAATCCGCGCTCGGACTGGATGTTCGAGACCGAGCCGGAGCCGGGCCTGAACGGCCGGGCGCTGAAATATCCGCGCGGCAAGGTGGTCGGCGGTTCCTCGGCGATCAATGCCATGATCTCCATGCGCGGCCAGGCGGCCGACTACGACCACTGGCGCCAGCTCGGCCTGACCGGCTGGGGCTGGGACGATGTGCGCCCGGTCTTCCGCCGCCTCGACGACCACTTCCTGGGCGAGACCGAGCACCATGGCGTGGGCGGCGAATGGCGGGTCGAGGCGCCGCGCGTGCGCTGGGCCGTGCTGGACGCTATCGCCACAGCCGCCAACCAGATGGGCGTGCCGTCCACGCCCGATTTCAACACCGGCGACAACACCGGTGTCGGCTTGTTCCACGTGAACCAGAAGCGCGGCTTGCGCTGGTCGGCGGCCAAGGGCTTCCTCGCCCCGGCCCTCTCACGCCCCAACCTGCGGCTAGAGACCGGCGTCCTGGCCGAGCAGGTGTTGTTCGAAGGCCGCCGCGCGACCGGCGTCCGCTATCGCCGCCACGGCGTATCGGTGGAGGCCCGCGCGCGCGGCGAGGTCATCCTTTGCGCCGGCTCGGTGGGCTCCACCCAACTGCTGCAACTCTCCGGCGTCGGCCCCGCCGAGTGGCTGGCCGATCAGGGCGTGCCCGTGGTTCTCGACCGCCAGGGCGTCGGCCGCAACCTGCAGGACCACCTGCAGCAGCGTGCCATCTATAAGGTCGAAGGCGTCAAGACGCTCAACGAGACCTACCACTCGCTGATCCGTCGCGGGCTAATGGGCGCGGAATACGCTCTATTCCGCACCGGGCCGCTGACCATGGCGCCTTCGCAGCTCGGCATCTTCACCGCCTCCTCGCCGGACCATGAGCGCGCCAATATCGAGTTCCACATCCAGCCGCTGTCGCTGGACCGGTTCGGTGAGCCTCTGCACCGCTTCCCGGCGGTGACCGTGGCCGCCTGCAACCTGCGCCCCACCTCGCGCGGCGTGATCCGATTGCGCTCCGCCGACCCGGCCGCCGCGCCGGTGATCGCGCCCAACTACCTGGACACCGAGGCCGACCGCCGCGTCGCCGCCGACGCCATCCGCGTGACCCGCCGGCTGATGGGCCAGGCTGCGCTGGCGCCCTTCCATCCGCAGGAATATCTGCCGGGCCCCGGCGTCGGCGACGACGACGCCTCGCTCGCCGGGGCCGCCGGCGATATCGGCACGACCATCTTCCATCCGGTGGGCACGGCGAAGATGGGCCTGCCTTCCGACCCGCTGGCCGTGGTGGACGCGCGCCTGCGCGTGTTCGGCGTGGAAGGCCTGCGGGTGATCGACGCCTCGGTGATGCCGACCATCACGTCGGGCAACACCAACACGCCGACCATCATGATCGCCGATCGCGGCGCGCGCTTCGTGCTCGAAGATGGCCCTAGCTAGGGCTTCTCGCCCAGCCAGGTGCGCAGCGCTTTCAGAAACGGCAGGGCGTCGCGGAATTCCTTCTGGGTGAAGCCGTCGCGCAGATCCTCCATCTTCGGGCGGATCGAGACCATCGACTGGCCATACGCGGCGCGGCCCTCCGGCGTCAGCCAGATCACCTTGCGCCGACCATCGTTCTCGCAGTGCTCGACGTGGATCAGCTTGCGCGCAAGCAGCCGCTGCAGGGTGTTGGTCAGCCCGCTCTTGGTCGTCTGCAGGGCGCGCGCCACCTCCAGCGGCGAGATCCCGTCGCCGCGCCGCGACAACAGGTTCATCACCTCGAACTGCGGATAGCTCAGGCCCACTGGCAGCTTGTGCGTGATGGTCGTGCGCACCAGGTGCTCAATGTAGCGAATCTCGTCGAAGACCTGGACGTCGGGGTGGTCTTCCGGTTCCGCAGCCATGGCAGGCTCCTCCGTTCGTACTCGAACAAGTTACCCGGTTCGCGACCGGACCGCAAATTCGAGGTCGAACTATTTCCGAATAAGGCCCGTGAGTTTGACGCCGTTCGGCCGGCCCTGTCTGATCAGCAAAAGCCCGTAAGAAGACGACCCCAAGAAGCCTCCGAGGAAACCGAAGATGTCACACGACCTGACCGCCGCCCTCGACGCCATCATCGACAAGGCGCTCGCCGACCAGCGGATCGTCGGCGCCCAGGTGCTGGTGGCCCGCGACGGGGCCAGCGCCTACGCCCGCGACGCCGGGCTCGCCGACCGCGAGGCCGGCCGGCCGATGGCACCCGACACCATCCTGCGACTCTCCTCGCTGACCAAGCCGATCGTCACCGCCGCCGTCCTGGCCCTGGTCGAGGCCGGGACCATCCGGTTGGAGGACACGGTCGACCGCTTCCTGCCCGCCTTCCGGCCGAAGTTCGGCGGCGCGGCCCCGCTGATCACCATCCGCCAACTTCTGACCCACACCTCCGGCCTCTCCTACGGCTTCATGCAGCCGGACGACGGTCCATACCTGACGCTCGGTGTCTCCGACGGTATGGACCAGCCGGGCCTGGGCTTCGACAAGGAACTGGCCCTGGTGACCGAGGCCGGCCTGTTCTTCCCGCCCGGCGCAGCTTGGCTCTATTCGGTCAGCCTCGACGTCCTGGGTGCGACCCTGGAGGCCGCCGTCGGCAAGCCGCTCGGCGAGATCGTCGCCGAGACCGTCACCGGCCCGCTCGGCCTGGCCGACACCGGTTTCGCCGTCACCGACCGCGCCCGCCTCGCCATCCCCTACGTTGACGGCCAGCCGCCCGCCATCATGTCTGATCCGCAGGTTGTGCCCTTCGCCGAGCTTTCCGGCATCCGCTACTCCCCGGCCCGCGCCTTCGACCTCGCATCCTTCCCCTCCGGTGGGGCGGGCATGGTCGGCAATGCGCGGGAGTTCCTGAAATTCCTCGAGGCCATCCGCACCGGCGGCGGCGGGATCGTCAGCTCACGGACGGCGCAGACGATGATGGCCAACCAGACCGGCGACCTGCTCATCGTCACCAACGGTCCGGGCTTCGGCTTCGGCTTCGGCGGGGCGGTCGTGGTCGACCCCGCGCCCAGCGGCTCGGTCCACTCGCCGGGAACCTGGCTCTGGGGCGGCGTCTACGGCCACAGCTGGTTCGTCGATCCGGTGAAGAAGCTTAGCGCCGTGGTGATGACCAACACCGCCGTCGAAGGCATGACGGGCCAGTTCGCCCAGGATATCGCCGCCGCGATCCAGGCGGCCTAGAGCCCTTCCACACACGATGGATCATCGTGAGTGGAGAAGAAGGGCTCCAGACATAAGCGACGACCCCATTCATCCCGATTGGCTTGATTCAAGCCAATCGGGACAGGGTCTAGCGTCCGGCAGCGGCGAGCGTCTCTTCCAGGCCCTGACGGGCCAGCGCGTCGGCGCGTTCGTTGTATTCGTGGCCGGCGTGGCCCTTCACCCAACGCCAGTCGACCTCGTGGCGCAGGCGGGCCTCGTCGAGCCGTTTCCAGAGGTCCTCGTTTTTCACCGGCTTTTTGTCGGCGGTCTTCCAGCCGCGCTTCTTCCAGGCGTGGATCCACTCGTGGATACCCTTCTGGACGTAGGTCGAGTCAGTGTGCAGCTCGACCTTGCAGGGTCGTTTCAGCGCCTCCAGCGCCTGGATCGCCGCCATCATCTCCATACGGTTGTTGGTGGTCGCAAGCTCACCGCCGCGGAGCTCCTTCTCCTGGTCCTTGAAGTGCAGCACCGCGCCCCAGCCGCCGGGCCCCGGATTGCCGGAACAGGCGCCGTCGGTGTGGATCACCACCTGCGGGGTCACGAGCCTGCCCCGAACAGGACCAGGTCAGGCGAGGCGCGATGCACCGCCAGCTTGCGCTCATACTCCAGCGGATCCTTCGGCCGGACCAGCGCGCCTTCCGGCGTCGCGCCCCAGTCGTGCAGTCGGGTCAGGAAGAACCGCATCGCCGCGCCGTGCGCCAGCACCGGCAGAGCAGCTCGTTCGACATCGGACAATTTGCGGTGGCTCTCATAGCCGGCCACCAGCTGGCGCGCCGAGGTGATGTTGAAACTGCCGTCCGGTTCGAAGCACCAGGCGTTTAACGCCACCGCCACATCGTAGGCGAAGGCGTCGATGCAGGCGAAGTAGAAGTCGATGGCTCCGGAGAATTTCCCGTTTGCGAAGAACACGTTGTCCGGGAAAAAGTCGGCGTGGATCACACCCAGCGGCAAGTCCGTCGGCCAGCGCGCCGCCAACAGTTCGAGGTCGGACGATATGGTCTTGGCCAGGCCCGGCTTAAGGTCGTCGGCCGCCTGTCCCAGGCCCGCGAACATCGGCGCCCAGGCCGCTTGGCCCAGGTCATTGGCGCGGGTACGGGGAAACCCCTCCGCCGCCAGGTGTAGCCGGGCAAGTCCCGCGCCGGCCTCCCGGCAATGCGCCGCGGTCGGCCGCCGCACTGCCAGGCCGGACAGGAACGAGACGATGGCGCAGGGCTTGCCGCGCACCTCGTTCAGCAACCGCCCCTGCCGGTCAGGGATCGGCGTGGCGCTGGGAAAGCCGCGCCCGGCGATCCAGCGCAGCAATTCCAGAAAGAACGGCAGGTCCTCGGCGCGCACGCGGCGCTCATAGACCGTCAGGAAATAACGCCCCGCCTCGGTCTCCAGCAGGAAGTTGGAGTTCTCCACGCCTTCGGCCACGCCCTTCAGGCTGAGCGCCTGACCCAGGTCGAAGTCGGCCAGCAACGCGGCCAGTTCCTCGTCGGTGATGTCGGTGTAGACCGCCATGGCTTTCGCATTGGGGGAGGTCGCCCCGCGGGTCAAGCCGACGGCCCGATCGACCCCCTACGCTGGGACCGGGACGACAGAATTTCTGATTTCGACGATTTGCCTTGGCGCCCCTAAACGACGATCAGATAAGACGATCAGATAATCGGGGGATTCAACCATGAAGCTTCGTCTCGCCGCCGCCTTCGTCGCGGGCTCTGTCGCGCTCGCCGCCGCGCCGTCCGTCTCGGCCCACTTCATCCTCATGCAGCCGAAAAGCTGGATCGAGGAGAACCAGCTCGGCGATCCCCAGAAGCTCGGCCCCTGCGGCGGCGTCTCCACCGACCCCGGCAAACCCACCGGCGTGGTCACCGAGGTCCCCGGCGGCGAACTGCTCCGCCTGAAGGTGCAGGAAACCATCTACCACCCCGGTCACTTCCGCGTGGCGCTGGCGGTTCTCGACCGCAAGGAGCTGCCCGTCGATCCGGAAGACGTCACCAAGGACGGTCCGCGCGGGCCCCTGTCGGTCTCCGCCAAGGTCGATCCGAACCCCAAGCCGCCGGTGATCATGGACGGCTTCTGGGACCACCATGTGCGCCAGCCGCGTCAGGTGTTCGACACCTATGTGCACCTCCCCAACATCAACTGCGACCACTGCACCTTGCAGGTGATCCAGTTCATGGAGGAGCACCCGGTCAACAAGGACGGCCGCTTCACCTATCACCACTGCGCCGACCTGAAGATCGTCGCCAACCCGCGCCTGCCGATCGACGCCGGCTGGCCCGGCCAGGGCAAGGCGAAGAAGGCCAGGAAGGCGAAGAAGGCCTGACCCCAATTCCGCTCATCCCGGCGAATGCTGGGACCCAGATGGAATGACTCGGATGCGGGTACTATGAGGTTGGAGCCC
This sequence comes from Caulobacterales bacterium, assembly GCA_038213205.1. Classification (GTDB taxonomy): domain Bacteria; phylum Pseudomonadota; class Alphaproteobacteria; order Caulobacterales; family Caulobacteraceae; genus Phenylobacterium. Next base: position 8,618 of record JBBQTP010000055.1, read on the forward strand.
ATGCGGTCAGCCGCACAGCCATGAGATCTGGGTCCCGGATTTGCCGGGATGAGCGGGTGATGGCTGTCCTCACGCCTCAGTCTTGTCGAACGGCGTTCGAAGGCTTCAGACTAGGCGCTGACGTCCCGTAATCGGGCGCACGCGTGGGAGCGAAGCCATGAATATCGCTGTGAAAGTCGATGAGTCGGCCGCCGCCGCCGAGGCCTACGCAACCCCGCTCGCCGAGCTCAATCCGGCCAGCGCCCAGCGCTTCCAGGACGACACCATCTGGCCGGTTTTCGAGCGCCTGCGCCGCGAAGATCCGGTCCACTTCACCGCCGACAGCGAGTACGGCCCCTATTGGTCGATCGCGCGCTGGGACGACATCATGGCGGTCGACACCGACCACGAGGCCTTCTCCTCGGCCGACGGCATCGGCCTGCCCAACCTGGCGGCCATGGCCGAGCAGGAGAAGATCATGGGTCCGCGCCGCAAGGGCGGCGCCGGCTTCATCACCATGGACGAGCCGGAGCACACCGCCCACCGCAAGGCGGTCAGCCCCACGGTCGCCCCCGGCAACATCGCCAACATGGCCCCGGTGGTCCGCGAGCGGGCCGGCCAGATCCTCGACAACCTGCCGATCGGCAAGCCGTTCGACTGGGTCGACCTGGTCTCCAAAGAACTGACGGCGATGACGCTCGCGACCCTCTTCGACTTCCCCTTCGAGGACCGCCGCAAGCTCACCCACTGGTCGGACATGTTCACCAACATGCCGGGCCACGGCCCGGTCACCAGCTGGGAGCAGAAGGGCGCCGCGATCTTCGAATGCTTCGGCGCCTTCGGAGAGCTGTGGAACCAGCGCGTCAACGCTCCGCCCAGCATCGACCTGATCTCCATGCTGGCCCACAACCCGGCCACCCGGGACATGGACCAGCAACAGTACCAGGGCACCGTGGTGCTGCTGATCATCGGCGGCAACGACACCACGCGGAACACCATCTCGGGCAGCGTCTATGCGCTCAACAAGAACCCTGGCCAGTACGACAAGCTGCGCGCCAATCCGGCGCTGATCACCTCAATGGTCTCGGAGACCATTCGCTGGCAGACGCCGCTCGCCCACATGAGCCGCGTGGCGACCCGCGACATCGAGATCGGCGGCAAGACCATCAAGCAGGGTGAGCGGGTGGTGATGTGGTACCTTTCGGGCAACCGCGACGAGACCAAGATCGAGCGCCCCAACGACTACATCATCGACCGCGAGCGCTCGCGCCAGCACCTGTCGTTCGGCTTCGGCGTGCACCGCTGCGTCGGCAACCGCGTGGCCGAGATGCAGCTGACCATCATCTGGGAAGAGATCCTCAAGCGCTTCCCGCGGATCGATCTGGTCGGCGAACCGACCCGCACCTACTCGGCCTTCGTCCACGGCTACGAGTCGATGCAGGTGATCATTCCCGCCCGCGCCTGATCGCGACAGCCCGGGCATCGCGATGAGCGACCTCAAGCCCACCGATCGCGCCGACGCCGACGCGGTCGAAGCCAGCCTGGAGTTGGCCGCCGAGCGCGGCGGCGACCTCGCGCCGCGCGTCTACGCCCGGCTCTTCGAGCGCCAGCCAGACATGCTGGCGCTGTTCTGGCGCGACAGCAACCACAGCATCAAAGGCGAGATGCTGGCCAAGGTGTTTGAGGCGATCCTCGATTTCATCGGCCCGCGCACCTACGCCCACCATCTGATCGAGACCGAGGTGATCACCCACGAGGGCTATGACGTGCCGCGCAATGTGTTCGCCACCTTCTTCGGCATTGTCGCCGAAGTGGTCCGCGAGACCTGTGCAGGCGACTGGACGCCGGCCATGGACGGCGCCTGGAAACGCACCCTCGCCGACCTCGACCACTACGTCGCTCAGCGTGGCCCCGTGCCTGTTCCGGAAAGCTAGCACTAGAGCCACCTGACCTCGCGGCGCAGCCCGGCTATTGTGGCGTTGTGATCTCCCGCAAAATCTCCGTTGAACACCTGGGCGCGGCGCCGCTCCCCAGCCCTCTCATCGTCTTCGACGACGTCTGCGTCCTTTGCTCCGCCTTCGTTCAGTGGGTGCTGGCGCGCGATCACGCGCAGCAGTTCTGGTTTACCTCCGCTCAGGGTTCGCTCGGACAGGCGCTCTACCGTGAGCTTGGGCTCGACCCGGTAAATTTCGAGACAAACCTCGTGGTGATTGCGGGTGTGGCCCACGGAAAGTCGGACGCCTTCATCGAGGTCGCCACCCGCCTGGGCGGCGTTTGGCGGGCCGCATCGGTGCTACGATTACTCCCGAGGGCGTTTCGATCCCTGCTCTACGACCTGATTGCGCAAAATCGGTACAGACTGTTCGGCAAGCGGGAGACCTGCTGGCTGCCGCGCCCCGATTTGCGGGACCGGGTGATTTGAAGTCGATCCTTGTTCTTGGCGGCTACGGCTCGTTCGGCGCCCGCATCTGCGAGCTTTTGGCTCGCGACCCGCGATTCAAGGTAATCGCCGCCGGGCGCAGCCTAGTAAAGGCCGAGGCCTTCTGCCGTTCGCGGCCTGACCTCAAGCTGACACCAGCATCTGTCGATCGCGCCCGAGGCTTCTGCGCCAGCTTGGCCGAGCTTGGACCGTGGCTGGTCATCGACGCCGCCGGCCCATTCCAGGGCGCCGCCTACGACGTGGCGCGGTCCTGTCTCGAAGCGCACTGCCACTACATGGACATTGCCGACGGCCGCGCCTTTGTTGAAGGGTTCGACAGCCTGGACTCCGAGGCTCGCGCGGCTGGGCTGACTCTGATCTCCGGCGCCAGCAGCACGCCGGCGCTATCCAGCGCCGTGGTAGATGAGCTCGTGGTTGGACTCGACACCGTCGGACTGGTCGAGAGCGCCATCAGCGCCAGCAACCGCGCCACGGTGGGCCAGTCGGTCATGGAGGCGATCCTGTCATACGTCGGACGCCCCGTGACGGTGCAGCAAGCCGGCCGCACACATGAGGCTCGCGGCTGGCGCGATCTGCGAAACCTGACCTTCGCGGTCTCTGGGTCTCCGCCCTTGCGACGGCGATGGGTAGCCATATGCGACGTGCCGGATCTCGGCTTGCTTTCAGATCGCCTCCCAGGTCACCCGCTGGTGATCTTCCGAGCCGGCGTCGAACTCGCCTTCCAGAATTTCATGCTGTGGCTGCTGAGTTGGCCCGTCGAATGGGGTTGGATTACTGACCTTCGGCTGTGGGCGGGCGCCTTTCGGCGGTTGCGGGTGCTCAGCGCATGGATCGGCGGAGACCGGTCGGCGATGCAGGTTCGCGTGGTCGGTTTGCGGGGACGCTCGGTCGTCGAACGTCGCTGGACGCTGCTGGCGGACCGGGGACAAGGTCCCTACACGCCCTGTCTGGCCGCGGCGCTACTGGCGAAGCGTCTGGCCGACGGAGGGCTCCCGGCAGGCGCCACCGCCGCGGTTGGACTGCTGTCGCTGCAGGCCTTCGCGCGCGATTTCGACATCCTTGGCCTGCGGACGGAAATCGTCGAAGCCAAGGTCTCGTCGCCCCTCTACCATCGAGTCATGGGCGCGGACTTCGACCACCTGCCGCCGCAGGTGCGTGACATGCACGAATTCGCCGGAGCCGGACTAGCCGAAGGGCGCGCGACGATCACCCGCGGCGCCAACCCCTTGGCGCAATTGATCGCCAAGATGATGGGCTTTCCGCCGGCGGGCTCCGACGTACCGGTGACGGTCCGGTTCTTGGAGCGGGACGGCCATGAGACTTGGCTCCGCAATTTCGGCGGCGCTGAGTTCTCAAGCCAACTCTCGCAGGGCGGCGGCCTTCTGATCGAACGCTTCGGCCCGCTCCGGTTCGGTTTCGAACTCACTGGCGACGGGCCAGGGCTCGGCATGCACCTGCGGCGCTGGTGGCTGGGTCCAGTCCCCCTGCCCCTCGCGCTTGGACCGAGCGGTATCGCACGAGAAACCGAGGTTGATGGCGCGTTTCACTTCGATGTCCCCATCGCGCTCCCGCTCGTCGGCTCAATCGTCAGCTATCGAGGGTGGTTGCAGCGCGTTTGAACGCGGACCCTCCAGTTTCCACCCGGGATGAGCGGTAGCTGTTGAGCAACCGTCGCAGCGGGAAGCCGACCTGGGCGGCCGCGCATCCCAACACGCCGCCCAGCGCCTTCACCGTCGCGTCCGACAGCATGGCGTGGCGGCCGGGGACCAGGCGCTGCGCAGCCTCCAGGCCGAACGCCAGCAGCACAATCAGCGCCAAGGCGCTCAGCCAACGCCGCTGCCCCGCACGCGCGACCAGCACACCGAGAATGAAATAGGCGGCGAACCGCTCGTGGTTGGCGCTCCACAGGTGCGGCCGCAGCGCGATCGGGCAGAGCGTTACGAAGCCGGTGATCTCCGCGCCCAGGATCGCAAGCGCGATGAGCAGGACTGACGGCTTCGCTTGCCGGCGCTCAGGCCGGGTATCGGAGATCGTGGTCGCCATCGGCCGTTCTGCCCGCGCGGCAGCCGTCCGCTGCCCTCTCGCGGCTTAGCGCGGCGAGCCTTAAGGCCCCGTTCCCTTGGTCGTCTCCTGTTGCCCGCCCTCTTCCTTCACCTGGCGAGCCTAGTCCGGACGGTTCAGCAGGTAGAACAGCCCGCCCTGCAGCTTGGCGGCGAGGTCCTCGGGCAACTTGCCGCCGGGATGCGACGAGGTGATCGCCGCGATGCCGCGGCCCAGCGCCCACAGCGCGACGGCCACATCGGCCTTGCGATCGGCCGGGAACCGGGGGTCGGCCTCCACGGTGGCCTGGAACGCCAGCAAGGTCTGGTGCTCAGCCTCGCGCAGGTCCTCGTGGCGGGTCAGCAGCCGCTCGCTGAACATCACCGAAAACAGCGCCGGGCGGGTCTCGGCAAAGCCGAAATAGGCCCGCGCGCCGGCCGCCATCGGATTGGGAAAGCCGCCGGTGCGGCGGTTGCGGTCGATGTCGGCGCGCAGGTCCTCGAAGCCGCGCAGCGCCAGGCTGAGCAGCAGGTCCTCCTTGCCGGTGAAGTAGTGGTACATCGAGGAAATGCCGATCCCCGCGCTCTCGGCGATGGCGCGCAGGTTGAGCTCCTCCACCCCCTGCGAGGCCAGAATCGCCGAGGCCGCGTCCAGCGCCTTGGCCTTGACGCTGGCGATCTCGTGGACGGCTTGCCTCGGCTTCATGTCCGCCATTCCTGACGCCTGGGCGCGCGTTCGAAAAGCCCTAATGGCGGTTTACCCGCAGTCGATCTTTCTGGTGTAAAGATTCCGATTGTCGAACGGCGTTCGAATGCGCCCTCTAGGCTGACGGCGAAAGCCCTGGCTTAGAGGGTCGTCGTTTGCGTCGCGGAACGGGTTGAGGAAGAGGATTGAGATGATGTCTGCCAAGCTTGGCGTGTTCGGGGCGGCCGTGAGCGCGCTCCTCGTCTACGGCTTCTCCTCCACCCCGGCCGGCGCCCCGCAGGCGGCCAGCAACGCCGCGGCGACCGCCGCCGCGCCCATCGCCAACTTCCTGTTGGTCGACGCCAACTTCGAAGCTCACGAGCTCTACCGCATGGCCGACGCCAAGGCTGTGGTGATCGTGAGCCAGTCCAACGGCGACGCGGTGCTGCGGACCCAGGCCCCGGCGCTGAAGGCGCTGAAGGCGGCCTATGCCTCCAAGGGCGTCGAGCTGTGGATGATCAATCCCAACCTCAAGGACACCCGCGAGGCGATCCTGACGGAGGCGGCCAAAGCCGGCTACGACGCCCCGATCATGATGGACAGCTACCAGCTGGTCAGTGAGAGCCTGGGCGTGACCCGCTCGGCCGAAGCCATCGTCATCGACCCGAAGACCTGGTCCATCGCCTGGCGCGGCGACATCGCCGACGCCGGCAAGGCGGTCGACGCCCTGGTCGCCGGCCACGCTGTGACCGTCGCCTCTTCCGCCCCCTCTGCCGGCCGGGGCGCGATGATCGACTTCCCGGCCCGCAAACAGACCGCCCAGCTGACCTATGTGAAGGACGTCGCGCCGATCCTTGAGAAGAAGTGCGTCGCCTGCCACGAGGAAGGCGGCATCGGCCCCTTCGCCATGAGCAACTATGCGACGGTCAAGGGCTTCTCACCGATGATCCGCGAAGTGGTCCGCACCGACCGCATGCCGCCGTTCCACTCTGATCCGCACGTCGGCAAGTTCAGCAATGACCGCCGCCTGACCGCCGACGAGACCAAGATCCTGGTCCACTGGATCGAGCAGGGTTCGCCGCGCGGCGCGGGCGCCGACCCGCTGGGCACGAAGCACCTGGTGGCCACCGAGTGGCCCCTGGGCAAGCCCGACGTCGTGCTCGAGGTGCCGAACTACACCATCCCGGCCGCCGGCGTGGTCGACTACCAGCATCCGTGGGTCGCCAACCCGCTGACCACGGGCAAGTGGTTGAAGGCCTCGACCATCAAGGTTGACGCCCGCCAGGCCGTGCACCACGTGCTGACCGGCTTCATGGCCGAGGCGCCCAAGGAGGGCCAGCAAGCCTTCGAAAACCGTTGGGGCGCGTCGGTCGGCTCCTACGCCGTGGGCGCCGAGAGCGAGGTCGCCCCGACCGACGCCGGCACCTACATCCCGCCCGGCGGCGCCATCGGCTTCCAGAACCACTACACGCCCTACGGCAAGGAAGTGACCGAGCACACCAAGATCGGCCTCTACTTCTACAAGGACGGCGATGTCCCGGACATCGTGATGCACAACAACCAGATCGTGAACAACGCGATCGTGTTGCCGCCCTACGACGGCCATCACCAGGAGGTCGCCTACATGACCTTCCCGAAGGACGCCCTGCTCTATTCGGCCTTCCCACACGCCCACTACCGCGCCACGTCCTCGGACCTGTGGATCCAGTACCCGGACGGCAAGAAGAAGCTGCTGCTGACCCTGCCGCGCTACGACTTCGGCTGGCAGGGCCACTACAACTTCGCCGAGCCGATCAAGGTCCCGGCGGGCTCGAGGCTGATCGCCCACTACGTCTACGACAACTCCAAGAGCAACCCGCACAACCCGGACCCCAGCAAGACCGTGGTCTGGGGCGACCAGTCCTGGGAGGAGATGTTCTTCACCCGCATCCGCTACCGCTGGATGGGCGAGACCTCCAAGCACCTGGTCAACTATGATCAGGACCTGCAGGAAGGCATGCTGATGGGGATGCTCGACAGCAACATGGACGGCAAGGTCGAAAAGACCGAGCTCAGGGGCCAGATCGGCAAGATGCTGTCCAGCAAGTGGGACATCATCGACGCCAACCACGACGGCGTCATCGATGCGACCGAACTCGCCGCCGCCCAGAAGATGATGATCGGCGGACATCGCCACGAAACCGCCGCGGCTCCCGCCGCCGCCGCGCCGGCGGCCGCGGGGAAGTAAGCCGCTCTCCAACGACCTGAACGAGGCCCGGCCCCCAAGGCGCCGGGCCTTTTTCTTTGGCCGCTTACCCGGCCAGGGCTCGCGGCAGCTTGAAACTCACCGTCTCGCGCTCGGCGTCGATCTCTTCCACCGAGACCTGGAAGCTCTCGCCCAGCCGGTCGATCACGCCCTGCACCAGCACTTCAGGTGCCGAGGCGCCGGCCGTGACGCCGACCACGCTCACGCCCTCGATCCAGGTCAGGTCCAGCCCGTCGGCGTCGTCGATCAGATAGGCCCGGGCTCCCGCTCGGCGGCCCACCTCGGCCAGGCGCACCGAGTTCGACGAATTGGCGCTGCCCAGCACCAGCAGCACCTGGCTGCGCGCCGCCACCGACTTCACCGCCTCCTGGCGGTTGGTGGTCGCGTAGCAAATGTCTTCCTTGTGCGGCGCGGCGATCTGCGGGAACCGGGCGCGGAGCGCGGCCACGATCTCGGCCGTGTCGTCCACCGACAGCGTCGTCTGGGTCACAAACGCCACATTGGCCGCATCGCGCGGCTCGAAGGTCCGCGCGTCCTCCACGGTCTCCACCAGCGCCACCGCCCCTTCGGGCAGCTGGCCCATGGTGCCCACCACCTCGGGGTGGCCGGCGTGGCCGATCAGCACGATCTCGCGCCCGGCGTCGAAGTGCCGCCCCGCCTCCACATGCACCTTGGAGACCAGCGGGCAGGTGGCGTCGAGGTAGAGCATCTTGCGCGCCTTAGCCTCGGCCGGCACCGCCTTGGGCACCCCATGGGCGGAGAACACCACCGGGCGGTCCGCCGGGCACTCGTCCAGCTCCTCGACGAACACCGCCCCCAGCGCCTTCAGCCGCTCCACCACATGGCGGTTGTGGACGATCTCGTGGCGCACATAGACCGGCGCGCCATATTTCGCGATCGCCCGCTCGACGATCTGGATCGCCCGGTCGACGCCGGCGCAGAACCCCCGCGGGGTGGCCAGCAGGACGGTCAGCGGGGGGCGATCTGAGGAACTCTGCGACATCGCCGGGAACCTAAGGCTTCAGGGGCGTGGCCGCCAGCCGCGTTGCCGCCGCATTCTCCAGGCTGTACTAGGGCGGCATCGGCGTGCGGTCCTTCGCGCGCCCCCAGTTTCACGGACGCCCGCCATGCGCCGCACTATCCTGCTCATCGCCGCCGCCTTCATGGTGGCCGCCCCGTTCGCCGCCCACGCCCAGTACGGACCCGGCGGCGGTGGCGGTGGCGGTGGCCCGGGCGGCGGTTCCGGCCGCGGGGCCGACGACCAGAAGAAGCAGGACCAGGACGACGCCAAGAAGAAGAAGCGCGACCGCGACTGGGGCGACAACCAGGCGCCCCTCGCCGCGTTGAAGAACGCCGGCCCCTGCCCCTATGTGAAGACTCTCTACGACGCCGGCCGCTACGTGGAGTTCAAGGACAACAAGGAAGCCTCGGCCAACGTCGGCTTCACCGGCGAAATCCAGGGCGTCTCGGCCGGCTGCGCCTACAAGGACGACGAGCCGATCAAGCTGACCATGGACATCCTGTTCGAGCTCGGCAGGGGCCCGGTGGCCGCCGGCGGCTCCAAGACCTTCCACTACTGGGTCGCCGTCACCGACCGGAACCGCGACGTGATCGCGCGCCAGGACTTCGACCTGCCGGTGAAGTTTCCGGAGGGCAAGGACCGGGTCTACATCACCGATTCCGTGGCCAACATCCTGATCCCACGGGGCACGGCGACCACCTCGGGCGCCAATTTCGAGGTGCTGGTCGGCTTCGACGTCACCCGCAGATGGCTGAATTCAACCGCCAGGGTAAGCGCTTTCGCGTCAACGCCGGCGCCACCGCCGTCGCCTCCGGGGCCACCACGCAGCGCCGATGAGTGACCTGAAAGGGTCCTTACGCAAGGCGGTCGAGGCCGCCTTCGCTGAGCTTGGCTTGCCGCCCGAACTGGGCCGCGTCACCGCGTCGGACCGCCCCGACCTCGCTGACTTCCAATCGAACGGCGCTCTGGCCGCCGCCAAGCGCGTGGGCAAGAACCCGCGCGAGTTGGCCACCGCCGTCGCCGAGCGCCTGTCCGGCGACGCGCGTTTTTCCGCCGTCGAGATCGCCGGCCCGGGTTTCATCAACCTCAAGCTCACCGACGCAGCCCTCTCCGCCCGCGCCCAACAGATCGCTGACGACCCGCGCCTGGGCGCGGAGACCGTGGCCGCCCCGCGCCGTGTGCTGATCGACTACGGCGGCCCCAACGTGGCCAAGCCGATGCACGTCGGCCACCTGCGCGCCTCGATCATCGGTGAGGCGATCAAGCGCATCTACCGCTTCCGCGGCGACGAGGTGCTGGGCGACGCCCACTTCGGCGACTGGGGCTACCAGATGGGCCTCTTGATCGGCGCGGTGATGGACGAGAGCACTCCGGTCCGCGACCTGGTCGAGCAGATGAACACCGGGATCGAGCCCACCGGCGCGGCCGGCACGGCCGCTTTCGATAAGGTCAGCCTGGCCGACCTTGACCGGCTCTATCCGGAGGCCGCCGCCAAGGGCAAGACCGACACCGACTACCGTGACCGCGCCCGCAAGATCACCGCGGCCCTGCAGGACCGCCAGGCCGGCTACTTCGCGCTGTGGCAACGGTTCCGCGATGTCACCCAGGTGGCGCTGGAGCGCGACTTCCATGCGCTCGGCGTCGACTTCGACCTCTGGAAGGGCGAGAGCGATGTCGAGGACCTGATCGACCCGATGGTCGCCGAACTCGACGCCAAGGGCCTGCTGGTCGACGACCAGGGCGCCCGGATCATCCGAGTCGTCCGGGAGGGCGACAAGAAGGAGTTGCCGCCCCTGCTGGTGGTCTCCTCCGAAGGCTCGGCCATGTACGGGACCACCGACCTGGCCACCATCCTCGACCGCCGCAACAGCTTCGACCCGGCGCTCACCATCTACTGCGTCGACCAGCGCCAGGCCGACCATTTCGAGATCGTGTTCCGCGCCGCCTACCTGGCCGGCTACGCCGCCGAGGGGCAGTTGGAACACGTCGGCTTCGGCACCATGAACGGGACCGACGGCAAGCCCTTCAAGACCCGCGAGGGCGGCGTCCTGAAGCTCAATGACATGATCGAGATGACCCGCGAAAAGGCCCGCGAGCGCCTGCACGAGGCCGGCCTCGGCGAGAACCTCACCCCCGATGAGTTCGAGGACATCGCCGGCAAGGTCGCCGTCGCGGCCCTGAAGTTCGCCGACCTGCAGAACTTCCGCGGCACCTCCTACGTCTTCGACCTCGACCGGTTCACCAGCTTCGAGGGCAAGACCGGCCCCTACCTGCTCTACCAGGCGATCCGCGTGAAAAGCATCCTGCGCCGCGCCGAAAGCGAGGGCGTCACGCCCGGCCCGATCACCGTCGCCGAGCCGGCCGAGCGCGAACTCACCCTCACCCTCGACGCCTTCGAAACCGCCCTCGCCGAGGCCTACGACAAGAAGGCCCCCAACGCGGTGGCCGAACACGCCTATCGCCTGGCTCAGGCGTTCTCGAAATTCTACGCCGCCTGCCCGATCCTGCAGGCCGCCCCCCTCGTCCGCGCCTCCCGCCTCGCCCTGGCCCAGACCACACTTGCCCAGATCGAGCGCGCCCTCGACGTGCTGGGCATTGCCGTCCCGGAGCGGATGTAGCCCGCCTGTGACTTTCCCCGAAATCGGGGGATAACAGGCGCTCCCGGGGGGACCATGAGCGCCGAGGCCGTTTCGCCCAACGATCAGGTCGCAGCCGCCGCCTCGCCGTGGCGGCGGTTCGCCTTCGCGGTCATTCTGCTGACCCTGCTGGCCGGCCTCTGCGCGCCGTTCTTCATCGACCCGATCGCGCGCAACACCCCGATCGCCCGCGGCGGCGAGGTCAGCTTCGCCCGCTGGGGACCGCTCACCGCGCCGGTGGTGCTGAAGGGCGAATGGCGGATGGTCTGGCGTTCGGCGCCGGCGCCGGGCGCGACGCTCTTGCTGCAGGTGCCGGGACCGTGGGCGGGACGGCACGCCGCCGGCGGCGCCCTGCCGGAGCTCGGCGCGGCCTCCTATCAGCTGAAGGTCCACGGCCTGCCCGCCGGCCACTACGCCCTCTACGTCCGCCAGGGTTTCCACGCGCGGCGCGTGCTGGTGAACGGCCGGCCGATCGCCGAGGTCGGCCACTACGCCCTGACCGCCGCCGACGTCGTCGACGGCCACCGCGCCCAGGAAGTGGCCTTCGACACCGACGGCTCCGACCTCGACCTGGACCTCGATATCGCCAGCTTCCACCACCGCGACAACGGCCTCTCCGACGCCCCCATCCTCGGCCTGGCCGACCCGATGGCGCGCTGGGCCGCCCTCGACTGGCTGCAGAGCCTGCTGCTGGTCTCCGCGCTCCTGCTGCTCGCCGCCTACGGCCTGGTGGTCTTCCTGTTCCGGCCGCGCGAGCGGGCCTCGCTCTATTTCGGCGTCGCTTGCCTGCTGCTGCTGCCATTCGCCGCCCAGGACGCCCATGACGACCTGATCGCGCTGGCCGCCCCAGGGCTCAGCCTCAACGCCATAATCGCCGGCCAGTACCTGACCAGCGCCGCCGCGGTCGGCGTGGCGCTGGCCTACGTCCGCGCCCTCTATCCGCGTGAGACGCCGGCCTGGCCCTACTGGATCCTGCAGGGCCTGAACGGCGCCCGCCTGGCGCTCTACGCCAGCCTCGCCATCGTCGGCGACACGGTGATGCTGAGCCGCGCCTCGCAGTGGGCGGCCTCCTACCGCACGCTCGCCTTCGTCGGCATGCTGGCCGTCGTCGTGGCCGCCTGCGTGCGCCGCCGCGACGGGGCGCTGGTCTTCCTGTTCGGCCTCGGCTCCTTCGTGCTGGCGCTGATCTACACCGACATCGTCGCCAATCTTCAGCTGCCCCAGGTGCTCGGCCACAGCCTGGTGCCGGTGGCTTCCCTGCTGCTGCTGTTCTCGCAGTTGGTGATCCTCGCCGAGCGCTGGTCCAGCGCCATCGACGCCTCCGAACGCTCCAATGCCGACCTGCGCCGCCTGCTCGACGTGAACATCTCGATCTCCAGCGAGATCGACCTGGGCACGCTGCTCAAGAAGATCGTCAAGGTCACCACCGCGGTGATCCACGCCGACCGCACCTCGCTCTTCCTGCACGATGAGCACACCGGCGAGCTGGCCGCCGTGGTCGCTGAGGGCGTGGAGGACAAGGAGCTGCGCTTCCCCTCCGACGCCGGCCTCGTCGGCTGGTCCTACACCCACGCCGAGACGCTCAACCTTCCCGACGCCTACGCCGATCCGCGCTTCAACCGCGCCGTCGACCTGGCCACCGGCTACCAGACCCACAGCGCGCTCTCGATTCCCGTCACCACCCGCGACGGCCGCCGCGTGGGGGTCATGCAGGCGCTGAACCACCGGGACCGCTCGAGCTTTGGCCAGGACGAGGTGGAGCGGATGAGCGCTTTTGCCGCCCAGGCCGCCATCGCCATCGAGAACGCCACTCTGTTTGCCGAGGTGGCCGCCGAGCGGAACTACAACGAGAGCATCCTGCGCTCGATGTCGTCCGGCGTGATCACGCTCGACCGCGACGCACGGGTCGCCAAGCTGAACGCCGCGGCCTGCGCGATCCTGCGCATCGCGCCGGAAGACGCCGGCGCCAGCGCAGCGCTGCTGCTCACCGGCGACAACGCCTGGCTGGCCGGCGAGGTCGAGAGCGTCAACGCAAGCGGCCGGCCCAAGACCCTGCTCGACGCCGACCTGCGCTCCGCGCGCGGCGAGGTGGTCTCGGCCAACCTGTCGATCGTCCCGCTGCTGGCCGAGAGCGAGCAGGCGGGCCTGCTGATCATCATCGAGGACATCACCCAGGGCAAACGCCTGCAGGGCGCCATGCGGCGCTTCATGACCCAGAACGTGGTCGACCAAATCATGGGCCGCGAGGACGAACTGCTGTTCGGCTCGGTCTGCAGCGCCTCGGTGCTGTTCGCCGACATCCGCGGCTTCACCAGCCTCGCCGAGCACCTGGGGCCGCGCGACACCGTCGACATGCTCAACGAGATTTTCACCGAGCTCTTCGAGTCGGTGGCCGCGTCGGACGGCATGCTCGACAAGTTCATGGGCGACGCGCTGATGGCGGTCTACGGCGCGCCGCTGTCGTCCGGCCGCGATGCGCTGAACGCCGTCGATTCCGTGGTGGCGATGTTCAAGGCCGTGGCGCTGATCAACGCCGCGCGCCGGGCCCGCGACCTGGAGGAGATCAAGCTCGGCATCGGCGTCGCCTCCGGTGAGATGGTCGCCGGCGCCATCGGCTCGCCCAAGCGCATGGACTACACCGTCATCGGCGACAGCGTGAACCTGGCCTCGCGACTGGAGAAGATCACCAAGGTCTATGGCGTCGGCGTGGTGATCTGCGAGGACACCGCCGCCGCGGTTGCCGCCACCCACCCGCTGCGCGAGCTCGACACCATCCGCGTGCGCGGCCGCCAGCGTCCGGCCCGCATCTTCCAGGTCCTGACCGAAGACCGACCGGTGTCCGAGGCCGCACTGGCCGCCTACGCCAAGGGCCGCGAGGCCATGTCCAACCGCAAGTGGGCCCAGGCCGTGAAAGCCTTCGAGGCCGCCGTCGCCGCGGCGCCCGCCGACGCCGCCTCGACCCTGATGCTGGAGCGCGCCCGCAGCCAGGTCAAAGACCCCCCGCCCAAGGACTGGGACGGCGTCTGGGTCTCCGCCGAAGCGGCGTGGTCGGCGGGGTTGGTGCGCTAGGGTTCGTCGCCACCGCTTCACTTCGACCGACGCCCGCCCAGACCTTACCGTGGCCCGCCAACCAGGAGGCGGGCGTTGCAGCGGCGAAGATTGGGCTGCGGGGGCGCGGCCATCCCGCAAGGCGCGACCTACGTGGCCACAGCTCCGCTCCTCCTCGCGAAGGCGGGGACCCAGGGGGTTTGTGTTTCTGTGGGCCAGTTGCAGGGACCCTTTCCGATCGCGCCTTAGCAACGAAAAAAGCCTGGGTCCCCGCCTTCGCGGGGATGAGCGGGGGGTGGCGGGCTAGCCGGAGCTTTGCAGCAGGGGCGGATCGCCGGGGGCTTCGGCCGGTTCGGCCGGCGGCGGCGCGATCTCCAGCGCTTTGCAGAGGCGGATGATCTGGAGTTCCAGGGCTTCGGTCAGGAAGTCTTCGCCGAGGGCTTCGATGTCGAGGAGGTCGCTGAGTTCGCTATCGAGCTTTTCGGCTTCGCGTTCGTTCTCGGCTTCGTTCCAGATCAGGTGGCTGACGGCGGCCTCGATCCGCGACCGGCGGTGATGGACCTGGCGGCTGCGTTCGCGCGCCTGGCGGTTGGTCTCGTCGCGGGCGTCATTGGCGAGGTCGCGCTTCAGCTTGGCCTTGAGCGCCAGAGATTGGCGCAGCGACCGGGCGGCCTTCTGGTAGGCGCGGGCCAGGGTCGCGATATCCGCGGGATCCTCGGCGGCCATGGCGCAGGCGTGCAGCTTCTCGGCCAGCGACAGGTCCAGCTCGGCGATGCGCGCCAGCATGACTTCGTCTTGGTCGAGGGTTTGGGTGTCGGACATCT
>JBBQTP010000056.1:0-23385 GCA_038213205.1 Caulobacterales bacterium
GCGGATATCGCCACCCTGGCCCGCGCCTATCAGAAGGCCGCCCGGTCGCTGCGCCAGTCACTGGCGCTGAAAGCCAAGCTGAAGCGCGACCTCGCCAACGACGCCCGCGACGAGACCAACCGGCAGGATCGCGAACGCACGCGCCAGGTCCACCACCGCCGGTCCCGGCTGAACGCCGCCGTCACCCACCTGATCTGGAACGAAGCCGAGAACGAACGCGAGGCCGAGAAGCTGGACTGCGAACTCGACGATCTGCTCGACGTCGAAGCCCTCGGCGAGGACTTCCTCACCGAGGCCCTGGAACTCCAGATCGTCCGCCTCTGCAAGGCGCTGAAGATCAACCCGCCGCAAGCCGAACCGGCCGAAGGGCCCAGCGATCCGCCGCTCCTGCAAAGCTCCGGCTAGCCCCCCACTCCCCGCTCTTCCCCGCGAAGGCGGGGGTGTGGCCTCAGCGCCGGGATGAGCGGAGGGGTATCTGCCCCCCCTTACGGCGTGTTCACCAGCCAGGCGCGGTTCTTCCAGTCGAACTTCCAGTAGTCGAGCAGCTGGTTGCCCTTGCTGGTCGGCTCCTGCGGCCGTGGGACCTCGAAGTAGCGGCCCATGATCAGGTCGGCGGTCACCTCCAGGCGCAGGAAGCCGTGGTGGTCGTCGGAGTATTTCTCCAGCGTCACCGTCTCGCCGTCGCCGGCGTCGAAGGCGGCCGGGGTGACCATCTTGTCGCCGTCGACCTTCATGATGTGGTGCAGGTTATGATACCCGCCGGCCCCGGTGACGATGTGCGGCACCAGGCCACGGCCGGGCACGTGGCTCGACAGCCGCTGGTAGTCGTGGACGTGCCCGGCCAGCACCATGTCGGGATAGCGCCCCGCAGCGGCGGCGGCGTCGGTCACCACCTTGCGCATGTGGCTCGAGCCGGAGTGGTGGTCGTCGGCGGAGTAGAGCGGATGATGCAGGGCGATCAACAGCGGCAGGTCCTTCGGCAGCGACGTCAGCTCCTCGATGAACCAGCTGAGCTGCGGCTCCTTGATCTGGCCGCCCTCGGGCACATTGCTGTACAGCCCGACGATCGAGCAGAGCGGCGTGATCAGCGTCCAGTAGACGTTGGGCTGGGTCATCGCCGTGCGGAACGAGCCCTGCGATTCCGGCATCTTCACCGCCGCCGGCGCGCAGAAATTGCGCATGAACCCGTCCAGCGACGTCGAACCGTCGCCGTCGAAGTTCTCGCCGTCATGGTTGCCCGCCACCGCGAAGATCGGTCGGTGGTAGAGCTCATAGGGCTCGTAGAACTGGGCGTAGTACTGGACGATCTCGCCGTTGAAATAGACGCAGTCGCCGGTGATGTAGAGGAAGTCCGGCGTGGTCTGCTGGTCGCCCGGCTTGGACAGATCCTGCTCCATGCCCTTGGCCACCAAGAGCTGCGGCATGGCTTCCTTAACCCCGCCCATGTCGCCGTTCAGGTGGAACACCAGGCGGCCGGTATCGAGGATCCGCTGGTAGTCTTCAGCCGGGATGACGTCCTTCAGGTCCAGCCGGAACGGCGCCGCCCCGGTCGGCGCCGGCAGGTCGCGAAAATGCGTGTCGCGCGGTGGCAGCTGGTGGATCGCCGAGGTGCTTGCCGCACTTGGACGCGTGCGGCCAAAGACGTGATTGTTTGGTCCGGTAACAACGCGCATGTGCCTACCTCCACAGGGTTGCAGTTGAGCCATCCTCGAAGCTTAACTCTGGCCACCGTCGCCATGGGGTTGCAAGTGACAGTTCCACAACTGATCTGGAGGCCCGCGACGCCTGCGCCGATGCCGGCCGGCATCCCCCTCAAAGGCTCGGCCTGACTCCGATGAAACTCCTGCTGATCAAGGTGCTGTCCGACAATCACGGCTACAGCCAGTTCATCGCCTCGCTCGCCGCGGCGCTGAAGACGCTGGGTCACGAGCCCACGATCACCGACCAGGCGCCGCAGGTGGTCAACGGGGCCGCGCCGCCCGACGACCTGATCCGCGAGCTGCAGCTGGCCCGGTACGACGCTGTGGTCTCGTTCAGTTCGTTCTTCGGCGCAGTCACCCTGCAGAACGGCGCCTCGCTCTACGACCACCTGGGGATCAAGTTCCTGGGCTGGCAGCTCGACCACCCGATCTACGCGCCGCAGAGCCTGACGCGGGGGCTGGCCAATCGATACTCGGTCTATTGCAACCACAACCATCTGCGGTTCGCCCAGGCCCTGAAGCTGCCGGGCCGCGGGACCACCATCCTGGCCGGCGCCGAGCCCGACCAGATCGGCGCCAAGCCCTACCGGTCGCGCGAATGGCCGGTGTTCATCGCCGCCAACTTCACCGGCCAGCCGCAGGCGGCGTGGGAACAGATGGAGGAGAGCACCGGCAAGGCCCTGCTGAAGGGCGTGGTGAGCCGGCTGCTGGGCGACCGCGAGGCCTCGCTGCTGGACGCGTTCAACGCGGCCTGCCGCGACCTGGGCTTCGCCGCGAAGCTCGGCGACGACCCCGATTTCGACGACCAGATGATCGCCTTCCTGCGCGAGCCCCTGACCTATGTGCGCCAGGTCGACCGGATCGCCCTCGTTCGCTCGCTCGCCGACTTCGGCCTGCCGCTCACCCTCAGCGGACCGGGCTGGCGCGACTATCTCGGCGCGCCCGCCAACGTCACCTTCATCGACCGCTGGACCGATTTCGCCGACCTCGCGCCGCTCTACGAAAACGCCAGGATCGTCATCAACCTCAACGCCGGAAACGGGGCCTGCGAGCGCGCGGTCTATGCCGCCGCGGCCGGCGCCGCGGTGGTCTCCGACGACAGCGCCGACCTGGCGCGGCAGTTCGCCGCCCCCGACGGAATTGCCGACGAGATCGCCTTCTATGACCGCACCAAACCCGGCGACGTCGTCGAGGTCGTCAGCCGCCTGCTGGAGAGCGACGCCGGCGAGGCGGTCGCTGCGCGCGGCCACGCAAAGGTCCTGCAATCGGGCCTCTGGCGGCACCGCGCCGAACAGATGATCGCCTTCCTCGAGGCGCCCTGATCGTGCGCCCGCCTGACGCCTGAACCTAACCGCGCTATCGTTTGCCCAGCCCACGGAGCCCGACCGCCATGTGCCGCAACATCAAGACCCTGTTCAACTTCGAGCCGCCCGCCACCCACGACGAAATCCGCGCCGCCTCTCTCCAGTACGTGCGCAAGCTCTCCGGCTTCAACACACCGTCGAAGGCCAACGAGGCCGCCTTCAACGCCGCCATCGAGGAGGTGTTCGAGGCCGGCCACCGCCTGCTGCACGCGCTTGAAACCCAGGCCCCGCCCCGCGACCGCCAGACCGAAGCCGCCAAGGCCAAGGCGCGATCGGCACAACGGTTCGGGGTGCGGGCTTAGTCGCCGCCGGCTGCCTCGCCGGGGCTGGCGTTCTCGGGCGCCTGGCGCTCGGTCTGGGCCTCGTCGCGGGCGATGGAGTCGGGCACATCCGACTGGGCATCGGGCCGGGGCTTGGCAGCTTCGGCGGGCTCGGACTTCGGGTTGGTCATGGTGGTGTCCTCCGATGTCTGTAGCGTCCCACCTGCCCGCACGTTCCCGCCGGGCCGGCCTGCCCTTAGCGCCAGGCGAACACCGGCTGTTCGAGCTCGGCCACCCGGGTCACCCGCCCGGCGACCAGCTCGCGGAACTGATAGACCAGGGCCGCGGTCGGCGCGTGGATGTGGTCGTCGCCGATGCGCAGGCGGATCAGCGGGCGCGGGCTCTCCGGAATGGTCTCGAAGGCCACCGCGTCGTCGGCGGCGATCTGGTCGAGCCGGATGCGATGGGCCGAGGCCACCTCGTCCGGATTGGGCTTGAGGCCCGACGCGTCCGCCAGCCAGGCGACCACCGGGGTGATCGCGTAGCCGGACCGCGTCGGATAGTCGTCGAGCACGCCCAGCACATCGGCTGGCGACAGGGTCAGGCCGAGCTCCTCATCGAGCTCGCGCAGCGCCGCCGCCTCCAGGGTCTCGCCGGGATCGCAGCGCCCGCCGGGCAGCGCCCACTGGCCGGGATGGGCCCGCATCTGCGCCGCGCGCCGGGTGATCAGCAACGCCGTCTCGCCGGAGCCGTCGTCGGCGTCCACCAGGGTGATCGCCACCGCCGCCCGGGTCAGCGGCGCGCCCTCGTGGACGATGCGCGGGAAGTCGCGGCACCGCTGCGCCAGCATGGCTTTGACGGCCGCCCCGAACGGAAAGCTCATGGCGCCTCGTGGGCGGCGTGCGCGGCGCTCCAGGGCGCGGCTTCGGTCATGTGGCCTCCCCCAGCAATGGGCGCGCGAACCAGCCTTGAACAGTTGCCCGTGCGTCAGCCAGGGATGATGCTATGTCCACTGAGGATCAAGTAAGAAACGCCCTGGGAGTCCATGTCATGCACCGCGCCCTTATTCTCGCGCTCGGAAGCGCTCTCGGCGCCTCGGGCCTCGCGCTAACGGCCCCTCTTTCGGCAGCCTGGGCCGCGCCCGCCAAGACCGCCCCGGTCGCCGCCAAGGCCGAGGTCGATCCCTCCGTCTCGCCGCCGAGCTGGAAGGCGCCGAGGAACGTCATGGGTCAGCCGGATATCTCCGGCTACTGGACCAACGCCACCATGACGCCCCTGACCCGCAACCCGAAGCTGACCGACAAGCTGGTCGTGCCGGACAAGGACGCCAAGGGGCTGGAGAAGGCGTTCGCCGAAGCCCTGGCCGAGGCGGATCGGCCCACCGATCAGAAGAAGGGACCCGGCAAGGTCACCGACAAGGACTCCGCCGAGGCCAAGCTGGTGGCGATCCGGCCGGACTTCGCCGCGGCCGGCGGCGACGTCGGCGGCTACAACACCTTCTGGATCGATCCGGGCGCGCACATGATGCGGGTGAACGGCGAGTACCGCTCCTCGATCATCACCACCGCCAACGGCCTGCCGCCGGCCCGCAAGCCCGGCGCGGCGCCTGCTTACGGCGGTTACCGCGACGTCTACGACAGCTACGAGAACCGCGAGCTCGGCGAGCGCTGCATCATGGGCTTCGGGCGCAATTCCACGCCGCCGATGCTGTCGAACGGCTACTACAACAACGACTACTTCATCACCCAGTCGCCGGACGCCGTGGTGATCCAGGTCGAGATGATCCACGACGTGCGGGTGATCCGGCTGAAGGGCGGCCACATCCCCGAAAGCGTGCGCCCGTTCATGGGCGATTCCATCGGCCGCTTCGAGGGCAACACCCTGGTGGTCGAGACCACCAACTTCCCGCAGAGCGACGCCTTCATCGGCTCGTGGAAGCACCTGAAGATCACCGAGCGTTTCACCCGCGTCTCGCCCACCCGGGTCAACTACCAGTTCCAGGCCGAGGACCCCGACACCTGGGACAAGCCTTGGGGCGGCGAGTACGACTTCGCGCCGCTGAAGGGCATCGTCTACGAGTATGCCTGCCACGAGGGCAACTACGCGCTTCCCGCCATCCTGGCCGGCGCGCGCCGCAAGGAACAGGAAGCGGCCGCCGGGGGCGCCAAGCCCGGCGCCAACTGAGCGGGTGAGCGCGCTTACCCGTTGAACCGCCGGTTCAGCTTGCGCATGCCGCCGATCCAGCGGCCGTAGTCGTTGGTCTTGTTGCGCATGTAGTTGATGACCTCGGGGTGCGGCAGGATCAGGAACTCCTCCGCTGCGATCCCCTTGACCACCGACTCGGCCAGGACCTCCGGCTCCATCATCCCGTCGATGCTGGCCACGCCGTCCGGGTTGCCGGCGGTCATCGCGGTCTTCACCGCCTGCGGGCAGAGCACCGAGACCTTGATCCCCTGGTCGCCGTGGGTGATCGCCAGCCATTCGGCCAGGCCGACCGCCGCATGCTTGGTCACCGCGTAGGGCGCCGAGCCGATCTGTGAGAGCAGGCCCGCCGCCGACGCCGTGTTCAAGAGGTAGCCGCCGCCCCGCGCCGTCATCAGTGGCACCAGATGCCGCGCCGCCCAGACGTGAGCCATGACGTTGATGTCCCAGATCCGCTGCCAGTCGGCGTCCGGCGTCTCGGCCCCGCCGCCGACGCCGATCCCGGCGTTGGAGCAGAACAGATCGATCGGCCCGTGCTCCTTCTCGACCTTGTTGATCAGGGCGACGATGTCGGCCTCCTTGGAGACGTCGGTCCGCACCGCCACGCCGCCCATCATCTCGGCGGTGAGCTTGGCGCCTGGCTCATCGCGGTCGGCGCAGACCACCAGCTTCGCCCCCTCGGCGTTGAACCTGACCGCGAGCGCGCGGCCAATGCCGCTCGCCGCCCCGGTCACGACGATGATCTTGTCATTCAGGTCCATGGAATGCGCGTCCTCTACCGCCTCTCATCAGGCGTTCGCCATCATCCTAGACGCTCCGCTGGCGAAGAGCATCGTCCCCGTTGCGCCCCACCGCCCCGCCAAGGCGTTTGACGATCGGCCCGACACGGCCGACGACTGAAACAGGCTCGGGACAGGGAGATAAGCGAATGCAGCTTGCCATGGTGGGCCTCGGCCGGATGGGCGGCAACATTGTGCGCAGGCTGATGGCCGGCGGCCACGCCTGCGTCGCCTACGACCGCGACCCCAAGGCGGTGAAGGCCCTGGCCAAGGAAGGCGCGACGCCGGCCAAGGATCTGAAGAGCCTGGTCAGGGCGCTGAAAGCGCCGCGCACCGTCTGGGTGATGCTCCCGGCCGGCGCGCCCACCGACGACACCGTCACCGAGCTCGCCGGCCTGCTGGAGCGCGGCGACACGATCATCGACGGCGGCAACAGCTTCTACCGCGACGACATCCGCCGCGCGAAGACGCTGGCCGCCAAGGGCATCGCCTATGTCGACGTCGGCACCTCCGGTGGCGTCTGGGGCCTGACGAGCGGCTATTGCATGATGGTCGGCGGCGAGGCCAAGGCGGTGAAGCGGCTCGACCCGATCCTCAAGACCCTGGCGCCGGGGGCCGGCGACATTCCCAAGACCAAGCGGCCCAAGGGCGCCGATCCGCGCGCCGTACAGGGCTACATCCATGCCGGCCCAGCCGGGGCCGGCCACTTCGTGAAGATGGTCCACAACGGCATCGAGTACGGCCTGATGCAGGCCTACGCCGAGGGCTTCGAAATCCTGCACGGCAAGAACTCCGCCGCCCTGCCGCCGGACGAACGCTTCGACCTCAACCTGCCGGACATCGCTGAGGTCTGGCGGCGCGGCAGCGTGGTCTCCTCCTGGCTGCTCGACCTCAGCGCCCAGGCCCTGGCGGGAGACGCTCGGCTTGCGGGCTACGAAGGCGCCGTGGCCGACAGCGGCGAGGGCCGCTGGACCGTTGAGGCGGCGATGGAGGAGGCGGTGCCCGCCGACGTGCTGGCCGCGTCCCTGTTCGCCCGCTTTCGATCACGCCAGGAGAACAGCTTCGCCAACAAGCTGCTCTCAGCCATGCGTTTCGGGTTCGGCGGCCACGTCGAGACGAGGCCGAAAAAGCGGGGTTAGGCGCCCTCTGTCGCCGGTCTTGGTCTCGAAATCGCTGGCCTCATGGCGCTCGGGCAGCTGGCTCTCCGGCGCGCCCCAGGTGCGGTTGACCATCCGCCCGCGCTTCACCGCCGGACGCTGGGCGATCTGGTCGGTCCAGCGCAGCACGTTCTTGTATTCGTGCACGGCCAGGAACTCGCCGCCCTCGTAGAGCTGGCCCTTGGCCATGGCGCCGTACCAGGGCCAGTTGGCCATGTCGGCGATCGTGTACTCGTCACCCGCCAGGTACTCGCTCTCGGCCAGGCGTCGGTCCAGCACGTCGAGCTGGCGCTTCACCTCCATGGCGTAGCGGTCGATGGCGTATTCGATCTTGATCGGCGCATAGGCGTAGAAGTGCCCGAACCCGCCGCCCAGGACTGGCGCGGCGCCCATCTGCCACATCAGCCACGACAGGCACTCCGCCCGCGCGCTGGGTTCGGTCGGCAGGAAAGCCCCGAATTTTTCGGCCAGGTGCAGCAGGATTGCGCCGGATTCGAAGACCCGGATCGGCTTTGGTCCGGACCGGTCCGACAGCGCCGGAATCTTGGAGTTGGGGTTCACCGCCACGAAGCCGGAGCCGAACTGGGCGCCGTCGATCACCACCAGCCACGCGTCGTACTCGGCGCCCGCGTGGCCCGCCGCCAGCAGCTCCTCGAACATCACTGTCACCTTCACCCCATTGGGCGTGGCCAGCGAATAGAGCTGGAAGGGGTGGCGGCCGACCGGCAGCTCCTTGTCGTGCGTCGGCCCGGCGATCGGACGATTGATGGCGGCGAACCGGCCCTCGGCCTGCTTGTTCCAGGTCCAGACCTTCGGCGGGATGTAGGCGGCGGCGTCGGCCATGGATCAGGCTCCACAAAAGCTTAAGCGCCCGCGAACCGGGCTTCACATTCGATGTGGGTGACCAGCGTCCGTTTGGCTAGTCGGCTTTCGGTGTGCGCTGCAGCACGCTAGAACCCTTGCCCATGCCCCTAGACGCCTTCTTCAACACCTTCGCCGGCAACCCGCTCGACAGGGCCAGCGACCGGCGCGCCAAGCCTGAATGGATCGCCGAGCAGCTGGCCGCCGCGGAATCGCTCGGCTTCGCCGTCTGGAACGGCCGGCCGTTCGTGGAGCCCTCAAAAGACGGCGGAATGCAGATCGCCTACCTGCCGGCCAAGATGGTCGCCGAACTGGCCGCGGGCCAGGAGCGGCTGCTGTTCATGGGTCTGTGGAAGGACACCGCGGTCTTCGCCGTCGACATGGAGGGCGCGGCCGACCCCGCCGACGGTCCGCTGGAGGGCCTGGGCAAGTTCGAAGACCTGCGCGCCGTGGCCCTGAAACTGCCGCCCACCGACGCGGCCATCGTCGCCACCGCCAAGCAGATGTTCGAATGGCGTCGCCGCCACGGCCACTGCGCGGTTTGCGGCCAGGCGACGCAGACCAAGGACGGCGGCTGGAAGCGCCAGTGCCCGTCCTGCGAGACCGAGCACTTCCCGCGCACCGACCCCGTCGTGATCATGCTGCCCTACCACGGCGACCGCTGCATGCTGGGCCGCCAGGCCGCCTGGCCCAAGGGCATGTTCTCCGCGCTCGCCGGCTTCCTGGAGCCCGGTGAGAGCATCGAGGAGGCTTGCGCGCGCGAACTCAACGAGGAGGCGGGCCTGCGCACCCGCAAGGTCCGCTACCACTCCACCCAGCCGTGGCCCTATCCGTCCTCGCTGATGATCGGCCTGCTGGCCGAGGTCGAGGACGACGAGGGCGTGCCCGACCAGACCGAACTCTCCGAAGTCCGCTGGTTCACCCGCGCCGAGGCCCGCCAGCTGCTTGCCGGCGAGATCGAAGGCGTCAACGCTCCCAGCCGCCTGGCCATCGCCATGCAGCTCATCAAGGCCTGGACGGAAGAGAGCTAGCCCCGGGTCCGGAATGGATCGGCGGGATAGACGCCCAGGATTTCAAACTCGTCGGAGAAGAACCGCAGTTCGTCGAAGGCCAGCGCCAGTCCGCGGTCTTCCGGCCGCCCGTCCGCCTCGGCGTAGAAGAAGGTCGCCGTCCAGGCGCCGCCCTCCATGTAGCTCTCCAGCTTGGAGACATTCACCCCGTTGGTCGCGAACCCGCCCATGGCCTTGTAGAGCGCGGCCGGCAGGTTCCTCACCCGGAACACGAAGCTGGTGATGCAGGGCTCGGTGAACGGCGGCGGCGGCGGGGTCTTGTCCGCCGTCATGATCAGGAAGCGGGTGGTGTTGTGGTGCTCGTCCTCAATGTCGCGGACCAGGATCTCCAGGCCGTAGATTTCGGCCGCCAGGGCCGGCGACACCGCCGCGCGGGTCTTGTCGGGGGTCTGGCTGAGCAGGCGCGCGGCGCCGGCCGTATCGCCCACGCCCTCGGGGGTCAGCCTCATCCGCCGGATCGTCTTGCGGCACTGGGCCAGCGCGATCGGCATGGAGACCGCGATCTTCACGTCCTCCAGCGTCGTGCCCGGATTGACCATCAGCATGAAGTGGATCGGCTTGAACCGCTCACCGATGATCTTCAGGCCGGAATTGGGCAGCAGGTGGTGCACATCGGCGACCCGGCCCGCCACCGAGTTCTCGACCGGGATCATGCCGAGCTGACAATTGCCGGTCTTCACGGCCTCGAAAGCGTCCTCGAAGGTCGCGTGAGGAACCGGCTCCATGTCCGGATAGGCGGCCATGCAGGCTTCGTGGCTGTTGGCGCCCAGCTCACCCTGGAATGCGATGCGGCCCTTGCTCATGCGATGCTCCCCCTACTTAAGCTTTGGGCATGGGCTCGCGCCCGATCCAAGTCGGCCGGATTGTCGACCGAGATCGGCGCCTCGTCGATCACCGCCGCCCAGATCGACATGCCGAGCTCGAGCGCCCTGAGCTGCTCCAGGCGCTCGCGCTTCTCCAGTGGCGAGGGCGGCGCGGCGCAGAACCGCACCAACGCCTCACGCC
The DNA here is from genome assembly GCA_038213205.1 of Caulobacterales bacterium. Lineage (GTDB taxonomy): Bacteria > Pseudomonadota > Alphaproteobacteria > Caulobacterales > Caulobacteraceae > Phenylobacterium. Next base: position 10,399 of record JBBQTP010000056.1, read on the forward strand.
GGAAGCCATAGATGCCGTGGTGCAGCCACACCGGGGCGTCGCCGTAGAGGACCGAGCGGGTGAAATAGAGGGCCCGGGCGCTGCGGCCGTCGGGCTGCAGGGTCGCGACCACCTTGGGAATGTCGGGATTGCTGCGTTCCGCCGGGTCCGCCTCGGCCACCATAACCGTGGAGAGGTCGCAGGATGGCTGCGCCGCCAGCAGCCGCGCCACGGCAGCCACCGCGTCGGGTCGCACGAAGGGAATGTCGCCCTGCAGGTTGATCACCACGTCGTGGCGGCCACCGGGATCCAGCTCGGCCAGGGCGGCCACGATCCGGTCGGAGCCCGAGGGCAGGTCCGGGTCGGTCAGCACCGCCACCCCGCCCGCCGCCCTCACCGCGTCGACGATCGCCGAATCGCCTGCCGCCACCGCCACCGGACCCACGCCGGCGGCCTCAGCCTGGCGCAGCACACGGACGATCATCGGTACGCCACAGATGTCCGCCAGCGGCTTCCCGGGCAGGCGGGTCGCGGCCATGCGCGCGGGGATGAGGACGATCGGGTTCATGGGATATGATAGCGGCGGTTGCGCGAGCGCCGGTAGCGTGTAAGAGAGCCGGACGCAACAAGGGGCGGGATTCCCGCAGCTTCGCCGGCGCCTGTGGCCGGCTGTTGAGAGGGCCGATTTCGGGACTATGAGCGACAGTCTGACCTTCAACAAATACGCCGGCGCCGTTCTGGGTGTGGCGTTTCTCGTCGCCGGCCTGGTGCAGCTCACCGGCGGCGTGTTCGGCCAGGAAAAAGTCGCCAAGCCCGGCTTCAAGGTCGAGGTCGCCGCGGACACCGCCGGCGGCGCGGCCGTGCCGGACGTCCCGCCCGATTGGGGCACGGTTTTGAAGACTGCCGATCCGGCCGCCGGCGAGGCGGTCTTCCAGAAGTGCAAGTCGTGCCACAACGCCGACAACGGCGGCGCCAACGGCACCGGCCCGAACCTCTGGGGCGTGGTCGGCCGTGCGCCGGGCAGCCACCCGGGCTTCGCCTATTCCGACGGCATGAAGGCGTTCGGCGCCAAGCAGCCGATCTGGGATTACCAGCACATCTACGAATTCACGAAGGGTCCGGCCGCCTACATCAACGGCACCAAGATGACCTTCGTGGGCCTGAAGCAGCCGCAGGACCGGATCAACGTCATCGCCTACCTGCACGCCCAGGGCTCGACCCTGCCGATCCCCGCGCCGAACCCGGCCGCGGCGGCTCCGGCAGCGGCGCCTACCGGCGCAGAGGCTCCGGCCGCCAAGCCCGGCGATAAGCCCGCCGACGCCGCCCCCAAGGCCGACGCACCGAAGGCTGATGCGCCCAAGGCTAATGCGCCCAAGGCCGACGCCGCCAAGGCGCCCGCCACAGCCAAATAATTCCGCTCATCCCCAGCTTCGCGGGTATGAGCGGTGGCGAGAACTACGGCTTCGCCGGCGCCGCCGGCGGCCCGACCGCGCCATGTAGTCGGTCGTCTGCCACCTTGATGTCGGCCGGCGGGACCGGCAGCGTCTTCCACGGCATGTCCTTGTGCAGGGTAATCGCCCAGCGGCTGACCCATGGGTTGCCGTTCGCGCTCACCGCGTCCTCGGCCATGGCGTAGGCCGGGTCGGTCATGGCGCGCGCCAGGCTCACCGGCTTCAGGTCATTGGCCTTCAGGATCTCCGCCAGGCCGTCGATGCTGTCGGCGTTCAACCGGGTGGCGTGCAGCAGGAAGACGAACTTCGGCCTGCGCCCCAGCACATCCAGCGCCGCCTGACGGTACCAGGGGACCACCTTGGCGGTGAATTCCAGATAAGCCCCCTGGATCCGCGCCGCCTCGGCCGCATCTCCCTTGGCCACCGCCTCGTCATAGGGCGCGGCGAACATCCAGTCGGAGTTCTCCATCGAGACTGGCGCGACGCGGTAGCCGTGCGCCGTGAGCCAGGCCTCGAATGTGGTCCGCGCCTCCTCCGTGGCCCCGGTCTCTAGATAGGGGTGGCGGAACCAGTGTGGCGTGCGGTGACGCGCCGCCAGCAGGGCGCGGGTGACCACTTCGCCCTTGGCGGCCTCAGCGATCTCGGCGGCCGCGTCGGTGGAGAAGTGCGGGTGGTCGTAGGTGTGGTTGCCGAGGTCCATACGCGCGTCGAGCCAGGCCTTCAGCAGCGCGATCCGCTCCGGCTTGTCGCGGGCTTCCAGCTTCACCTCGTTGACGAAGCCGATGGCCGGGAAGTGGTGGCGCCTCAAGCCCGCCAGCAGCGCCTTGGTGGTCACCGCGGCGTAGTCCGTGGTCGGCGACAGCGCCATGGTCGGAAGATCGTCGAAGGTCAGGGCCACGTCCTCCGATTGGGCGGGAGCGGCCAGGGCCGGCGTCGCAAGGGCTGTCAGGACGAGCGCAAGGCCGAGGGCAATTTTGCGCATGGCGGCGTCAGAGCCTGCGGAAGGTGGTGGGCTTGCCCGAGCCGGCTGCCTCGATGCGCGTGAGCGCGGTCTCCAGCGGCTCGATGGCGACCATCATGTGGCGCCCATTGGCGTGGACGATGCGTTCTTGGTCGAGGCCGATAGCGACGTGGCCCTTCCAGAACACCAGGTCGCCGCGCCCGAACTCGCCTTTGCCGATCTCACGCCCCAGGTCCGCCTGCTGGTCGGCGTCGCGCGGACAGGCAATCCCGCAGGCGAACAGCGCCTGCTGCACCAGCCCCGAGCAGTCGAGCCCCAGGCTCTCGCGCCCGCCCCACAGGTAGGGCGCGCCCAGGAACCGCTCGGCCACCGCCGCCCAGTCCGTCTCGAACACGCCGATCGGGCCCAGGTGCTCGGCCGCCATCCAGCCTGCGCCGGCGACCTTAGTCAGGCGGCCCTCCTGGGCCTCGATGGCCACCAGGGCGTTCATCGGAAACGGCCCGCCGGCGCGGCTCTTGATGGAGGCCTCAGCGAAGGCGTAGGTGCGCAGGGCCGAGATCCGGTGCGTCGGCTCCGCGCCGGGTGGGGCCAGCGCGTGCGCCCAGACAAAGCCCACATAGCCGTCGCGCCGCGCCTGGCCCCAGACGAAGCCGCCGGCCTCCTCCTCGATCACCTCGAAGGTCTCGCCGAACAGCAGCTGGTCCATCTGTTCCGAGCTCAGGTCGGGCGCGCGATGGATGCCGGTGGCCGGCATGACGCAGACCCGCACCGTCGGCTCCAGATAGACCTCGGCGCGCACGATCCCCTCCAGCGAACTGCCGGCGACGCCGTCCCGAATGGGGGTCACGCGAGAATCCCCCTCCATCAGGCGAACCGATCACGGATCATGCGGTAGAGGCCGCGGATCGCCTGGGCCTCGGCGCCGCCCGGGAAGCCCGGCCGGTTGCGCGGATTCCAGGCGTAGATGTCGAGGTGGACCCAGGGTCCGCATTTCGGTCCTTGGGGCGCAAACCGCTGCAGGAACAGCGCCGCGGTCACCGAGCCCGCCTGGGCCCAGCCGTCCGGATCGTTCTTGATCTCGGCCACGTCCGAGTCGAGGGCGTCGACGTAGCCCTTCCAGAGCGGCATCCGCCAGAGCGGGTCGCTCGTCGCCTTGGCCGCCGCCTCGATCTGCCCGGCCAGTTCCTCGTCGTCGGTGTAGAACGGCGGCAGCTGCGGCCCCAGCGCCACCCGCGCCGCGCCGGTCAGGGTCGCCAGATCGATGGTCAGCGCCGGCTCAAGCTCACCGGCCCGGGTCAGGGCGTCGGCCAGGATCAGCCGGCCCTCGGCGTCAGTGTTGCCGACCTCGATGGAAATACCTTTGCGCGAGGCCAACACATCGCCCGGCCGCATGGCGTCGCCGCTGATCGCGTTCTCCACCGCCGGGACCAGCACCGCCAGCCGAACCGGCAACTTCGCCGCCATAATCATCCGCCCGAGCGCCAGCGCATGCGCGGCTCCGCCCATATCCTTCTTCATCAGCCGCATGCCGGCCGAGGGCTTGATATCGAGGCCGCCAGTGTCGAATACCACGCCCTTGCCGATCACGCAGACTAGCGGCTTGCCGGCGTCTCCCCAGGTGAGCTCGATCATCCTGGGCGCCCGGGCCTCGACCGCCGCGCGGCCGACCGCGTGCACCGCCGGATAGTTGGCCTCCAGCAGGCCCTCGCCGGTGATCACGGTGATCTGGGCGCCGTGCTGCTCGGCGATCTCGCGGGCGATGGTCTCGATCTGCAGCGGGCCCATGTCGTTGGCCGGCGTGTTGACCATATCGCGGGCCAGGGCGCAGGCGTGGGCCACCTGGCGCACCTCGGCGGCATCGATCCCCTCGGCCAGCAGCTTGGCCCGCTCGCCGCCCCCGGAGGCAGAGGGGCGGGCCTTGTAGCGGTCGAACCTGTAGCTGCCGATCGCGAAGGCCAGGGCGATCTGGTCGGCGGCCAGGTCCTTGGGCGCACGCGCGATGCGGTAGATTCCGGCCGGCAGCTTGGCCGCCAGCGCGCGAAACGCCATCGGGTCGCCGCCGGCGCCGAGGCCGAACAGCACGCCCTCCAGTCGCCCGTCCTCGCCGGGCGCGAGCAGGATCTGGCCGGCCTTGCCCTTGAAGTCGGAGATCGCCGCGAAGGCCGTCAGTGACCCGGGCGCCTTGTCGAGCGCGGCGGGCGTCTCGGCCTCGAGCAGCGCCTGCACCGGGATCAAGGGCCCACCCTCGCCTTGCTTAAGAGCGGCAGCGTCAAGGATCACGTCGGACATGGAAGCGCGCCTTCGCGGAAGCTCTAGTGTCCCGATTCCGAAGTTCGCATGCGCTTGTGGCGGGCTCCGACGAACTTCGGAATCGATGAGGACACTAGCAAGTATATATTTCTAGTGTGCTTTTTGGATTCGAAGTTCGCAACAGCGCGCGACCCAGAATGATGCGAACTTCGAATCCAGCACACTAGGAGACTCTACGCCTTCCTAGTCGCTTGTGCGGCGCAGCGGCAAGGTTCAGAGGGCGCCCACGAGCGCGCAGGCCGGATAGGCGGCGAGCGCGCCGACCGCGATGGCGACGCCGTAGGGTACGTTCTCGCCGACGGTGGTCAGCCGCGCGAACCAGGCCGGGCCGCTCGGCATCATCGGCTTCAGCCGGGCCGAGCGCAGCACCAGCAGCATGATGGCAAGTCCGCCGCCGGCGATCGCGGTCACCGCCACGAAGGTCAGCGCGGCCGGCCAGCCCAGCCACAGCGAGGCCGCGGCGAACAGCTTGGCGTCGCCGCCGCCGATCCAGCCCGCCCCGAACATGCCCATGCCGCAGACCAGGCCGATCAAGCCGATTGCCGCCTGCAGGCCGATCACCTGCAGCGGCAGGCCGAGCGCGATTGCGGCCACCGGAAACGCCGCGACCAGCGCCAGCACGAGCCAGTTGGGAATGGTGTAGCTGGTCACATCCTTCAGCGCGGCGACGATCGCCAGCACCGGGAAGACCAGCAGGATTGCGGCGTGAACGGCGTGCATCAGGGTCCGGCTCCTTAAGCGTCGGATCATGACGCAGGCGGGTGAACGGAGGGTTTCCTGCGGGCCGCCTTGCGCGGCCTATGGGAGAGCGGCGCTCACTTGGCCGAAAGTCGTCGCCAGGTTGCCGCCGATAGCAGTGAGGCTGGCCACCAGCACAATGACGACGAAGGCCGCGATCAAGGCGTATTCGACGGCGGTGGCGCCAGATCGGTCCTTGCCGGCCCTTCGCAGGAACTTGCGCATCTCGCCTCCCGAAGTCTCGTCTCTGAAACAAGAAACCCCCCAGCGAGCCTTGGTCGCTGGGGGGTTCTTTTGGGCTCGAGCCTGCGAAGCGATTCCTACGGAAGCGCGGCGCTGACCTGACCTAAGGTGGTGGACAGCCGGGTGCCCAGGGTAGTCAGGGCGGCCACCAGGACCACCGCGATGAGGGCGGCGATGAGGCCGTACTCGATGGCGGTAGCGCCGGACTCGTCCTTCAGGAAGCGTGTGACGAACTTGGACATGTCTGATCTCCTTTTAAGCGAGCAGTCGTTGCGGGGCTTCAAGCTGTTCGGCCTGCTCGCCCTAATGCACGGTCAAGGTCGCAGGGTTCGCTTAATTACCAGTAAACAGAAAGTAATTGAGGTATTTTTCTGTGGTAAATGGATATTAACACTGAATTTTTGTTTACCAAGGTAAAGCATTTGAACAATTTAGAGTCGTCAACCAATGTAATTAAAAGTCGATTAGCTACACAAGAGTAGGATCGCGCCCGAGTGTAGAGATCGACATGCCCAAGTATCGGACCGCCCGGCTGCAAAAGTTCGTCACCCGCTTCGCTCGAAGCGACGGCGGCGTGACCGCCGTTGAGTTCGGCCTGATCAGCCTGCCGCTGATGCTGCTGATCTTCGGCGTCGTCGAACTGGCCATGGTGCTGCTGGCCGCGACCAGCCTGGAAAGCGCCGTCGAATCTTCCGCGCGCCTGATCCGCACGGGCGAGTTCCAGACCGGCGCTTCCAGCACCAGGGCCGACTTCAAGGCGTTGGTCTGCCAGCGGATGTCGTTTCTGAGCGCCAAGTGCGCCAGCGACCTCTACGTCGACGTGCGCACCTTCAACGACTTCGCCACCCTGGCCGGCAACGCTCCACAGAACTCTGCGGCGTTTAACACGGCCTCCACCTGCTTCTCCCCCGGACAGCCCACCGACATCGTCCTGGTCCGGGCCTACTTCCAGTGGACCCTGTTCGCGCCGCTGCTCTCCAATGCGCTGGAGGACATGGGCGGGGGATCGGGCAAGCGACTGCTCTCGTTCGCGACGGCCTTCCGCAACGAACCCTTCAACAGCAACCTGCCAGTGGGGGCCGCATGCTGACCCGCCTTTCTCCGCGCCAACGCCTGCCTGTGCGCTTCGCCCGCGACCAGCGCGGCCTGGCCGCCGTCGAGTTCGCCCTGCTCGCGCCGATCATGATCCTGCTCTACTGCGGGCTGGGCGAACTGACCCTGGCGATGATGGCCGAGCGCCAGGCCGCCCACTCAGCCTCGGTGGTCGGCGACCTCGTCGCCCAGACCCCGGCCATGGACGCCATCCAGATGGCCGACATCTTCAATGTCGGATCCTCGATCATGAAGCCGTTCCCGGCCGGGCCGCTGCAGATACGGGTTACCAGCGTCAAGGCCGACGCTCAGGGCGTTCCGCACGTGGTCTGGAGCCAGGGCCATGGCATGGGCGCCATGACCGCCGGCAACACCGTGCCCGGCTTCCCCGCCGACCTGCTGCTGCCCGGCGACAGCATCATCGAGGCCGACGTCAGCTACACCTTCACCTCGCCGATCCAGCAGGTCATCGCCGCGCCGATAGGCTTCGGGCAGAACTTCTACTTCAAGCCCCGCCGCTCGGCCGACGTGACCTGGGGCCCCTGATCGACCTTGCTCAGCCGACCTCGCGGCCGCCGCCGCGCACGAACATCAAGCCGATAAGCCCCACGACCAGCAACAGGATGATGCTGGCGAAGCCGCCCTGCTGGCTGTGGGTCAGCTCGGTGCCGATCTTCACCAGCCCCGGCGCGAGCCAGGCGGTCGCCACGCCCGCCAGGGCGTAGACGCCGAAGAACGCTCCCGTCTGGGCTGGCGGCGTCAGCCGCGTCAGCGCGGTCCGCGCCGAGGCGTACTGGCCGGTGATGAAGGTCGCGTTGGAGAAGCCGATCAAGAGGAAGATCAGGTCCGGCACGGTCCGGTAGACCGGGCCGTTCCACAGCGGCGCGTGGGCCGCTGCGTCATAGGGCCAGAAGTAGAAGATGTGCGTCGGCGAGGTGCCGAGCAGGGCGGTGAGGCCCAGGATGGTCATGAAGATCTCGAGCCTGAGCGCATTCTTCGGCCCGATGTTGTGATCCAGCCAATGGCCGACGAAGCCGCCGAACACCGCCACGACGCTGAGGATGATGCCGGTCAGCAACAGGTCCAGCGGACCCCAGTGCATCACGCCCGCCGCCAGCACGCCGAAGAAGAACAGCACCCCGTTCATCCCGTCGACGAACACCATGCGTGAGAGCAGGTAGATCACCGCGTCGCGGTAGTGCGAGACGGTCTTCAGCATCCCCCACAGGTCCGCCGCGCCCTCGGCGAAAGCCTTGCGGGCCGGGATGCCGGTGCGCGGCGCGTCGGGCGTGAACAGGAAGAGCGGGATCGCGCCCACCGCCAGGATTCCGGCCGCCAGGATCGCCACCACACGCTCGGGCTCGTGGGTCGCCGGGTTGAGCCCGAACAGCGGTGCGTGCGGCACCCAGCCCCAGGTCACCTTGCCCGGTAGGGCGAAGGCCCAGGCGGTGAAGGCCAGCGCCAGCACCGAGGCCGCATTGCCCAGCGACAGCGCCAGGCCGGACGCGGCGTGCGCGCCCTTCAGGCCCGCGGCGCGGACCAGCATCGAGTTGTGCAGCACCTCAGAGTAGGCGAACAGCACATTGGCCACCATGGCAATCAGCATGGTGGTCATGATCGACAGGCCGCTGAGGTCGGGCTTGGCCCACCACAGCGAGAAGATCAGAGGAACCATCGCCACCACCGCCGCGGTCAGCCAGGCCTTGCGCGGGCCCAGCTTGTCGATCGAGGCGCCCAGGAACGGCGCCGTCGCCATGACGATCCAGCCTGCGTACTGCTGGAAGTTGGCGATGATCGCCTGGCCCTTGACCGGGTCCCCGACCATGCTGGCCGAGACGTAGGGCATGAAGATGTAGATCGTCATCAGGATGATGTAGGGGTCGCGGCCGCCCTCGAAGATCGACCAGGAAATCGCGCCTTTACTGAGCTTCCCGTCGCCGCCGACCTCCGAAATCATCGGCGGGTCCACCACGGATGACGGGCCATGCACCTCGAGCGGCGTGGATTCGGTCAAGGCTGGCCCTCCCAGGCGTCCGCTTTAGAAACTGCGGTTTGGGCGACGTTGCCGGTTTTTCCGCATGGGCGCTAGGTGGCCGCTAGATTGAGATGCCGAGCGCCCGCAGGGTCCCGACGATCGGGGTGATCACGAAGAGGGTGACGAGCAGCAGGTAGCTCCCGACCAGGCTCCAGAAAAGCACGGGCTCGCCCTGCCGCGTCCAGCGCGCCGGACGGGGCCACCCCCAGACCAGGCTCTGGGTCAGGGCGATCCACAGCTGGAACAGGCTCCAGCCGCCCAGCAGCAACCCCACGACGACCAGTGCGAACCCGCCCATATCGATCAGCCTTCCCTAGGCGAGCGCCTTGTCCGCCGCCGCCAGCGCCGCCTTGGCGTCTGCCGCAAAGCCCTGCGCAACCAGCGCCTCACACAACGCCGTCAGGCACAGCCGCACGTGCCAGGCGGTGGCCGAGGCGCCCATCAGCCCGATCCGCCAGACCTGGCCCTTGAGCGGCCCAAGCCCCGCGCCGATCTCCAGGTCCCAGGCCTTCAGCACATGGGCGCGCACCGCCGCCTCATCGACGCCGTCCGGCACCCGCACGGTGTTGAGCTGCGGCAGCCGGTGCTTGGCGTCGACCAGCATCGACAGGCCCGCCGCCTCGATCCCGGCCACGAGCGCCTCATGCATCCGCGCGTGGCGCACGATGGCCGCCTGCTGGCCCTCCTCGAAGATCGCCACCAGGCTCTCATGGAGCCCATAGAGGGCGTTTATGGGGGCCGTGTGGTGGTAAGTCCGGCCGCCCTCACCGCCCCAGTAGCTCATCAGCAGGTTGAAATCCAAAAGCCAGTTGCGGACCTTTTCCTTTCGTCCGGTAATCGCCGCCTGGGCCCGTTTGGACAGCGCGATCGGCGACAGGCCGGGCGGTGCCGACAGACACTTCTGGGTCCCCGAATAGACCACGTCGGCGTCCCAGCCGGCCACGTCGACGACGATGCCGCCCAGCGAGGTCACGCAGTCGACGATCGACAGCGCGCCGTGCTTGCGAGCGATCGCACAGAGGCTCGCAGCATCGCTGCGCGCGCCTGTCGAGGTCTCGGCATGCACGAAGGCGAACACCTTGGTCGGGGCGTCGGAGAGCGCGGCCTCGCAAGCGCCCACATCCACCGGCTTGCCCCACTCATGATCGACCGTGACCACCGTCGCGCCGGCGCGCCCGGCCATGTCGGCCATGCGCCCGCCGAACGCGCCGTTGACGGCGATCACCGCCCGGTCGCCGGGCTCCAGCAGGTTCATGATCGCCGCTTCCATTCCCGCGGTCCCCGGCGCCGGCAAGGGCACGCAGGCGTGGTCCGGCGCGTTGAACAGCCGCTGCAGCGCCGCCTTGATCTCCTCCATCAGGTTCTGGAACTCGGGGTCCAGGTGCCCGATGGTCGGCCGCGCCAGCGCGCTCAGCACCCGCGGGCTGACGTCGGAGGGGCCGGGGCCCATCAGGATGCGGCGGGGCGGCTGGAAGCTCTGCATGGTCACTCCGGGTCTTTGCCCCGTGCTGTTTGGGCGCCGTGCTGCTTAGGCCACTGGCCTTGCCACGTCATCCCTTACGGCCCCTCGCAAGCTCGGCTAGCCTCCCCCCAAAAGCAAGAATGGGCGGATGGGCGGACGGCATGGACAGTCGCAGAGCGTTCTTGAAATTCCTGGCGGCCAGCCCGCTCTACGCCGGCATCCCCCTCGCCGAGTTGGCCCGCGCCCAGACCGTCTCCGCCGACGGCCTGATCGCCAGCGCCCTGGATGGTCTGGACGTCTTCGACTTCGAGCCGGTCGCCAAGCGCAACATCCCACCCGCCCACTGGGGCTACCTGATGACCGGCGTCGACGGCGAGGCGACGCTGCAGGCCAACCGCGAGGCCTACGGCCGATGGCAACTGCGCACCCGGCGCATGGTCGATGTCTCGAAATTCAACATGGGGGTCGAGCTGTTCGGCCAGAGCTTCGCCAGCCCGATCTTCCTCTGCCCGCTGGGCAGCCAGAAGGCCTTCAATCCGGAGGGGGAGATCGCCGTCACCCGCGCCGCCAAGGCCGGCAACCACCTGCAGATCCTCTCGACGGTCAGCTCGACGGCCGTCGAGGAGGTCAAGGCGGCCCGCGACGGGCCGCTCTGGTTCCAGCTCTACACGACCAACAGCTTCGAAACGGCGAGCCGGATGGTGCGCCGCGCCGAGGCCGCCGGCTGCACCGCCGTGACCGTCACCGTCGACTTGCCGGCCGGACGCAACACCGAGACCGCCACGCGGCTGGCGCGCACCGACACGCGGACCTGCACCGCCTGCCACGCGCCGGGCGGCTCGCAGTTCCAGACCCGGCCGATCTTCAAGGGCATCGAGATGGCCGGGATCAGCAATACCTCACCGGCGCTCACCTGGGACTACGTCAAGCGCCTGCGCGACGTGACCAGGATGAAGGTATTGATCAAGGGCTTGGAGTCCGGCGATGACGCGACCCTGGCGCTGAAGGCCGGCGCCGACGGCATCGTGGTCTCCAACCACGGTGGCCGCGCCACCGACACCGGGCGCGGCACGCTGGAGTCGCTTCCCGAAGTGATCGCCGCCGTGAAGGGCCGCGTGCCCGTGCTGGTCGACGGCGGGGTGCGGCGCGGGACCGACGCTCTGAAGGCGCTGGCGCTGGGCGCCACGGCGGTAGGCATCGGGCGGCCCTACATCTGGGGCCTGGGCGCCTTCGGCCAGCCCGGCGTCGAGCGTGTCCTGCACCTGCTCAACGAGGAGCTGCGCCTGGCCATGGTCGGCGTCGGCGCGCGCAATCTGCGCGAGATCACGCCCGCGGCGCTGATCCGCAAAATCTAAGCCAACAACCGATCGCGGATGCGCCCGCGCAGAGCGTCGTCCACGCCGAGCGCCTCGCTCAGGTAGCTGTCGAGGGAGCCGTGCCGCGCGGTCACCGCTGCGAAGGCCGTCTCCAGGTAGTCGGTGTTCACCGACACAGCCACGCGCAACGCCTCGCGCGGCGCGACCAGCCCCGTCTGGCTCTCGATCCAGGGCCCTAGGAAATCCATCTTCCGCGCCAGCCGGTCCTCGTCGTTGGTCAGCAGATAGTCGGCCACCATGTCCTCGTGGCTGACGCCGGCGATGTGGTGGGTCAGCGCGCAGATGAACCCCGTGCGGTCCTTGCCCGCCGCGCAGTGCACCACCATCGGCCCCTCGATCCCGGCCAGCATCTCGAAGTAGCGTCGGAACAGGTCCACATGCCGCGCCTCGAACGGCGCGCGGGCGTAGTACCCCTTGCTGTCGTCATAGAACCATTGCGGCGTGATCGCCGGCAGGTCCTTCATCAGGGTCGCCCAGTCGGCGTGGTCGGACAGGATGTCGTTCTCCACCACCGCCGCCCCGAACCCCGGCCAGCGCTTCGACGGCTCCCGCGTCCGCTCGTCGCTGCGCCGCAGGTCGACGATGGTGGCCAGACCCATGTCGCGCATCTGCGCCAGGTCGGCGTCAGTGGCGTAGGCATGGTTGGCCGAGCGGTACAGCAGCCCCTGCTTCAGCGGCCGCCCATGGGAGGTCTCATACCCCCCAAAATCGCGAAAGTTGTCGATGCCGTCGAAGTCGATGTGCCGGGCCATGGCGCCATTTAGCCGGAGTCGCCGCAGTTCGGAACGGGGCCGGATCGAGACCCCAGTGCGATGGGCCGACGCGGCGGGTTCGCTTGCGGGCAGGGTCGGTTCAGTTCCTGAACTGGCCGGCCAGCTGTGGCCGTGTTCAAACCAGCGAGGCCTAGTATGCCGTAGAGAGTATGATCTTGCAGACCGACTACCTGATCATCGGCGCCGGCGCGGTCGGCATGACCTTCGCCGATCAGCTACTCACCGAGACCGACGCCACCATCACGATCGTCGACCGCCGCGCCATGCCCGGTGGCCACTGGAACGACGCGTACGCCTTCGTGCGGCTGCACCAGCCGTCGGCCTACTATGGCGTCGGCTCCCGCGAGCTCGGCAGCGGCCGGATCGACGAGGTCGGCCTGAACCGAGGCAACCACGAACTGGCCTCCGGCGCGGAGGTCCGCCACTATTTCGATGTGTCTTTGAGCTTCAACCTGCTACGATTCCACTGACTCGACAATTAGTAGGACTAGATGTTGATGATCAGAAGCTTAATGCAGCAAAAGGGCGAATTATCGCTGTAATGCTATTTTTTGAAAACCTTTTAGG
>JBBQTP010000057.1:0-23312 GCA_038213205.1 Caulobacterales bacterium
GGGGGTTGAGCCTCCGGTAGGGCTACGCCCTCCCAACGCCCCAACCCCCGCGAACGGTGCGCTCGTCACTGCAATCCTGAACCCCACGAGGGGGTCCCTATTGCACGCCGATAGGGGGTCCCTTTTGGACGCCGATTGACAGCTCTTGGTGAAGGCCAGCGGCGAGAACAGCCGGCCCTCCTGCGCCTGAAGCGCGAACACCGGCACGAAGCTCAGCGTTATGATCACCAGGCTCAGGAACAGCGCCGGGCCGACCTCGGCCGCCGCCTCCGTCACCACGCGCCAGCGAGTGTCCTGCGTCATGACCTCGCCGGGATGCTCGTGCTCCCACCGCTCCAGCCGCTTGTGGGCGTTCTCAATCATCACCACGGCCGCATCCACCATGGCTCCGATGGCGATGGCGATGCCGCCCAGCGACATGATGTTGGCGTTCACGCCCTGCACGCGCATGACGATGAAGGCGAAGAGGACCCCCAGCGGCAGGGTCAGGATCGCCACCAGCGCCGAGCGGGCGTGCCAGAGGAAGAGGCCGCATACCAGGGCCACGATGACAAACTCCTCGATCAGCTTTTCGCTGAGGTTGGAGATCGCCCGGTCGATGAGCTGCGAGCGGTCATAGGTGGTCACGATCTCGACGCCCGGCGGCAGGCTGCGCTTCAGCTCCTCCACCCTGGCCTTAACGGCGGTCAGCGTGGTCCGCGCATTCTTGCCCGAGCGCAGCACCACCACGCCGCCGGCCACTTCGCCCTCGCCGTTCAGCTCGGCGACGCCGCGCCGCATCTCCGGCCCGAGCTGGATGGTCGCCACGTCCCCCAGGCGCACCGCGACGCCGCCCGCCGCCGTCCGCAGCGGGATGGCGCGGAAGTCGTCCAGGGTCTTCAGATAGCCCGAGGCGCGGACCATGTACTCGGCCTCGCCCATCTCCAGCACCGAACCACCGGCCTCCTGGTTAGCGCGCTGGATGGCCTCGACCGTCTGCTGGTGGGTGACGCCATAGGCGGCGAGTTTCACCGGATCGAGCACCACCTGATACTCGCGGACCATGCCGCCGATGCTAGCCACCTCGGCGACGCCCGGCAGGGTCTTCAGTTCGTAGCGCAGAAACCAGTCCTGGATGCCCCGGAGCTGTGACAGGTCATGGCGGCCGGTGCGGTCGATCAAGGCGTATTCGTAAATCCAGCCGACGCCGGTGGCGTCTGGCCCGAGCGCGGGCTTGGCGGCGGCCGGCAAACGGCCCTGCACCTGGTTCAGGTACTCCAGCACCCGCGAGCGCGCCCAGTAGAGATCGGTCCCGTCTTCGAAGATCACGTAGACAAAGCTGTCGCCGAAGTAGGAGTAGCCGCGCACGGTTTTCGCGCCCGGCACCGAGAGCGTGGTGGTGGTCAGCGGATAGGTGACCTGGTTCTCGACGATCTGCGGGGCCTGGCCGGGATAGCTGGTGCGGATCACCACCTGCACATCCGAGAGGTCGGGCAGGGCGTCCACCGGCGTCGAGCGCACCGCCAGCACACCGATGACCAGCAGCGCGAGCGCCGCCAGCAGGACGAAAACACGGCCGCGCACCGAGGCGCGGATCAGGGCGGCGATCACGGCGCGGTCGCCTTGCTCATCCGGCGCACGGTGGGTCCGGCAGGCGGCTGGTCGAAGGCGAACGCCATCCGGTCGCCGACCTTGACCCCTTGGGCCAGCGCTGGGGCGGCCAGCTTGAAGGTCATGGTCATGGCGGGCCAGCCGATGGCAGGAACCGACTGGTGGGATAGAGTGACCGAGGTCGGGCTGATCTGTTCGACGCGGCCGACGCTCTCGTAGAGCGCTGCCGCCTTGGTGGGTGTCTGTGGCGGCATCGACCTGTCGGCGATTGGCCGCGCCTGAACGCCGGACAGACTGGCCTCACTGTCGATTAGGAACTGCCCGGAGGCGACCACCTTCTCGCCCTCTGAAAGTCCCGCCAGGATTTCGGTCCTCCCGCCGCCTTCGCGCCCGATCCTGACCTCGGCTGGCGCATATCGCCCGCCGGGCTGGGCGACCATGACGAGGCTCCGCGTCCCGGTGCGGATCACCGCCTCGGAAGGCACGAGCAGGGCTGGTTGTCTCATGCCGCCGAACTGCGCCGAGGCGAACATGCCGGGGCGCAGCCGTCCGCTCGGGTTGGGCAGCTCGATCCGGGCCGTAAGCGTGTGACTGGCTGTATCGGTCTGCGGCAGGATCGCAGTCACCCGACCGTCGAAGGTCTCGCCGGGGTAGGCAGCCAAGGTCGCCGTGACGCCTTCGCCGGGGCGGATTTGCCCTGCTATGGCCTCGGGGATCGAGGCGTTCAGCCAGACACGCGACAGGCCGTTGATCTCAGCCAGCGTCTGTCCGGCCATGACCGACATGCCGTTGCGGACGCCCAGCGTTTTGATCACGCCGCCTGTGGGTGTCGAGACAGTGACGACATTGCGGACGCGGCCGGACTTCTGCACCGCCTCAATCAGTGACGGCGGCATTCCGAGCAGCGTCAGGCGTTCGCGCGAAGCCTGGATCAGGGCTGGATCGCCGGTGCGCTGCACGGCCAGGAACTCACCCTGCGCACCGCCCCACTCGGGAACCAACAGGTCCGCCAGCGGCGCGCCGGCCCCCAGGATGTCGCCGGGCGCGCGGGCGTAGACCCGTTGCACGAAGCCGGCGGCCTTGGCCTGCACCACCGCCACGTCGCGTTCGTTGAAGTCGATCACTCCGGTGACAGTGATGCCGCCAGACAGGGAGCCTCGCTCCACGGTCGCGAACCGAACGCCGAGGTTCTGAGCCTTGGCGGCATCGATCTGCACGCCCGCCGCGCCTGGAGTCTCATCCGCGTATTTGGGGACGAGCTGCATGTCCATGAACGGCGACTTGCCTGGCTTGTCGAAGTGCTGGCCTGGGACCATCGGGTCGTACCAGTAGAGGGCGCGTTTGGCGCTTTCGGGGGGCATGACCGACGCCGGGCGTGAAGGTGACATGCGCCCCGCCCCGAAACCGATAGCTGCGGCGAGGGCGAGGCCGGCCAGCGCGGCGATGAGAACCTGGGGCCGGGTCATTGGTCGCTCCCATAGGTAAGGACGATGCGCGCACCGTCTCGGACGACCATCGACTGGCGCTCAAGGGCGGTCAGCTTGGCGTCGGCGAGCGCCGTCATGGCGTCGAGGACATCGGCCAGGGTCGCCGTGCCAGCGGCGTAGCTCGCGGTTTCAAGGTCCGCTCGATGCTGGGCTGCCGGGACCACCGTTCCGGTCGTTCGCATCCATTGATCGTGGTGCATGTCGTGGTCGGCAAGGTCAGCGTCGAGCTGGGCCGTCAAACCCCGCCGGGCATCCTCCCGGTCGGCATGGACGCGGGAGGCGTCGGCCCGCCGCGCAGCCAGCAAAGGTTCCTGCCGCTTGTTGGCGAACAGCGGAAGGCTCACCGTCACGCCGGCTGAGAGCATGTCGCCGAACCTGGGGTCGCGGCGCTGGTAGGCGACCTCCCATCCCCAGTCGGGCTGCTCGGCTGCACGGGCGGCATTCACCTCCGCATCGGCGCGAGAGACAGCCGAGCGGTAGGCGAGCAGCGTGGGATTGGCTTCCAAGGCCGCGTGCAGCTCGCTGGGATCGATGCTGAAGTCCGGTGGCGCGCCGTCAACGGAGGGCGCTGTTTCTCCCGTCCATCGCGTCAGCTCGGCCCGCGCGCGAGCCAGATTGGCGACCTGTTCGCTGCGTTGATCCTCAAGTGTGGCCCGCATCTGAATGGCGGACAGGGCTTGCCCTGGCCGCTGGCGGCCTGCGGCGACGGCTGCCGGCTGCGCTTCCCAAAGCGGGCGCAGGCTTGTCAGGACTTGATCGACTGCGGCCAAGCGGCGTTCGGCATATGCCACGTCGATCCAAGCCAAAGCGGTCGCCACTCTGACCCTACGCAACTCGACCAACCGCGCCGCTTCGGCCTGCGATATAGCGGCCGTCGCGCCAGCAACCGCCGCCTGCCGGCGTCCCCTGTTCGGCACGTCCTGCATGATGCCCAGCCGCACAGCGGAGAAGTCGTCGCGCGACGGATGGCCGGCGTTTGGCCCGGAGACCGGGAAGCCCTCGACGCCGACATTCAGTTTGGGATCGGGCAGAGCACCGGCGGCGCGCGCGGACGCCCGAGCGGCCTCGGTTTGCAACTCGGCGGCCTGAAGGCTGGGCGCGCCTGCGGCGGCGCGATCAAGCGCCTGGGCGAATGTCAGCGCTCCGGCGTGTGCCGGGCTCGCCAAGGCCGCCGCGACCACGAGGGTCGGGAGCCATCGATAGGGAGACATGCTCTGAAGTCCTGCTGACGGCGCGCAAGCGCCAAGGGCCGGCGGTGGTCGCCGCCGGGTCACACGGGGATCAGAGCTGTATGGGAGGTCTCAGTGTGGGGTCCGGGGGCCGCGAGGGCGCCGCAAGCGAGCCGACGGGATCGTGGTCGGTGGATTCAGCGACAAGGACCGTCTCGACCGTCATCTGGGGAAGCAGCGGCACGGCGAAGACGCTCTGGCACGCCGCGTTGGCCTTACAGGGGTCCTCGGCTTTGCCGCTCTTCCCTGGCGCTTGGCCGTGGTCTGCAACGTCCTTGGCCATCTGCGCCATCATCGGGCAGTCCGGCGGACACGGGTTGCATGGATTCGAGGATGCACTGGCGGGCGCTCCGCCGATCACAAGGAAGATCGCGGCGAGAAGTCCGAGAAGGGTGCGGAGGCGCTGCATGCCGTCACAAGATGAAGAGTGCCCAGCTTCAGCGCAAGGCTTGGCGCGTCAGATCAAAGCGCAGCCTAGTGATCGTGGGCGCAGATTGTGTGATCGGGCAGCCGCCACCCGCGCGACTTCGGTGTCAGGGGCGGGGAGGTCATTTGCTCGGTGCGGTGTTCACGTATGTCGCCCAAGCCTCCATCATCTCACGTCGCTTTTCGAGGGCGTCGCCACGTCGGTAGGCCCGCTCGGTCTGGTCGCCGACGGTGTGGGCCAGTGCCGCTTCGGCGATTTCACGCGGGAAGGATGAGACCTCGCCGGACCAGTCCCGAAAGCTGGAGCGGAACCCGTGGGTGGTGACCTCCCGTTTCATCCGCCGCAACAGCATCTCGAAGGACATGACCGACAGCGGGGCATCCTTCTTTTTGCCGGGGAACACTGGGCGCTTTGGATCGATAACCCCCTTCGGGTTCCTGGCGAGCGGCGCGACGGCTTCAAGGATCTCAATGGCGCGCGCGCCCAACGGCACGCGATGTTCCCGGCCGGCCTTCATGCGGATACCGGGCACCGTCCAGATCTTTTCCTTCAGGTCGATCTCCGCCCAGGTGGCGCCCATGACCTCGCCCGAACGCGCAGCGGTCAGGATAAGGAACTCCAGGCCATAGGCTGACACGGCATCACGTTGGCGCAGGGCGTTCACGAACGCATGGACCTGGTCGTAGGGCATGGCCGCATGGTGCCCCCGCGTGAGCTTCTGGCGTTTGGGCAGGAGGTGATCGAGGTGACCCCGCCAGCGGGCCGGGTTCTCGCCCGTGCGGTGCCCTTGAGCCCTGGCAGCGTCGAGGACCCGCTCGATCCGGCCGCGAAGGCGGGCCGCCGTCTCGGGTTTCTCCGTCCAGATCGCCTTCAGGACGTCAACGACGGCGGTGGTGCCAACCTCATCAACCCGAAGATCCCGCAGGTCCGCCGCGTAGGTCGTCAGGGTCATGGACCACTGGTCCTGATGTTTCTCGTTGCGCCATTGCGGCTTCATACTTTCCACGAAGGCGTCGGCGGCCTCGCCGAAGGTCGGCTTCGCTCGATCAGCCTTGGCCTGGGTGGCGCGAACCTCGATTGGGTTCTTGTCGTCGTTGCGGACCTCCTGGGCGGCGCGGGCCTTCTCGCGGGCCTTGGCCAAAGAAACGGCTGGGAAGCCCCCCAGCCCCATTTCCTTCAGCTTTCCCTCCCACCGGAACAGGAACACCCAGCGCTTGGCTCCAGGCCTGTCGCCATCTGGCTTGTCCACGACGAGGTAGAGGTTGCCGCCGTCAGCATGGCGACCGGGTTTGTTGAGGGCCTTCATGGTCAGCGGGTCGAGCCGCTTCTCCTGCCGCCGCGCCATGTCTAACCCCAACATCTACCCCAATAATGTTGGGGTATTGTCATGGATGGTTGTGGACGGTCAAGGATGGTTGATCTATAAACTCAAGTGAAATCAGTCGATATTTGTCAGATATGGACGGCTCAGGAGGATAGTATGCCGGACACCCCGTCCGCCAAACCTCTTGGCGCGAGCATTCGCGGGGTTCGCGCGTCGCGTGGGTTTCGCCCCTCGGCCCGCGACTCGCGGCCGCAATCCCTCGACCCAGACGGCGCAAAGC
The DNA here is from genome assembly GCA_038213205.1 of Caulobacterales bacterium. GTDB lineage: Bacteria > Pseudomonadota > Alphaproteobacteria > Caulobacterales > Caulobacteraceae > Phenylobacterium. The sequence goes on from JBBQTP010000057.1 coordinate 6,338, forward strand.
CAAAGCAATGCCGCCTACGGCCAGCCCTCGACGCAGGTCTGGACGCTGCCGCCGCTCGAAACCGCGGCCGGATCGGCGCCTGCGCCGCCGACCACGCCGAATGTGGCGCTGGTGGCGATCCGCGCGACGGCCGTACGCGCCACGCCCGATCCGGGGCGCGCGGTGGTGATACGCCTGGCGGCCGGCAGCATCCGTTCGCTGAACAGTGCGGCGCTGGTGGTCAAGGTCGGCGGCGCCGACCGTCTGAGGGCGTTGGCCGATAGCGTCCAGCTGGCGGGGCCTGACGCGCGTCGTCGGGGCGCATACGACCCACAATTTTGGCCCGATCGACCCCTGTGGGTGGCGCTAGGGCCCAGCTAGGTTGCCGCCCCATGACCCACACCCCTCTCTCCGAAAACCTGCCCGGCTCCTGGCGGCTGGATAGCCGCATCGACGTCACCGCGGCGGGCGAGCGGCGGCCAGAGCCGATGTTGGGCGAAGATCCGGTGGCGTTCCTGGTCTACGACCGGGCCGGCAATTTCGCGGCGCAGTTCATGAAGCGCGACCGGTCGGGCCTGCGCGACGAGCCCGGTTTCGACGCCTATTTCGGCGCCTACAGCGTCGATGACGCGAGTGGCGAGGTCACCCAGCGGCTGGCCGGGGCGTTGGCGCCGGAGTTGGTCGGGGCGGTGCTGACGCGGACGATGAAGATCGACGGCGATCAACTGACGATCCGCCTGCCGGCGACCCATCCGGATGGCGTAGCGGTGAACCGGATGCTGCTCTGGACGCGGATCGGCTGAGGTGGCTCAGACGAACGGCAGGCGGAAGCGCGGGCCGTAGATCCAGCCCTCGGCGACGTAGAAGCCGGTCGTGACGTTGGGCGCGCCGCGCGGCCCGAGGATCCAGCCGTCAGCGATCCAATAACGCGTGTCCAGGTCGGCGTTGCCGTCCGGGCCCCAGATCCGGCCCTCGTGGATCCAGTACTTAAGGTGCTGGACGGGCTGGCTGGACATGATCCAGTCGCCCTCAAACCAGCCCACCGGGACGATCTTGCTCACTTGGCCGGTCGAGGCACGGGGGCGGTGGCCTCGTTGATCTGGGCCTTGGCGCGGGACGCCGGGACCACCGGTATTTCGTGGTCGGCCAGCGGCGCCATCCACTGTTTCCGGGCCATGGCGGCCTCGATGTAGGGGGCCAGTTCGGCGGCCTTCTTGGCCTCGCGCGCGGCCACCTCGGCCTTGAACTCGCCCATTACCTCGGCGGCGAAAAGCTCAAGTGATTCACAGATGTGCGCGTGTTTGTTGCGGCCCGCCTGCTGCAGGAAAATCACCTGGTCGACGCCCGCGTCGGAGAACGCGCGGATGTGGTCGCGGATGTCGGCCGGCGTGCCGATGCCGTTGGCGTTGCGCGCGGCGGCTTTGCTGGCGGCGATGATCTCGTCGTCGCTACGGGCCCGGGAAGCCTGGAAGTCCTCGAACAGGGTCGAGCGGCCGGGCAGGGCGTCGTGAGCAACCAGGGCGTTCACGGCGTAGGAGAAGAACTCGAAGCCCTCCTGGCCGCGGCGGATGGCTTCGGCCCGATCCGGGTGGACGGAGAAGTTAGAGACCATGGCCAGATTGGCGTTCACAGCGTGGCCGATCGGCACGCACTGATCGGACTTGATGATCCCGTAGTAGATCTCCGCCCAGTCGTGCGCCTCCTGCGGATCGACGAAGGAGAAGGCCAGGGCTCCGACCCCGATCGACGCGGCGATCTTGATGGTGTCGCGGTTGGTGCAGGCCATCCACATGGGCGGATGCGGCTTCTGCACAGGCTTGGGCACGATGTTGCGGCACGGGAACGAGAAGCCCCGGCCCTCGAAGCCCGGGTAGGGGTCCATCACCAGCATGTTGGCGATCTGCTCGGCAGCTTCCAGGGCCAGCGCCCGCTTTTCCTTCGCCGGGATGCCGAAGCCGCCGAGCTCCAAGCGTGTTGCGCCCTCGCCGATGCCGAAGTCGAGGCGGCCCCTGGAGATGATATCCAGCGTCGCCAGGCCCTCCGCGGTGCGCGCGGGGTGGTTGTAGTTGGGGATCACCTGGCGGATGCCGTGGCCGACCCGGATGCTCTTGGTGAGCGCCGCGCAGGCGGCCAGGAACACCTCGGGCGCGGAGGAGTGGGAATATTCCTCCAGGAAGTGGTGCTCGACCTCCCAGGCGTAGTCGAAGCCCAGGCGGTCGGCGAGCACCACCTGCTCCAGGGCGTCATGGAACAGCCGCGCTTCGTCGCCCTCGTTCCAGGGCTTGGGCAGCTGGTGCTCGTAGAAGATCCCGAAGCGCATGGCCGACGTCCCTCACCCTTTTCGGCACCTTCCGGCCCGGCGGGCGCACTGGCAAGGGGCTCTATCGGCAGGGGCGTCGGCAAGGTCCGGTTAACGTTGACGAAAGCTTACGACGTCAGACTTTCGGCTCGCCAGCAAACCGAGCGGGGTCGTCATGGATCGCCAAACCTTCAAGTGCAGCGGCGGCCTCGCCGTCCTCCTCCTGGCGGGCGCCTCACTGGCCGCCTGCGCCAGCCTGACGCCGAGCCCGCAATACGCGGCGCGCGAAGGCGGACGCCACGCGGCGCCTGGCGCCGCGCCCGGCCAGAGGACCTACAAGACCGGCGAGCCCTATCAGGTGGGCGGCATCTGGTACGTGCCGCACGAGCAGCCGCACTATGACGAGACCGGGACCGCGTCCTGGTACGGCGACGCCTTCCAGCTGAAGGCCACCGCCAACGGCGAAGTTTTCGACATGAACCAGTTCTCGGCGGCGCATACGACCCTGCCGCTGCCGTCGATGGTGGAGGTGACCAACCTCGACAACGGCCGCAAGCTGACCGTGCGGGTTAACGACCGAGGGCCGTTCGTCGGTAACCGGCTCATCGATCTGTCTCACGCTGCGGCTCGTGAGCTCGGCTACGACCGCGCGGGCCTGGCCCATGTGCGAGTACGCTATGTCGGCCCCGCGCCGCTGGCCGGGCCGGAAGCCGGCGTGCGGATGGCGAGCGCAGGGCTGCTGACGCCACGCTATCCGATCGCCCCTTTGCCACCGGCCAGCGGGCTCGCCCCTCAGGCTGTCGCCGCAACGCCGACGCCGCGGAGCGACGTGCAACTGGCCTCCTACAGGGCGCCGGAGCCGATCGAGACGACTTCGCTCGCGCCGCTGCCGGTCGCCCAGTCCCTCGCGATGCCGCTGCCGCATGGCGACGGCATTGCGCCCCAGACCTTCCGCATCCAGGCCGGCGCCTTTTCCGACCAGGAGAACGCGCGCCGCGCCGCCGCCCTGCTGAATTCCACCGGCACGGCGACCATCGAGCCCGTCCAGCGCAACGGCACGACGCTCTATCGCGTGCTGCTGCCGGGGCCGGCGGATGAGCTGGAGGCCTACGCGGTGCGCGACAAGGTGGCCGCCGCCGGCTTCGCCGACGCCAGGGTCGTGAAGCCCTTCTAGACACGGCTGGACATCGGCCGCGAACCGGCCAATTTGGGCTGGTGGCCCAAGGCAAGTTCATCACCTTCGAAGGCGGCGAGGGGGCTGGGAAATCGACCCAGCTTAAGCGGCTGGTCGCGCGCCTGGAAAAGGCTGGCCGCGAGGTGGTGGCGACCCGCGAACCCGGCGGTTCGCAGGGCGCTGAGATCATCCGCGACATCGTGCTGAAGGGTCACGCCGACCGCTGGAGCCCGGTCACCGAGACCCTGCTGATGTACGCCGCCCGGCGCGACCATGTGGAGCGGGTGATCCGCCCGGCGCTGGCCAAGGGCGCCTGGGTGGTCTGCGACCGGTTTGCCGATTCCACGCGAGCCTACCAGGGGGCGGCGGGCGGGACCGATCCCGGCCTGATCGCCGAGCTTGAGGTGCATGTCCTGGAGGAGACCATCCCGGACCTGACCCTGATCTTCGACATGCCGGTGAGCGAAGGGCTGGAGCGGGCGTTTGTGCGGGCGGGCGCGGAGATGCGCTTTGAGTCAAAGGGTCAGGCGTTTCACGAGCGGCTGCGCGCGGCCTTCCTCTCGATCGCCGCGGCCGAGCCGACCCGTTGCGCCCTGATCGACGCGAAGGGCAGCCTGGCGGACGTCGAGGCCCGGGTCTGGGCGGCGGTGCAGGACCGGCTGGTCGTCCGTGGCTGAGCTCGACCACCCCCGCGAGGTCTTCCAGCTTTCCGGCCATGAGGCGGCCGAGCAGGCGTTCGAGGCAACGCGCGCGCGGGGCCGGTTGCACCACGCCTGGCTGCTGACCGGGCCGGAGGGCGCGGGCAAGGCGACCTTTGCCTATCGCGCCGTGCGCAGGCTGCTCGGCGCGCCGGAGGCCCCGGCCTATGGCGTGCTGGGCGCAAACCCGGACGATCCGGTGAGCCGCCAGATCATCGCCCGTGCGCACCCTGACCTTTTCGTCCTTGAGCGGATCGGCGAGGACGGCAAGGTGCGCAAGGTGATCCCGGTGGACGAGGCCCGCGGGCTCTCGGAATTCTTCTCCAAGTCGCCGGCCAGCGCGCCGCACCGGGTGGCGATCATCGACGCCGCGGACGACCTGAACGTCAACGCCGCCAACGCCATCCTGAAGACCCTGGAGGAGCCGCCGCCGCACGGGATCCTGCTGATGGTCAGTCATGCGCCAGGCCGGCTGCTGCCGACCATCCGCTCGCGGTGCCGCCGGCTGGCGTTTTCGCCCATGTCGCTGGAGGCCTGCGCGGCCTTCGTCCGGGAGCGGGAGGACCTGACCGAGGAGGCGGCGCTGAGGCTGTCGAGGATGGCCGGTGGGGCGCCCGGACGCGCCTGGGCCTTGGCGCAAGGTCCGGCCATCGCGCTCGACGACGCGGCCCGCGAGTTGCTGGCCGATCTGCCGCGAGTGGACGAAGGCCTGGCCCTGTCGCTGACCGACAAATTCCGGGGCGGGGAGGGGCAGGCCAATTTCAACCTGCTGTTCGACCGGCTGGCCGAGCGGGTGCACAGCCTGGTGGTGGCCCGGGCCGGGCACGGCGGGCAGGACGGTTGGGCGCAGGCCTGGGAGACGCTGCAACGGCTGCCCCGCGAGGTCGAGGCGCTCAATCTCGACCGGTCCGACGCGCTGTTCACCGCGCTGGGCGAGCTGCGCCTGGCCGCCCGGGCCGCGTAGACCCCCCATGCTGATCGACAGCCACGTCAACCTGCACGCGCCCCAGTTCGACGCCGACCGCGACGAGGTTATCGCCCGCGCCCGGGCCGCCGGGGTGCGCCTGATGGTCAATATCTCCGACAAGGTCTCGCATTGGCAGAAGGTGCGCGCCCTGGCCGACCAGCCGGACATCTGGTGCACGGTGGGCACCCATCCGCCTGAGGCCAGGGAGGCGCCGGATCTGGCGGCGCAGACGCTGATCGGCCTGGCCGCCGATCCGCGCGTGGTCGGCATCGGTGAAACCGGGCTGGACTTCCATTACGACCTCAGCCCGCGCGACATCCAGGCCCGCGTGTTCCGCGCCCACATCGCCGCGGCGCGCGAGACCGGCCTGCCACTGGTGGTGCACACCCGCCAGGCCGACGCCGAGATGGGCGACATCCTGGAAGAGGAATACGCCGCCGGGCCGTTCCGCATCCTGATGCATTGCTACACCTCGGGCGCCGAACTGGCGGCGCGGGCGGCGGCGTTGGGAGCCTGGTTCTCGGTCTCGGGGATCGCGACCTTCAAGGCGGCCGAGGACGTGCGCGCGGCGATCCGCGACATGCCGGGCGAGCGGATCATCGTCGAGACCGACTGCCCGTACCTGGCGCCCATGCCCTATCGTGGCCGCCGCAACGAGCCCGCCTATGTGGGCCATGTCCTGGCCAAGTTGGCCGAGGTGCGCGGCTGGACGCTGGACGAGGCCGAGCGTCGCTCCGAGGACGCCTTCTTCGCGCTGTTCGACCGGATACCCAGGCCCGAGACGCCGGCATGAGCACCTTGGAGTTCACGATCCTCGGCTGCGGCTCGTCCGGCGGGGTGCCGCGGGCCGATGGCGACTGGGGCGACTGCGATGCCAAGAACCCGAACAACCTGCGCTCGCGCTGCTCGCTGCTGGTGCGGCGGCGAGGCGAGGGGGCCGAGCGGGAGACGACGGCCATCGTCGACACCTCGCCGGATCTGCGGCTGCAGACCGCCAACGCGGGCGCCAGGCGGCTGGACGCCATCCTGCTGACCCACGACCACGCCGACCAGGTGCATGGCATCGATGACGTGCGCGCCTTCTTCATCCGCCAGCGGGCCAAGATCGACTGCCACATGGACGCCGCGACCGATGCTTCGATGATGCGGCGGTTCGGTTATATCTTTGAAGGCGAGGGGGGTTATCCCGCGATCTGCGAGCGGCGGCCGATTCCGGCGCACGGCGAGCGCTGGCAGGTCGACGGGCCGTCCGGCGCCATTCCGGTGGTCACCTTCGACCAGGACCACGGCGGCGTGCGCTCGGTGGGCTACCGGTTCGGCGGCGTGGCCTATTCCAGCGATGTGGTGGATCTCGACGAGACGGCGTTCGCGGCCCTGGCCGATCTGGATGTGTGGATCGTCGACGCGCTGCGCTACCGGCCGCACCCGACGCACGCGCATCTGGAGCGGACATTGGGCTGGATCGAAAAGTTAAGGCCGAAGCGGGCGATCCTCACCAACCTGCACATCGACCTGGACTTCGAAATCTTGGCGGCGGAGCTGCCCGCCGGTGTCGAGCCGGCTTTCGACGGGCTTCGCTTCGAACATCAACTGGAGAGCCAATTCACGTGATTTCCCGGCCGCTTAAACTGGGTTTCCTCGCGTCCGCAAACGGCTCCAGCGCCCGCGCCATCGTGGCTGCGATCAAGGCCGGCGACCTGGCCGCCGAGGCCCGCCTGCTGGTCAGCAACAACAAAAACGCCCCTGCCCTGGCGTTCGCGGCGGAGGAGGGGATGGCGGCCCTGGCGATCCCGACCCAGGCCGATCCGCAGGCGGCTGACGCCCGGCTGGCTGAGGCCCTCGCCGCGCATGGCGTGGAAATCGTGGTGCTTTCCGGATACCTGCGCCAGCTGGGGCCTCGCACACTTGGCCGCTATGCGGGCCGCGTACTGAACATCCATCCAGGGCCGCTGCCGGCGTTTGGCGGCCACGGGATGTACGGCCGGCGCGTCCATGAGGCCGTGATCGCCGCCGGCGTGGCCGACAGCGGCATCTGCATTCACCTGGTGGACGCGGAATACGACCGTGGGCCGGTGATTGCGCGCCGCAGCGTGGCCGTGGCCCAGGGCGAGACCGCCGAGACGCTGGAGGCGCGGGTGACAGCCCTGGAGCCGGGGTTCTTCGTGGAGACGCTGCGGGATATCGCCCTGGGCCGGCTTTCTCTCCCTGAGGGGTAGGTATTATTTCCGATAATCTTCCTTAGGCGAGATATGGATGTAGATCACCGATAGAGATGTCACCGGCCTCACCGATTGAGATGGCACAGTCCGTCCCTTTTGGCTTCGGCGTTGCCCTACCGCACCTTCGACCGGCTCACCCGCGTCGATCAGGGCGCCATCGTCGAGAACAAGCGGCTCAGTGAACCCTCTCGCCGCAATCGGTGGCCGTCTCCGCCCTAGCGGCCAGCGCCGACGCGCAGGTTGGGGGTGAATCCAAAGAATCTTCCGCGTCGCGATCCGTTTCGGCCCGTCGGCTCGTCCTTGCTGTGTCCAACGCAAATGGAGACCTGCGATGTCCGACGAGCCCGTCATCCTGATCAATCTGCTGAAGGTCGCACCTGGGAAGCAGGACGCGCTGATTGCGCTCTTGACGCAGAACACCGAGACGGTGATCCGCACGCTCGACGGCTGGAAGACGACACGGCTCATCGCGGCGAAGGACGGCGCGAGCGTGGTCATCTATTCCGAGTGGGAGAGCCCAGCGGCCGTCGAGGCAATGCGCGGCGATCCGCGCATGCAAGCCTATTTCCCGAAGATCAGTGAGCTGGCGAGCCTGGACTCGATCGTGGGGGCGGCAGTGTTCAGCGTCGCCCGCCAGGCTGAACACACAAACTAATTCTGCAACGCACAAGTCATAAAGGACCGCCACAATGGCTCAGATGGTCGTGATCTACCGGACACCCGAGAACGTCGAGGCGTTCAATCGACATTACTTCGACATCCACGTGCCCCTCGCCAAGAAGATTCCCGGTCTCAGGAAGTACGAGATCAGCGACGGCCCCGTCGCAACGGCGGCCGGACCCTCCGATGTTCATCTGATCGGAACCCTGCACTTCGACGACCTTGCGGCGATCAGAAGGGCGTTCGCCAGCCCGGAGGGCCAAGCGGCCGGGGCAGATCGCCGACATTTCGCGCCGGATGGCTCGGGCGTTGAGATGTTCCTTTTCGACAACAGAGAAGTTTGAACCCATGTCGACACCCAAAGCAGCTTTCGTCCTGGTCCACGGCGGTTGGCACAACCGCTCGGCATGGGACAAGGTGAGCCCGATCCTTGAAGCCGAAGGCTTCGCGGCCTTGACGCTCGACCTCCCCGGCGCCGGCGCAAATGCGATCGCGCCGAGCTCGCTCAGTCGTCGCCCGTTCGACCTCGCGGCGTTTTCCGCCGAGCGGTCCCCCGTCGCGGGGCTTACGCAGGATGAGCGGACGCAAGCGGTGGTCGCCCTGGTGGAGGAAGCGGCGTCACTCAGCGACGGCAAGGTGATCCTGGTCGGGCACTCGGCCGGCGGAATGACCATTTCCGCGGTCGCCGAGCAGGTTCCGAACCTGCTTCTCGCGGTCGTGTATCTGGCCGGGTTCATGGTCCCGACCGGGATGTCATTGATCGAGATGGCGCAGCATGAATCCCTGTCTTCGGCCCTGTCGCCCGGGCTGTTCGTGGGCGACCCTGTCGCCATCGGCGCGACAAGGATCAATGTCGGGCCCGCCGACGCCGCCTACAGATCGCTGCTCAAAGCCTCGTTCTATGCCGACGTGTCGGAAGCCGAATTCGCCCATGCGGCGTCGCAACTTCATAGCGATGAATCGAACCTTGGCGCCGTAGCCCCATCGGGCATTACGCCTGGAAGATTTGGCGCGGTCCCGCGCCACTACATCCGCTGCACCCAGGACCGCGCGATCCCGTTGACCGGCCAGGATCACATGATCGCGACGGTTGACGGGGCGGTCGGCGGCAAGACGGCGACCCATACAGTGGAAAGCAGCCACTCTCCGTTCCTGTCACAACCGGCCGCCCTGTCGAAGATCCTCATCGGCATCGGCGTCCAGGCCTTGGCGGGACAGGGCGTGGACGCGCTGTAGTTCGATAGATGAACACCGACCAATTCGAGGAGCGTCTGAAGGCGCTGCGGCCACGCCTTCATCGCTATGCCGCGCGCATGACCGGATCGTCGGTCGATGGGGAGGATGTCTTGCAGGACACCCTCCTCAAGGCCCTGCACGCGCGAGCCCAGGGAGCCAAGGTGGACAATCTCGAAGGCTGGCTGTTTCGCATCGCCCACAACACCAGCCTCGATTTCCTGCGCCAGAGGTCCCGGAGCACGGTCGTTCCGCTCACCGAAGACCTTGCAGCCGATCCCCTGCCCGAGGCGGATATCCTCGCGGTCAGCTTTCAGTTGGCGCGGTGGAAGGCCGCCCGGCCATGTTGGTCTTCGAAAGCGGCGCGATGGAAAAGCCGGCGCATTTCGTTCTGGTCGATTGGCGCAACGGCCGGATCGCGGCGATCCGCGATTTCCTGTTCGCGCCCTACGCGCTTGAATCGGTGGACTGGGTGCAATTGGGCTAGAGCGCCCTTCCCTCGCGCCGCTTGCGCCGGCCGCATTGAGGCCTACCTTAGGTTCGAGGGCCGATCATCGAGGACCACCCATGCGCGTACTCCCCATCGCCGCCGCCCTGTTGCTGGCCGGCGCCGCCACGGCGGCTGTCGCCGCCCCGGCCTCCGTCACCGTGACCATCGGCCCTGAGCTGCAGGCCAAAGCGACCAAGGACCTGGGCCAGCGCGACGTCGACGACCTGGCAAAAGAGCTGCGGACGAGCGTCGAGAAGCGGCTTGCCAAGACCGGCGCCTACGACGGGGCGCGGATCGAGCTGCAGCTGACCGACGCGAAGCCTAACCGGCCCACCTTCAAGCAGATGTCGGACAGGCCGGGCCTCTCCTACGAGAGCTTCAGCATCGGCGGCGCGAAGATCGACGGCCACGCCATCGCGGCGGACGGCCACGTGACCCCGCTGAGCTACAGCTATTTCGAGCCCGATATCCGCTGGGCGCGGGTGGCCGGCACGTGGTCGGACGCGCAATGGACCATCGACCGCTTCGCCTACCAGGTGGGCCGCGGCGAGGCCTTGGCCAGCCGCTGAGACCGTTTTCCTTGTCATCCCTATTGGGGCGCGGTCTGATCTGGCGGCGCCCCTCTTGCTGAGTCCGAGATGACGAGACCTGCCCCCTCCTCCGACCTGCGGCCTATGGAGCGGCTGCTGGCGATCATGGCGCGGCTGCGCGATCCGGCGGACGGCTGCCCGTGGGACCTTGAGCAGACCTTCGCGACGGTCGCGCCCTACACGGTCGAGGAGGCCTACGAGGTCGCTGACGCCATCGAGCGCAACGACCTGTCGGACCTGAAGGAAGAGCTGGGCGACCTGCTGCTGCAGGTGGTGTTCCACGCGCGCATGGCCGAGGAGCAAGGCGCCTTCGCCTTCGAGGACGTGGCCCGGGCGATCAACGACAAGATGGTGCGCCGCCACCCGCATGTGTTCGCCGACGAGACCTACGCCTCCCTCGACCACCAGAAGGCCGGCTGGGAAGCGCTGAAGGCCGCCGAGCGCGAGCTAAAGGGGCGGACGCAGAGCCTGCTGGACGACGTGCCGGTGGGCCTGCCTGCCCTCACCCGCGCCGTGAAGCTCTCCAAGCGGGCCGCCGGCGTCGGCTTCGTCTGGCCAACCGTGCAGGACGTCGTGAAGAAGCTGCACGAGGAGATCGGCGAGCTGGAGGCCGAGATCGACGCCGGCGACCTGGAGAAAGCCCGCCAGGAGATGGGCGACGTGCTGTTCGTGGTGGCAAACCTGGCGCGCACTCTGGATGTCGATCCGGAGGACTCCCTGCGCTACACCAACGCCAAATTCGTTCGCCGATTCCAGTACATCGAAGCGCAACTTCGCGCGCGCGGCAAGACGCCGGACCAGTCCGACCTGCCCGAGATGGACACGTTGTGGGACGAGGCCAAGGCGGTGGAGAAGGCCGCGGAATGACCACGCCAGCGGAACGGTTTGGGGCTCTGGCCAGCCTGATGCTGGATGAGCCGGGCGTGACGATGTCCGAGAGCCGCGGCTTTGCCCGGGATGCCATCCTGAAGAACGGCAAACTGCTTGTCGCCCTGCGCGGTGACGCGGTGCTCCTGAAGCTGCCGGCTGAGCGGGTCGCTGCGCTGATCGCCTCAGGCCAGGGCGCCGCCTTCGACGCCAACAAGGGCAAGCCGATGAAGGAGTGGGTGGTCGCCAATATGACTGCCGACTGGGAGGCGCTCGCGCACGAGGCCGCGGCGTTCGTGGGCTAGTGTCCCCGTACCTCGGCTGAGGGAAACTGCTGTTCGAACTGGCCGAGCGCCTGGGGTGACAGGCTGACCGCCAGACGGACCGAGCCGTCCTTACCTTCGTGGCGCTCCAGCACCCGACCGTGGCGGTAGAGCCAGGCGATCGCCGCCCCCTCGCCCACCGGCGCATAGACGTCCACAGGCGGGGCTTCGTCGACCATGCCGGCGACAGCGTCCAGCAGGGCCTCGCAGCCCTCGCCAGTCACGGCGGAGAGCGGGATGGCCGGGGGATGGGCGCGCTTGGCGTCGCCGGCGACGGTGGCGCGGTCGTCGAGGGGCAGCAGGTCGAGCTTGTTCCAGACCTCTAGGATCGAGCGCTCGTCCATATCGACGCCCAGGCGCGAGAGCACCTTGCGCACGTCGCTGGCCTGGGCGGCGGTCTCTTCGCTGGCGATGTCGCGCACGTGCAGGACGACGTCGGCCTCCTTGACCTCCTCGAGGGTGGCGCGGAAGGCCTCCACCAGCTCGTGCGGCAGGTCGGAGATGAAGCCCACGGTGTCCGACAGGATCGCCGGGCGGCCGTCGGGCAGCTTCAGCATCCGCAAGGTCGGGTCGAGGGTGGCGAACAGCATGTCCTCGGCCACCACCTCGGCGCGCGTGAGGCGGTTGAACAGCGTCGACTTGCCGGCGTTGGTGTAGCCGACCAGCGCGACCGTTGGGTACGGATGCCGCTTGCGCGCCGAGCGCTGCAGGGTGCGCGTGCGGTGCACCTCCTTGAGCTCGTCCTTCAGCTTGCGGATCTTGTCAGCGATCAGCCGCCGGTCGGTCTCGATCTGGGTCTCGCCGGGCCCGCCCATCACTCCGAAGCCGCCACGTTGGCGCTCCAGGTGGGTCCAGGTGCGGACCAGGCGCGATTTTTCGTACGAGAGCCGGGCCAGCTCCACCTGCAGGCGGCCCTCGCGGGTCCGCGCGCGGCGGGCGAAGATCTCCAGGATCAGGCCGGTGCGGTCGATCACCTTCACCTGCCAGGCCTTCTCGAGGTTGCGCTGCTGCACGGGCGTCAGGGCGTCATCGACGATGGCGACATCCGCCTCGGCCAGCTCGATGACCAGCCGTATCTCCTCGACCTTGCCCTTGCCGAACAGGGTGGCGGGTGTCAGCTGGCGAAGGTTGGCGACCAGGGTCTCGCGCACCTCCAGGTCCAGAGCCATAGCCAGGCCGACGGCCTCCTCCAGGCGCGCAGCCGCGCTCCGGGAGAGCCCTCGGCCCTCCCGGTCGGGATGGATGACGACAGCGCCCTGGACGGGCGCTTCACGGTCGATGGATTTGGAAGAACTCAAACGGTCTCGTCTTCGCCCGGTTCGTAGAGTTGCACAGGCTGGGCCGGCATGATGGTGGAGATGGCGTGCTTGTACACCAGTTGCGACTGCCCGTCGCGACGCAGGAGCACGCAGAAGTTGTCGAACCAGCTGACCACGCCCTGCAGCTTCACGCCGTTGACCAGGAAGATGGTGAGCGGCGTCTTCGACTTGCGCACGCTGTTCAGGAACGTGTCCTGCAGGTTTTGTTTCTTCTCACTCATGGCTTTTCGCCCTTTGTTTTTGATCGGACGGCCAAAGCGCCGCCCACACACGAGAGTTAGCTAGACCGGCTTTTGTGACGGGCGCAATCACGACCAGGGGTTTAGATGGCCGTTGCCCGCGCCTGCTCGATATAGAGACGCCGAAGCTTCATCGCCACCGGGCCCGGCTTGCCCTCGCCCACGGGCTTTCCGTCCACGGCCACCACGGGCAGCACCAGGGTGCCCGCACCGGTGATGAACGCTTCCCGGGCGGCGACCGCCTCGGCGGGGGTGAACGGTCGCTCGTCCACCGGCATTCCCTCCCGGGCTATGATGTCCAGCAGGGTGTGGCGGGTGACGCCGCGCAGGATGTTGGCGTTGGTATCGCGGGTGCGCAGGCGGCCCTCGCCATCGACGATCCAGGCGTTGGAGGATGCGCCCTCGGTCACGAAGCCCAGCTCGTCGACGTACCAGGCCTCCATGGCGCCGGCCTCCTTCGCCTTCTGCTTGGCCATGGCGTTAGGCAGCAGGCCCACGGTCTTGATGTCCGCCCTACCCCAGCGGTTCTCCGGGGCGGTGATCACCTTGACGCCCCTGGCGGCGCGGACCTCGTCGGCGGCGCGGTTGACCCGGCTGACGGTCATGATCACCGCCGGGCGGATCGGCGCATCCGGATAGGCGTGCTGGCGCGGCGCCACGCCGCGGCTAACCTGCAAGTAGAGCAGGCCGTCGGTGACGCGGTTGCGGCGTACCGCCTCCTTCAGCACCAGCGTCAGGGCCGCGCGGCTCATCGGCATGGGGATGGAGAGCTCGGAGAGGCTCCGCGCCAGGCGCATGAAGTGGCCCTCCGGGTCGCCCAACTTGCCGTCGAACAGCGCCCAGACCTCGTAGATCGCGTCGGCCAGTTGGTAGCCGCGGTCCTCGATGTGAACCGCGGCCTGGCCGTGCGGCACGAACTGGCCGTTGACGTAGGCGATGCGCCCCATCAGCTGACCTCTTCCTCGAGCGCCCGCGCGCCTGAGAGACCGAGCGACTTCAGCTTGCGGTGCAGGGCCGAGCGCTCCATGCCGATGAAGGCGGCGGTGCGCGAGATGTTGCCCGAGAAGCGCAGCATCTGGGCGTTGAGGTACTCGCGCTCGAACACCTCGCGGGCCTCGCGCAGCGGCAGAGCGATCATCCGCTCGGCGCCCAGGCTGGTGGCCTGGTCGGTGACCATGGCTTCGGCTGGCAGCATGTTGGCGGTGATCGGATCGCCCGCCGCGCCGGAAGCCAGGATCAGCATCCGCTCCACGTTGTTGCGCAGCTGGCGCAAGTTTCCCGGCCAGGCACGAACCTGCAGCGTCGCCAGCGCATCGTCGGCCAGCCGGCGGCGCGGCATGCCGGTCGCCTCGCAGATCCGCTCGATGAAATATTCCACCAGCTCGGGGATGTCCTCGCGGCGCTCGGAGAGCCCGGGCACGTTGACCGGCACCACGTTCAGGCGGTGGAACAGGTCCTCGCGGAACCGCCCCGCGGCGATCTCCTCGCGCAGGTCCCGCGAGGTCGAGGAGACCACGCGCACGTCGACGTGGACGTCGCTGTCCCCGCCGACCCGCCGGAAGCTCTGGTCGACCAGGACGCGTAGGATGCGCCCCTGCGTCTCGCGCGGCATGTCGGCCACTTCGTCCAGGTAGAGGGTGCCGGAGTGCGCTCGCTCGAAGACCCCGACCTTGGCGGTGCGACCGTCCTCGCCCTCCTGGCCGAACAGCTCGACATCCATACGCTGCGGCGTCATCCCCGCGGCGCTGACCGGCACGAACTCGTTGCGGGTGCGCGCGGAGGCGCCGTGGATCAGGCGCGCGACCGTCTCCTTGCCGGACCCCGGAGGTCCGGAGATCAGCACGCGGCTGTTTGCGCCGGCCAGCTTGGCGATCATCTGGCGCAGGGACTGGGCGGCCATGGACTTGCCGGTCATGCCCTCCGGCGTGATCGCCTGGGTGCGCAGGCGGCGGTTCTCCCGGCGCAGGTTGGCGGCTTCCAACGCACGCTCGACGACCAGCAGCAGGCGGTCGGACTTGAAGGGCTTTTCCAGGAACTCGTAGGCGCCGCGCTTGATGGCGCTGACGGCGGTCTCGATGTTGCCGTGGCCGCTGATCATGATCACCGGCAGGTCGGCGTCCAGCGCGCGGACCATGTCGAGCAGGGCCAACCCGTCCATGCCGCCGCCGGACATCCAGATGTCGAGGATCAGCAGCGCGGGCTTTCGCGCGCGGAAGGCGGCGAGCGCTGAGTCCGCGTCGTTGGCCGTGCGCACGGCATAGCCCTCGTCGGTGAGGATGCCGGCCACCAGCTCGCGGATGTCCGCCTCATCGTCGACCACCAGAACGTCAGACGCCATGGGTTTTCCTTACACGGTCACGGATTGGGATTTGGCGGCGGGTTTGGCCCGCGCCTGGGCTGGAAGCCGAAGGATCGCCAGCGCGCCGGAGCCCTTTCGGGCGTCCGTCAACTCCAGCTCTCCGCCGTGGTCTTCCAGGATGCGTTTGACGATCGCGAGCCCCAGGCCCGTCCCCTTCTCGCGGGTCGTCACATAGGGTTCGGTCAGCCGATCGCGATCCTTGGCCGGCAGGCCGACGCCATTGTCTTCCACCTCGAACGCGACCCCGGTCTCATCGGAAACTAGGCGCACGCGGATGCGGCCTTTCGCCTTGCCGGTGCGCGGTTTGGCTGCGACGGCCTCCGCGGCGTTCTTCAGCACATTGGTGAGCGCCTGGCCCAGCATTCGCTCGTCGGCCAGCAGCCGGGTCTCAGGCACCGGGTCTTCCAGGGTGACCTCAAGGTCCGGACTGGCGACGCCCTGGGCGAACACCGCCGCGCGGACCAGTTCGGCGGCGTCGAGGTCGCTGAACTTGGGGGCCGGCATCCGGGCGAAGGCGGAAAATTCGTCGATCAGTCGGGTAATGTCGCCAACCTGGCGGATGATGGTGTCGGTGCAGCGGTCGAAGATCTCCACGTCCGCCGGCGCGATGTCCTTGCGGTACTTCTTGCGCAGCCGCTCGGCCGACAGCTGGATCGGGGTCAGTGGGTTCTTGATCTCGTGGGCGATGCGCCGCGCCACGTCGCGCCAGGCGGCGTTGCGCTGGGCGGTGACCAGCCGGGTGATGTCGTCGAACGTCAACACCAGACCGTCCTCAATGCGGCTGGCGCGCACCCGCAGGCGCCGCGTTTCGCGGCCGCGGACCACGTCGACCTCGTCCTCGGCGTCGGAGCCGCGGCCCACCAGGGCGGCGACCGCAGCGACCTCCGGGGCGACATCGGCGAGCTTGCGGCCCCTGCCCGATCCGGTAAGGCCCAGCAGCAGCTCAGCTTGGCGGTTGGTCGCGGAGATCCGGCCCTTGGCGTCGAGGCCGACGACGCCGGCGCTGACCTCAGCCAGCACGGTTTCGATGAACTGGCGGCGGCGCTCGGCGTCTTCGTGAGCGGTGTGGATCGCCTCCTGCTGCGCCTGGAGATCGTGCGTCATGCTGTTGAAGGCGCGCGATAACACCGCGATCTCCTCGGGATCATTGTCGGCGTCGACGCGGGCGTTGAGGTCGCCGCCGGCGACACGTCCCGCCGCGACGACCAGCCGCGCCACCGGGCCGGAGATGGCGTTGGCCGCCCAGATGCCGAGCCAAACCGCCCCGACCAGCACCAGCAGGGCGGTCTCGGCGTAGCTGAGCGCGAAGATGGTCTGGATGCGCGCGCGGTATTCGGCGGCCTGGCGATAGGCGATCAGGCTGGCCTCGGTCTCCAGCAGGTGGGCGACCAGCCCCTTCTCCACCGGGCGGACCACATAGAGGTAGGCATCCGGATAGGCGGTCAGCTTGTAGACCGAGCGCATTACGTCGCCGCAGTTGCGGTTGCAGAGCCAGATGTCGCCCTGGTCTGCGGCCTTGAAGGCGGTGGCCGGTGGCAGGATGAACGGTTGGACTTCCT
>JBBQTP010000058.1:0-23213 GCA_038213205.1 Caulobacterales bacterium
ATGAATGACTCAGTGGAAATTGGCTGCGGCGTTGGCGGCGGGACTGGCGTGGGCAGGCACGGCGAGCGCGGCCGACCAGCCGGGGCTCTCGAACAAGGTCTATGACCCTTACGTCAGGAACGGCGTCACCGAGCTGGAGCTGCGCAGCGGCCGGCTGACCGGCGGCCCGTTGAACGGCGAGCAGGCCGCGGTGGTCGAGGTCGAGCGCGGGATCAACGACCGGCTGAGCCTGGCGGTGGTGGGCGAGTTCGAGCAGCACGCCGGCGAGACGGGCAAGCTGGATTCCATCGGCATCGAAGGCGTCGCCTACCTGGGTCAGATCCCCGGCCTGGGCGTCGATGTGGGCGGCTATCTGGAATACGAGCAGCGGCTGCACAACGAGTCCGGCGTGGTCGAGGCCAAGCTCTTGCTGGCCAAGCGCAACGGGTCGTTCGAGGGCCTGTTCAACCTGATCTCCAAGACCCCCCTGACCGACCGGCCGGGCGAGAAGGCCAGCACCTTCGGCTATGCTTGGCAGGGCACGTTCGCCACCGCGCCCGGCCTGAAGCTGGGCGTCCAGGCGTTCGGCGCACTGGGAACCAGCGACACCCTGGGCGGCCGCCAGGGGCACTACATCGGCCCGATGGCTAACTGGGAGCTGCACCCCGGCTGGATGAAGGGCGGCGAGCTGGAACTGGAGGCGGCCTATCTGCTGCCCGTGGGGACCGCGCGGGCCGACAGCGACGGCCAGGTGCGGCTGATGGTGGAGTTCGAGCGAAAGTTCTAGGCGGGCTTGCCCCTGGTCAAGGCCAAGGCAGGGCGTAAGCTCCCGCGATGCTGTACCTGATCCTCAAGGCCGCGATCTCCGGGGTGATCATCGCCATCGTGTCGGAGGTGGCCAAGCGCTCGCCTGGCGCGGGCGCGCTGATCGCCTCGCTGCCGCTGGTCTCGGTGCTGGGGATGATCTGGCTGTGGCGCGACACGCGCGATCCCGACCGGATGGCCAGCCACGCCGGCGCGACCTTCTGGTACGTACTGCCCTCTCTCCCGATGTTCCTGCTGATCCCGGCGCTGCTGAAGCGTGGCGTGCCGTTCTGGGCGGCGCTGGCCTCAGGCTGCGTGCTGACCATCGGCCTCTACCTGACCATGACCTGGGTCGGCCCGAGGTTCGGGCTGAAGCTTTAGGACGCTTGAACCCCGCCCAGATGGCTCTAGTCTGGGCCTCTTCGGGCCGATGCGGGCGCCCGGGCTGAGACGGGCGACCGTCCAAGACCCGCTCCTTTGATCCGGTGACACCGGAGGGAGCGTGAGATGAGTCCGACATCCAAGCCGTTCAAGGTCGCCGTGGTCTGGCGCGGCGACGCGCAAGCGCGTCGTGAGGCGAGCGCCGAGACGAGCCGGCTGACGGCGATCTTCGCGGCGCTCGCCGCACAGGGCGTCGGCGCCGAACCCTGCGTCTGGAGCGAGGCGCTGACCGGCGAGGCGCGGGCGCAGATGCTGGCCTGTGACGGCGTGCTGGTGTGGGTCGACCCGATCGCGACGGCGACCGGCGAGCGGCGCGGCGCGGCGCGCTCGACGACCTGCTGCGCGAGGTCGCCGCGGCAGGCGTCCTGGTCAGTACGCACCCTGACGTGACGGCGAAGATGGGCGTGAAGGACGTGCTCTATACGACGCGCGAGCTCGGCTGGGGGAGCGACGTCTGGCGCTACGCGACGCCTGCGGCGTTCACGGACGAATTCCCGGCGCGGCTGGCGGCCGGGCCACGGGTGCTGAAGCAGAACCGTGGCAATGGCGGGATCGGAGTCTGGAAGGTGGAGCAGACGGACGGCGGTCGCGTCATCGTCAAGGAGGCGCGGGGCGGCAGCGACCCGCGCACCCTGCCGCTCGCCGAGTTCATCGCCGAACGGCTGACCGAATTCGAGGCCGGCGGCGGGCTGGTCGACCAGGCCTTCCAGGCGCGGCATCTGGAGGGGATGGTCCGCTGCTACATGTCCGGCGACCAGGTGGCGGGGTTCGGTCACCAGCTGGTCCGGGCGCTGGCCGGCGCTGAGGACGGCCCGTCAGGCCCCCGGCTCTATTCCGGCCCGACCGATCCGCGGTTCCAGCGCATCCGCGCGCTGATGGAGCGCGACTGGGCGCCGGGGCTTTCGCGGACGCTCGGCATCCACCCCGGCGACCTGCCGGTGATCTGGGACGCGGACCTGCTGCTAGGGCCGAAAACACCGGAAGGGGATGACAGCTACGTGCTTTGCGAGATCAATGTCAGTTCGGTCTTTCCGATCCCGGACGAAACGCCTGAGGCGCTGGCCCGGACCACGCTCGAACGACTCACCTCAGCATCCCACCGGAGGACAGCCCATGTCTGAATCCAAGATCGACCGCCGTCTGTTGCTGGGCGGCATGGCGTTGGCCAGCGCCGCGGCGGCCGCGACCGCATCCGCCCAGTCCGCGCCCGGCTTCGCGCCGCAGCCGCAGCCCCTGCCCTTCGATCCTAAGGCCGTGCCCGGCCTGTCGGAGAAGTTGCTGACCAGCCACCACGACAACAACTATGTCGGCGCGGTGAAGCGGATCGCGGGTATCCGGAGCGAGTTCGGCAAGCTCGACCTGGCGACGGCGCCCGGCTTCATGATCAACGGGCTGAAACGCGAGGAGCTGATCGCCTGGAATTCGATGATCCTGCACGAGGTCTATTTCGCGGGCCTCAGCGCGGCGACGCCGCCCAGCCCCGGCCTGGCCCAGGCGGTGGAGCGCGACTTCGGCAGCCGCGACAAATGGGCGGCAGAGTTCTCGGCCATGGGCAAGGCGCTGGGCGGCGGGTCGGGCTGGGTGCTGCTGACCTGGAGCCCGCACGACCGCAGGCTGGTGAACACCTGGGCCTCCGATCACAGCCAGACGTTGGCCGGCGGCACGCCCCTGCTGGCGCTCGACATGTACGAGCATGCCTACCACATGGACTACGGCGCCAAGGCCGCGGCCTATGTGGATGCGGTGATGAAGGTGCTGTCCTGGGGCCGCGCGAACGAGGCGTTCCGCCGGGCGAGCGCGGCCTGAGGCGGGCCGCTACTTCTTCACGGTGAAGGCGAAGGTTCCGTCGGTGTTGTGGTCGTCGGGCGTGTGCATCTTCCACGACACCTTGTAGGCGCCGGGCCGCAGCGGGGCGGAGAAGGCCACGGTGACCTCGCGCTTGTCCTTGTCGCCGAGCGCCAGCGGGCCCGTGGCGACCGGGGCGCCGCCGGGACCGGTGACGTTCACGTGGAGACGGCGGGCACGATGGTCTCGGAATAGTGCAGCACCAGTGTCTGCGGCGAGGCGACCGTGCTGCCGACCTTGGGCACGGCGCTCAGCAGGCGGGCGTGGGCGGAGGCCTGGCCGGCGGCGAGCAGGGACAGGGCGGCGGCAGCTGTGAACATGAAGGCTTTGCGCATGGGTCCACTCTACCAGATCGGCTTGCCAAGAGATTTCGGGAATAGGTCATCCAGGTAATAGTGCACCTGGAACACGAAGCCCACGCCGTGGCCGCTCTGCGCGTTGATTGGCAGGGTCGCCTCGGCGGCGAACTGGAAGCGGCGTCCTGCCCAGATGACCCCGGGGTTGACCGTGCCGGTCGTGCGGTGGCTGTCGGCGTTGGCCAGCGGTGTCTCGAAGCTCGCTTCGACCAGCGGAGTCAGGTGGTTGACGAAGTCGGACAGGCCCAGATCCTTCACGTGGGCGGCGAGGTAGGGAAGGCTGTATTCGATCGCCAGGCCGGTTTGCAGAACCCGCGGGTTGCGCTCGTCGCCGTCGCGGCCGCGACCAGGGATCGCGTAGCCGACCAGGCCGGTGAGTGCGAACGGCCGGGCCCAGGCGAGGGCGTCGGGCAGGTCTCCGGCGCCGCGACCGAAGAACACCGCCGGCGTGAACGTCGAATGCCGCTCAGCACTGACCTGGCGAGCGCCGGTAGTGGCCCATTCGGCGCTGAGGCCGACGGCGAGCAGGGCTTCGTGGTCGGCGTCCTTGATCAGTTGGTATTTCAGCGAGGTGTCCAGGTTCTGGAAACCCTGGGCCCGGCCGTCGGGTGACTTGCGCCGCGTCCAGGTCTCGCCCACGCCCACCGCCAGCCGGTCGGTCAGCCGCTTGGCGTAGTCGCCGGAGACGTCGAGTTCGCGGGCCGATGGGTCGTCGCCGGTGCGAAACGAAGAGATGGTGGGCAGGGCCAGCTCGTCGGCGACGCCGGGATCATCGGTGACGATGGTGGCCGGGAAGAAGCGGTCGCCGACGATGGCGTGGGCGGCGGACGGCGAGGCGTAGGCGAGCGCGGCGGCTATGCCGGCCAAGCACGCGAGCAGCGTGGATTTGCGCATGGGCGCTCCGAAGGTCTGAGAAGGACAGCGCCGACCGCCCGCGCGGGCGCGGGTTTGGACAGCGGGGGTTCAAGGAATCTCAGACGGCGGTCGGAGGCGCTCTGGCGGCCTGTTCGCGGTGGCGCGGCGCCGGGCTGAAGATGGTGGCTGGCGCCGGCGAGATGGCGTCAAGCGCCGCGACCTGGGCGCTGCCGACCGCCAGCGAAGGCTCACCCGCGGGCCCGGCTAGATGGCCGGCGAAGACACAGATGTCGTGACCAGTCGAGGCGGGCTTGGTCGGGGGGCTATGAGCGTCGGAGCCGACCAGATGAACGCCATCGGCTGTGCAGATCACATACGGCGCGGCCAGCGAGGCGTGTGGGTTGGGCATCCAACCCGCAGGCGTCAGTCCCCGGACCAGCAGCGCGGCGAACAACAGGGCGAACGCCCACGGGCGCAGGCCTCCGCGTCGCGTCGCTCGTTCTCTCCAGCCCATGCGCGGAGGCGTCGCAGGCCGCGCGGTCGCTGTCAATTTCAGAACGCCCGGCGTGGTTCGAACACCCGCGCGTCAGAAAGCGTAGGTGAGCTTGGCCACCGCCGAAATCGGCTCCAGGGGGTGGACCTGGAAATCGTCGCGGCCCCCGGCCGATTCGCCGGGCAGGCGCGAGCCGTAGAAATAGGCGGCGGCATTGGCCTTGGTGTTGGTCAGGTTGAAGAGGGTCAGCTGCGCCTTCAGGTGATCTGAGACCTTGTAGCCGATGTCGAGGTTGACCTCGCTGTAGCCCTTGTCCTGCGGGTTCTCCTGGCCGTCGGCGATCGGATAGGCGCCGAGCTTGCGCCACTGCAGCCCGCCGAACCAGGGGCCGAGGTTGTCGACCAGCACGCCGAACGAACCGATGAAGTTCGGCGCATCGGCGATGAACGGACCGTCCAGGCCGAAGTTGGCGAGGCTCGCGGCGTTCGCCCGATAGCGGGCCGTGGAGAAGGCCAGGTCGGCGTTCAGTTCGATCCAGGGGGCCGGGCGGTATTCGCCGGAAATCTCGATGCCCTGGCGGCGGCTGGGCGCACTGGCCTCGTCCTGGCCGGCGTCGGCGTTGTAGGCCAGCTCCGACTGGAAATCCTCGCGGAAGACCGCGACCTGGATCGACAGCCTGGGGATGATGTTGCTGCGCAGGCCGAGCTCCTCGCCCCTGGCCGGGGCCAGGAACGGGGTCTTGCCGGCCAGGCCGGGGACACCCGCCAGCGGGACCGTGCCAAACACGCCGCGCACATCGTCGGAGTGGAAGCCGCGGCCGGCGCTGAGATAGAGTTCGGTCTTGTAGAATGGCCCCAGCACGATCGAACCCTTGGGCTGGATGAGACTCTGGTGGCCGGTCCCGGAGAAGCCGGAGATCAGACTGTGGTCGGAGGCGCCGTAGTCCTCCCAGCGCGCGCCGAGGATCGTCCGCAGCCACGGCGTCCAGCGCGTGGTGTCTTCCACATAGGGGCCGAGGTCGAGCAGCTTGACCCGGTCGGCGTTGCAGGTCCCGCCGGCCATCGGCGTCTGGATCGCCGGGCCGCCTTCCTGCGGGGCGCTGCAGCCGCTGAGTTCCTGGCGGGCCTTGGTGTGGCGGCGGTCGACATAGGCCAGATCGCGGCGCACCTGCAGGCCGGCGACCGCCTGGTTCTCGAGGGTCCCGAAGCTGTGAGTGTAGGTCAGCGAGGCCTGGCCGCCGAAGGTGTCGCGGGTCTCATGTTGGGCTTCCTGGTCGCCATTGATCGGGTCGTCGAGGAAATGGGTGAAGTCGTTCCTCAGCGTCATGCGGCTGTGGATGTAGTAGGCGCTGGTCGAGAGCTTCCAGGCCTCACCTTTCGCGGCGAAGTGGGCCGAGAGACTGGCGCGCTCGGAACTCGAGCCGTCGGTGGGATCGAGCGTGCCGAAGCGGCTGATCAGACCCGAGCGGACGGCGCGCAGCGGCTGGTCGGTCGTGAAATTACCGTCGCCCTTGTAGTACATGGCGGTCAGGCTGTAGCCGTCGACCGCGTCGCCGTGGCTGTAGCGCGCCTCGCCAGCGAGCTTGCGGAAGTTGTCGGGGTGATCGAACGGGCCGTCGAGGTGGCCGTAGTAAAGCCCGCCCAGTAGCCGGTCGTGGTCGCCGAACCTCCGCGTGCCACCCAGGAAGGCGTTGTAGATGCCGAAAGTGCCGCCGCCTACGGCGAGCTGATTGGGAATCTCGTTGGCGAGCTTCAGATGGGTCGAGGCCACCGCGCCGAAGTCACCCACCGCGGCGTAGTAGGGCCCCTTGGTGTAGTCGAGGCCCTGGGCCAGTTCGGGGATCTCGAAGTTGACGTCGGAATAGCCCTGGCCGTGGGTGTTGGTCGGCCGGTTGATCGGCATGTCGTCAACGAAATTGGCGATGTCGGTACCGTGGTCGAGGTTGAAGCCGCGCACCAGATACTGGTTGGCCTTGCCCTCGCCGGAGTGAGCGGTGACCACCAGGCCGGGCGTCGATTCCAGGATCTGGCCGACCCGGTAGACCGGACGCAGCTCCAGCTCCTTCTGGGTGACCGCGCCCTGGCTGGCGGTGTCGGCCACGCCCAGCAGGTCGAGACGCGACGCGGTGACCACGACCTCGCTGACCTTGTTGGTCGCGTCGGCGTCGGCGGCGTGCGCGGCCGACGCAAAGGTTCCTACGGCGACCGCTGCGACGAGCACGCGTTTTCCCGCTGCGCCGAAGCGCATTCTTCCCTGCATCCGCGTCCTCGAGTGTGGGGTTCGGCCTAAATCCGCGCGGTCACTTCGCGGCGGGTTTAGCGTCGAACGACTTTTGCTTGGCCGCGACGTCGGCGGGCCAGTCAGGCAATGGATTGCCCTTGGCCGGACCGTTGGCCTTGATGCTCGGATCGATGACGTACTCTTTGTGGCAGGCCGTGCAGATCTGGTAGATCTTGGCGCCTTCCGTATAGACGCCGTCCTTGTCGTGCTTCGCGGCGGC
The DNA here is from genome assembly GCA_038213205.1 of Caulobacterales bacterium. Lineage (GTDB taxonomy): Bacteria > Pseudomonadota > Alphaproteobacteria > Caulobacterales > Caulobacteraceae > Phenylobacterium. The sequence continues at coordinate 7,274 of JBBQTP010000058.1, forward strand.
GGCCTTGGCCAGGATCGCCTCGGCGGTCAGCGCCTGGGCGAACTTGTTGAAGTCGGCCTCCGGCGCGCGCGGCGGACCGGGGCGGCCGGGCAGCTGCAGGGCGTTGCCGGCTTCGATCAGCACCGCCGCGGCGGTCTCCAGCGACTCCCACCCCTCATCGGTGGTGGGCGCCAGCGCCCGGGTGCCGGACGCGGTGACCTCGTCGCCGGAGCCCTTCCAATAGGCGAAGGACGCCGGGTCGACCACGTGGCCCATGAACTCGTTCATCGGCAGCTCGGTGTTGAACTTCACCGTGGTCTCGGCGGGCTTCGGGGTGCAGCTGGCGAGCAGCAGACCCACAGGCAGAGCAGCGCAGGCCGCAAGGGTGATCAGACGCTTCAAGGCGGTTCCCCGGATTCCAATTGTCGGTACGCATACTTTGCCAAGCGCGGCCGTGTCCGGTTAAATACGGTCTCCCAGGGGTTACACAAGGTTACAAGGGGCGTGGCACAGGGCGGGCACGAGGGTGCGGGCGAAGAGATCGCCGAGCTGGCGGCAGGCCTGCGCGCGCGCCATGCGCTCGGCCGTTCGCCGGGCCTGAACCGGCTGTTCGACTATCTGGCGGAGTGCGCCAAGGTGGGGATGCGGCCCAAGGAGTTCGAAGTGGCGGCCGCGGTGTTCGGGCGCGACGCGGACTTCGATGGCGGCCAGGACGCCTCGGTGCGGGTCGCCGTGCACCGGCTGCGGCGCAAACTTGACGACTTCTACGCCGCCGCCGGGCGCGACGAGCCGGCGCGGCTGACGATCCCCAAGGGCGAGTACCGGATGGTGGTGGAGGCGCGGCCGGCGGCGGTCGCCGCGCCGGGCTTCGCCTGGCGGCGCTGGGCGCTTGGCGCGGTCGCGCTGGTGCTGGCCCTGAACGTTGCGGCCTGGGCGGTCTTCTGGTCGACCCACGGCTCCGAGCACAGCCTGGCGCGCGCCCAGGCCAGCCAACCCTGGACCCCGATCGTCAAGGGCGACGCGCCGACCCTGCTGGTGCTGGGCGACTACTACATCTTCGGCGAGATCGATGAGACCGCCGGCATCAACCGGCTCGTACGGCAATATTCAATCAATTCGGCGTCCGACCTCGACGACTGGCTGATGGACAACCCCAAGGCCATGGGGAAGTACCGCGACCTCGACCTCTACTACCTGCCGGTGGGTGCGGCGTTCGCTCTGCGCAGCATCGTGCCGGTTCTGTCGCGCGGCGCGGGCCCCTCTCGCGGGACCAGTGGGGGCGACAACGTCCACGTGGTCATGGCGTCCGACCTGACGCCGGAGATGCTGAAGCGCAACAACATCGTCTACCTGGGCTATCTGAGCGGCCTGGGCATGCTGCGCGCGCCGGTGTTCGCGGGCTCGCGGTTCTCCATCGGCGAGACCTATGACGACCTGATCGACGGCGTCTCGCACCGCACCTACCGCAGCCAGGAAGGCGGCCCCAGCCAGGGCGACGCCAACCGCCGCGACTACGGCTATGTGGCCGCCTTCCGCGGGCCGGCCGGCAACCGCATCGTGGTGATCGCCGGGGCCCGCGACACCGGCCTGCAGCAGGCCGCCGAGGCCCTGGCTAACCCCGATGCGCTGAAAGCCCTGCTGAAGACCGTGCGCGACGCCGACAGCTTCGAAGCGCTCTACGAGGCCGAGGGGATCGGCCGCTCGACCCTGGGCGGCCACCTGGAGATCGCCGCCCCGCGCAGCAAGGTGAACCCCTGGACGGCCCAGCCCAACCTGAGCTTCCCGATCGGCTGAGCTTTCGCTGGCTCACCCCCTGTTTAGGTCATGCGGGCGTCATCGGCGGCCTGCAAACTGGCGGCATGGAGCCAGCCGCCATTAACCGACTGATCGGCACGCGCCTGCGTCATCGACGGCGGCTGCTGGGATTGACCCAGGCCGATGTCGCCCGCGGCTGCGGCGTGAGCTTTCAGCAGATCCATAAATACGAGAGCGCCGTGGTGGGGATTTCCGCCGGCATGCTCTGGCGGCTGGCCCAGGCACTGAGCGTGGACATGACCTACATCTTCGAGGGGATCGGCGAGCGCCGACCCGAGCGACAGAGCGTCGGCGAGGGCTAGAACGGGCTCGGATTACGGGCCCGTGGCCCCTTATGCGAAGCTGATGGTCCCACAAGCGACCGCGCCAGGGACGCGCCGTCGTGCGGCGTATTCGGCGTACGCCCGTGCCTCAGCGTTGAACCTACGCAAGGACGGCGTCCACCGGCCGGCGCGGTGAAAACGGCAGCGTGGGGCCGCGACCAAACCGCATCACGATGTCCGGACGACGCCCCGGCATGCCCAGGAGCGCGGCCAATTCCGGCCGCAGGCGCGCGACTTCCACCGGCTGATTGACGAAGCAGACTTGCAGCCCAAGCGCCGTCGCCTGCAAGGCGAACCGCTGACATGCGCGGCCCGCCTGGACCCAGCCTTGGCGGTCGGCTTGCTGCGCAACGAAGACGGCGATCCCCGACGACGAGTTGAGCTGCCGCGCATATTTGGCGTTCTCCGCCTTGGTGCTGAAAGCCAGGTTGAACATCGTCGGGCCGAGCCATGTCGGAACGCTCGGACTGCCGCTCGCGACGCTGAACAGGCCATCACCGGCAGCGCTCGCCTGGCGTGGGTTGAACCGCAGCCAGCTCTTGAGTTCATGGACGAACGCGGCCTCCGCCATTTGCGCGCTGTTTGCGGAGATCACGAGATCGCGCACGCGATCGATAACCGGCCGATCGGTGATGAGCACAAGGTCGACGCCAGGGAGAGCCGCCGCGGCCAGCCGTTGAAGGTCGGCGGACGCGACCGGCCGTCCGTCATATTCGGTGCGCGTCGATTGCCTTCGCGTGATCGCGTCGGACAGTGCAGAGCCTATGACGGCGCCTTGCGCGAAGGAGAACACGACGGCCCCGCCTCCCGCTGAATCGAAACTCAGATCACCAGGACGCCCACTGGCCGCGGCGGCGATCTGCAGGGTTTCGCCAGCGCACCCCAGGCTCGTGAAGAGGTGGTGATCGTCTGGATCGACGACGGGGGTTCGTCGGGAAAAGTCCGGCAGGATATCGATGCTGTGCTGGCCGGTTCGAAACCGCCACGGCTGGGTGTTGTGCCCGCTCGGCGCCAGCGTCGCGAGTCGGATGAGGTCTTTCAGCGCAGGATGTGCGGCCAACCTGGCCCGGGTGGCGGCAGACGACGCTCGGTAGGACTCCATGGACCCCATTTGTTGGATACTGAAGGCCGCCGTCGCAGTCGCCGCGAGCGCCAGAGATCCGCAGCCGATCAACACGTGTCGCCTGCTCGTCATTTTCCCAGCTCACTACCTTTAGAACACAGCGACTAGTTCAATGGTTTGGTTGCGTTCGCGACCTGCGTCGAGAAGGGGCGTTTGACAAGCCAAGCCGTCGGCGTATTGTATGAGTGTATGCATACACAGGCGCGCATCTTGGCTGGACTGCGTATCGAGGCAACGGGGGTGCCCATCTATGTGCAGCTGCGCGAGCAGTTCCTGCGCGCCATGGGCGCGGGCCAGTTAAGCGCCGGCGACCAGATGCCGACCATGCGCCAGGTGGCCGTGGCCCTGAAGGTCGACCTCAACACCGTGCGTCACGCTTATGACGACCTGGAGCGGGCCGGCGCGCTGGTGCTGGTGCGCGGCCGCGGCAGCTTCGTCGCCGAACCGCCGCCGGCCATGGAAGGCGACGCCCACGAGGCCGAAACCGACAGTCTGGCGCGCCGCACCCTGGCGGCCGCCGCCGCGCTTGGGGTCGACCCCATCGCGCTTTCCCAACGCATCGCGGCGCTCGCCGCCGATAAGGAGACCTGAGATGAGCAACAACTACGCTGTGGCCATGGGTATTCCGCGCATCCGACCGAGGGGCGCCAACGCCCCGGCCGGCCTCTTGGCGGTGATCCTGATTGGGCTGGGTGTGCTCAGCATCGAGCAGGGCGCCCAGAACTTCATGCCGTTCCTCTACTGGGTCGGCGGCGCGTTGGTCCTGGCGGGCGTGCTGACGCCCATGTCGCTGAAGATGGCCAACCAGTGGGAGCGCGCGGTGGTGCTGCGGCTGGGCAAGCTGCAGGCGGTGCGCGGGCCCGGCATATTCGTGATCATCCCGTTCATCGACGACGTCTCCTCCTGGCTGGACCAGCGGATCCAGACCACTGAGTTCAACGCCGAGCAGGCGCTATCGAAGGACACCGTACCGGTGGACGTCGACGCGGTGGTGTTCTGGCAGATCCACGATCCCGAGCGCGCGGCCCTGGAGATCACCGACTATCGCTCGGCGATCAGCCGCGTGGCCCAGACCTCACTGCGCGAAATGGTCGGCTCGTCGTTGCTCTCGACGCTGCTCAGCGACCGCAAGCACGGCGATGAGATGCTGCGCGAGGAAATCGGCCGCAAGACCGCCGACTGGGGGGTCACCGCCATCTCCGTGGAGATCCGCGACATCGGCGTGCCCGACGCCCTGCAGGACGCCATGAGCCGCGAGGCCCAGGCCCAGCGCGAGGCCGCCGCCCGGATCCACCTGGGCCAGGCCGAGCTGGCCGTGGCGCAGAAGTTCGTCGAGGCCGCCGACATCTACGCCAGGAGCCCGGCGGCTCTGCAGCTGCGCGCCATGAACATCATCTACGAGACCACCAAGGAGCGCGGGGCGACGATCCTGATGCCGCCCGCCCTGGTCGACGCCATGAACCCGGGCGGCCTGCTGGGCCTGACCCAGGTGGCGATGGCGGCGCACGCCGTGCCGACCAAGCAGGAGCCGGCGCCGGTCGCCGCCCCTGCGGCCCGGGCGGTAGCGCGCGGGCGCAGGCCGGCGCGCTAGGACAGGGGCGATTAGGCCGGCGCTGTGGGGTTTGCGCGCGCCGGGCGACTGAATAGCTGACCGAGGGAAGAGGGGCTGAACGTGGCGTGGAAATTCACCCAGTGGATCGTGGCGCTCGCTTTTGCGGGCCTGATGATGGGCTTTGTGCTGGCCAGCGCCGCGCATGCCCAGGATGCGGCGGGAAGCTGGCATGGGGCGATCCACCTGCCGAGCGGAGACCACCGACTGGCGGTGGAGATCACCGGCAAGCCCGGCGCCTATGCGGGGACGGTGCTGAGCCCCGAGGTCAACGACCGCGCCGCTCCGCTGAACACCGTGAAGGTCGAGGACGGCAAGCTGAGCTTCACGCTGGACAGCATCAAGGCGACCTTCACCGGCCGCTGGGATGCGGCCTCCTCATCGTGGATCGGCGCGTGGTCGCAGGGGCAGGACTATCCGGTGACCCTGGCGAAGGGGCCATTGGAGCCCAGGCCGGCAGTCGCCGGGCTCGACGGGACCTGGGAGGGCACGGTGACCCTACCGGGCGGCCTCAAGCTGAGGATCGTCCTGCACATCCACACCAGCGCCAGCGGCACCATCGTGCTGATGGATTCCCCCGACCAGATGGCCATGGGTATTCCGATCCCTGTGCTGACCCGAGACGGCCAGAAGGTGGCCTTCCAGATACCGATCACCCGGGCGAGCTACGAGGGGATTCTGGACGGCGCCGGCAAGGCGATCAAGGGAACCTGGACCCAGGGCGCGGCGATCCCGCTCGACTTCACCTGGACAGGCGCAGCGTCGGCGAAGACCGCGGAACTCAAACGTCCGCAGACGCCGAAACCGCCATTCCCCTATCTGGCCGAGGATGTGGCCTTCGACAGCGCCCCCGGCGTGAAGCTCGCCGGCACGCTCAGCCTGCCGCGGGGCAAGGGCCCCTTCCCCGCCGCCGTGATGATCACCGGGTCCGGCGCCCAGGACCGCGACGAGACCCTGCTCGGCCACAAGCCGTTCGCCGTGTGGGCCGACGCCCTCACCCGGCGCGGCGTCGCGGTGCTGCGCTGGGACGACCGCGGCTTCGCCAAGTCCACCGGCGACTTTTCCAAGGCGACCAGCGAGGACTTCGCGGTTGATGGCCTGGCCGCCATGGTCTACCTGCGCACCCGCCACGAGATCGATCCCAAGCGGATCGGGGTGATCGGCCACAGCGAGGGCGGCATGGTCGGGCCGATGATGGCCGCCAAGGACCCGCGGGTGGCCTTCGTGGTGATGATGGCCGGGCCGGGCGCACCGGTCCGCGAACTGATGACCGCGCAACGCGAGGCGATCGGACGCGCCATGGGGGTCCCGCCGGCGATCACGGCGCGCAACGAGCAGCTGCAGGCGAAGATGGAGGCGGCGCTCGCCCAGCCCAAGCCCTACGAGGAGGCCAAGGCCGACGCGGTCAAGGTGCTGGTGGACGCCGGCCTGCCCGCCGCCTTGGCGCCGGCCACCGTCGCCCAGGTGAACTCGGTCTGGTACAAGTGGTTCATCGCCTACGACCCGCGCCCGACGCTGGCCAAGCTGCGGATGCCGGTGCTGGCGCTGAACGGCGACAAGGACGTCCAGGTGGTGTCCAAGCAGAACATCCCGGCGATCCGCGAGGCCCTGAAGGCCAACCGAGACGCGACCGTGATGGAGCTGCCCGGCCTGAACCACCTCTTCCAGACGGCGACCACCGGCGGGCCGGCGGAATACGCCCAGATCGAGGAGACCACCGCGCCGGCGGCGCTGGACCTGATGGTTGATTGGGTGGTCAAGCACACGCATCGCTGAATGGGCGCGGAAATCGGACGTGGAATGTTGGCGTTTGGGTCCACACACGGCTAGCTAGGCCGCATGCGCACAATCACCCTCGCCATCGCCTCCACCCTGGCTCTCGCCGTTCCTGCCGCTGCCGCAGCCAAGGCTCCATCCGCTGACCTGGTGATCTGGGGCGGCCCGATCTACACCGCCGTCGACGCCAGACCGAAGGTCGAGGCGGTCGCGGTCAGCCACGGGCGGATCAGCTTCGCGGGCTCCCGCGCCGGGGCGAAGGCTCTGGTCGGCGGCAAGACGCGGGTCATCGACCTGAAGGGCGCGGCCCTGTTCCCCGGCTTCACCGACGGCCACGCGCATCTGCGCGAGATCGGCGACCGCGAGCTGCAGCTGAACCTGGAGGGCTCGAAGTCCGCCGCCGAGGCCATGGCGCGGCTGAAGGGGTATCTTGCAGAGCACAAACCGAGTGGGCTTGTTTACGGCCGCGGCTGGATCGAGACCGGCTGGCCCGAGGGCCGTTTCCTCAACCGCCAGGACATCGACGCCGTCGCCCCCGACCAGCCGGTGATCCTGCAGCGCGCCGACGGCCACGCCATGACCGCCAACTCCGCCGCGCTCAAGGCCGCCCACATCGACGAGAGCACGCCCGCGCCGTCCGGCGGCCAGATCCTGAAGGGCCCCGAGGGCAAGCTCACCGGCATGCTGGTGGACAACGCCATGAACCTGCTGGCGCCGATCCGCCACGAGCCCGGCCGCGCCGAGCGCGTCACGGCGTTCAAGGCCGGCATGAAGGTCGAAACCGAATACGGCTGGACCGGCGTGCATTCGATGAGCGTCGACATGGAAGACGTGCCGCTGCTGGAGGAGATGGACGCCAGGGGCGAGACCCCGCTGCGCATCTACAATGCCGTCGACGCCCAGGGCGCCGGGCCGCTGTTCGCGTCCGGCCCACGGGCCACCAAGGACGGCCGGATCACCACCCGCGCCATCAAGCTCTACATGGACGGCGCGCTCGGCTCGCGCGGCGCGGTGCTGTTCGCCCCCTACTCCGACGCCCCGACCATCACCGGCACCTTCCTGATGGACCCGGCGTTCATGCGCACCTCGATGGCCAAGGCGCTGAAGAGCGGCATCCAGGTCTCCACCCACGCCATCGGTGACCGCGGCAACGCCACGACGCTCGACATGTACGAGCAGACCTTCAAGGCCGACCCGGCGCAGGGCGCGGCGGCGCGCTGGCGGATCGAGCATTCGCAGATCATCCGCCCGGTCGACATCCCGCGCTTCCACGCCGACGGGGTGATCGCCTCGATGCAGCCCAGCCACGCGATCGGCGACTTCCACTTTGCCCTCGCCCGCCTGGGCCAGGAGCGGCTGAAGGGCGCCTATGCGTGGCAGAGCCTGCTGAAGTCGGGTGCGGTGGTGGTCGGCGGCTCCGACGCTCCGGTGGAACGCGGCGCGCCGCTGATCGAGTTCTACGCCGCCGTGGCCCGCAAGGACCTGGCCGGCTTCTCGAACGCCGACTGGCATCCGGAGGAGGCGCTGACCCGCACCCAGGCGCTGAAGCTGTTCACCGCGTCTGCGGCCTATGCGCGCTTTGCCGAAAACGAACTGGGCTCGATCACGGTCGGCAAGCGCGCCGACCTCTCAGCATTCTCGGTCGATCTGATGACCGCGCCCGAGGCGGCGATCCACAAAGGACACGCCGTCCTGACCGTCGTCGACGGCCAGGTGGTGTTCGAAGGCAAGTGAGTACATCCGTCCATTCCGGCGAAAGCCGGGACCCAGATGGACTGACTCAGACGCGGTCTCTATGCGCTCCGAGCTGATCCGATCAGCCACTCAGCCATGAGATCTGGGTCCCGGCTTTCGCCGGGATGAGCGGTGGAGCTTAGTCGTCGCCGTCGGCGATGTCGGCCACGCCGCCGGACATCGGCTCACCGAAGGCGGTGCGCACCACGGTGCCCTTGTCCTTGTGCTTGGGCGTCGCGGTCGGGAGTTCTTTTTCGTCGGTGGCGGGCGGGGTGTCTTTGGGTTCGTCGGCCATGGGAATTGCTCTCGTCTAGGGTCGGGGACGCACGCCTGACCATTCCGCGCACCCTAGGGGGCGATTTCGCCACATTCAACCTGCCCCGGCCCAACCCGAGCCAAGCCCGCCGGCGTCGCCTCGCTGATGCGCGCGCAGCGGGCGCCGCTGGTCGCAGGCGGACAGGCCCGCTAGTGAACCTGCCGGGATGTTGGCGCAGGAGAGGTCTCAGGTGGCGGACGGCTGGCTGATCGGGGTGCTGGTGGAACTGCCGGGCGAGCCCAAGGCCCTGCGCCACTACTTCGCCGTGGGCCATCAGGATCAGGGCAAGTCGGAATGGACGGCGGTCGACTGGGCGGGCCGGGCGGGCCGCGTGGCTTCCAGCCCGATCGGCGGCCAGGAGCCGGTCGAGGCGATCCGGGCGCTGAGCCTGGCGAAGATGAAGACCCTGGGCCTCGCGCCCGGCGAGGTGCGCGAACTGGGCTGGCGCCATCCCCGGCGCTGGCTGACAGGCTAGGTCAGATAATGTCCTAGATGACCCCGGGGACCATACGGAACCGCACGTTGCGGGCGTAGGCGCGGTAGGCGGGGTCGCGCATCAGCCAGCTTTCTTCCCGTGCGATGCGGCCGAGATTGCACGTCCAAGCCACCGCATACACCGCCATGTTGAACGCCGTCGGGTTGAGCAGCAGGTAGGTCACGCCGACCAGGGCGTAGCCGAAGTACATCGGGTGGCGGACGACGGCGTAGGCGCCGCCAACCTTGACCCCGCGATTGGCCGGGCCGACCCCGAAGCTACGGTTGAGGCTGAGCTTGGCCGCCACCGAGATGATCAACCCCGATAGCCCCACGGTCCCGGCGATCACCGGCCCGATCAGGGCGTGGCCGCCTGGACGGGCCAGCATGACGCCCATCGTGCCGACGATGGCGAGCGTCCAGTCGTAGGGCGACAAACTGACGCTGACGGTCTGTTTGCGGGTCAGCACGCACCAGACCGAGACCGCATCGGCGGCCGCGACGATGGAATTCAGCGGATTGTGCGAGGCGATGTTGGCCGCGATGTAGAAGCCGAACGCGCCGACCACCAGAACCTTCTCGAAGAGGTCCAGCAGGCGGGGAAGATAGCGGCGAACGGGCGCGGCGACCTGCAGACCCTGTTCAACACTTGCCATTCCGCCCCGCAGGTTACGCTCATAAAGCCGGGAGGCACTGTCGCCGATCGAGATGAAGTCGGCGCTAAGACATATGCTTACGCAAACCTCTAGACCCAGGGTCGCTTAGCCGACGGGGCGCCTCAAGGGGTCCACTGGGCGAGCCAATCGGCCAGGGCCTGGGGGGTCATGTGGCGCGCGTCTTCGAGGGCAGAAACGCGCCCCGGATCGAGCAGCTTGTCGGTCTTCGGATCGACCACCAGCAGGGCCGGCACCCCCTCCAGCCGCTCAGTGATGCCGTAGTGGGCCGGGATCTGCAGGTTGGTGTCGAAGCGGCCCACGTCGACCAGCACGGTGACGTAGTGCCGGGTCAGGAACGGCTTCAGGTCCGGCCGCTCCATGGTGGCCGTCAGGATCCGGCAGTCGCCGCACCAGTTGCCGCCCAGTTCGATGAGCAGCAGCTTGCCGGACTTCTTCGCCCGCGCCTTGGCCCGGGCCACATCGGCATTGGCGTGGGCCTGCTCGTTGTAGGGATAGGGCAAGGGCGGAGTAAGCTGGGCAAAGCTGTCGATGCCGATCTTCGGCGCGGGCGCGGCGAGGGCCGGGACGGCAAGGCCAAGGGCCAGGAACGCTGTGACGGCATGTCGGATCATGATCTCAAGAAAGCCGTCACGCACCGGATTGCAAGAGGCCGCCCTGCCCGCCATGCTTGCACGATGGTGCGGTCCCCGATCCGTGTGCGCTGAATGACGGCCAGCACCCCCATTGAGGCCTATTCCCTCGCCGAGCTATTCGACAACGCCGTCGACGGGGTGTTCGTCTCCGACGACACCGGCCGCTACCTCTATGTGAACCCGGCGGGCGCGGCCCTGCTGGGCTATCCGCTCGAAGCGCTGATCGGCGCCAATGTGGATGACGTCATCGACATCGCCGACGCGCCGCGAGTCACCGCCTGGCGGGATTCCAGCCCGCACGACCCGGTGCGCGGCGAATGGCGGCTGAAGCGGCGCGACGGCTCCTGGGTCGAGGTGGAGATCCAGGGCCGCATCCTGCCCGACGGCCGAGCCTTCGGCACGGTGCGCGACATCACCGAGCGCAAGGCGCGCGAGGAGCGCCTGCGGCTGCTGGCCCGCGAGGTCGACCACCGCGCCAACAACCTGCTGGCCGTGGTGCAGGGCACTATCAGCCTTTCCCAGGCGGTCACGGTGTCGGGCCTCAAGGAGGTGCTGGTCGGCCGCGTCGCCGCGCTGGCCCGCGCCCACCAGCTGCTGGCCGACGGGCGCTGGGTCGGGGCGGACCTGCGCCGGCTGGTGGAGGATGAGCTGCACGCCTTCGCCACCCACGGCGACGGTCGCCTGACCATCACCGGCGAGCCCTATGCGCTGTCGCCCTACATCGCCCAGTCGGTGGCCATGGCGATCCACGAGCTGACCACCAATGCGGTCAAGCACGGGGCGCTGTCCGTGCAGGCCGGCCGGGTCGAGGTGTCCTGGATCACACCCCCGGACGGCAAGGCGCCGGTGATCACCTGGCGCGAGCTGGGCGGGCCGGCGGTCAGCACGCCTTCGCGCCGCGGCCTGGGCACGACGGTGCTGGAACGCGCGCTCCGCGGCACCGACGGCGGGCGCAGCGAGATCGAATGGCGCTCAGAAGGCGTTGTTTGTCGCCTCTGGCTGGGTTGAATTCCCTTCAGACGCGGACGCTTATCGCCCCACGGGCGACGTCGATTGAAGCCGGGGCGCCGCGGGGCTAGGTTGCGCCGCGTTAAGGGCCGGAGCGGTCAGCGACGGGAGCGGCAATCATGGCCGGCCCGTTCGACGGCAGTCTCGACGCATCTTAAGCAGTATCGACGGGCGTAACGGTCAGGCGGCTCGCGCGAGGCCGCCAACCGCAAGGGGAGTTCGGCATGGCGTACGATTCGATGGGCGGCGAGACCCTGGAATCCCGGCTGTGGGGCATGATCGGCGCCCGGAGTCTCGGCCTGCTGTCGCTGACCAAGTCGGGGCTGCACGCCCAGCCGGTGGTCGCCTTCGCCGAGGCCCGGTACAAGCGCCTGTGGCTGGTCGCGCCGGCCGACTGCGAACTGGTGCGCAGCATCAGCGACGACGCGGGTTCGGCCATGTTCATGGCCCAGGACGGCGAGATGCTGGCCTCGATCGGCGGGGCCGTGCGCATCGTCAACGACCGCCGCCGCGCCGAACGTCATTGGAACGCCGTGGCCCAGGCCTGGTATCCGGACGGCCCGCAGGACCCCAAGCTTGTCCTGCTGCGCCTGACCTGCCTCGACGCCGAGGTGTCGATCTCCGAGGTCGGCGTGACCAAGTTCGCCTGGGATATCTCGCGGCCCTATCGCCGCCGGCCGCCGACCGTGGTCGGGGGCGCATCGGCCGCCACCCTCCACTAGGCCCGGCCGCCGGCCGCTCCGCGGCCAAAGTGTCTCGGCGCGCGTGATTAGGTAGAAGGATCGCAGCTTAGATACTGTTGCGTCGACTAGCCGACACTGGCCGGCCGCAGGGAACTCTCCTTGTTTCTCAAGCGTTTGCGCAACATTTTCTGCGCAGTCGGACGCAGCTTTGCCTTAGTGTCGTCTACTCGACAATCTTTGCCGACTTGCATCGGTAACTTGAAACCTAAGCCGTGCGGCGACGTTTCAACTCCCCAATGCAAAGGCTGATTATCAGGGTGCAAAACCGACTACTCGACGCATTGGCCGAGGACGATCTTCGGCTGATCGGACCGCACCTTGCCCAGATCGACCTAGAGCGTGGACGGCTGCTCTACGATCCCGGCGACCCCATCGACACCGTCTATTTCCCGCACGACGGGGTGATCTCCTTGATGACCCTGATGGAGAATGGCGCGGCGATCGAAAGCGCAACCATCGGCTGCGAAGGCGCGCTGGGCCTGATGGCCGCCGTGGCGCCGCGCCAGTCGCTGTCGCGGGCCATCGTGCAGACCCCGACCCGAGCCTCGCGGATCAGCGCCGAGCGCCTGCACGAGGCTTGGGAAAAGTCCGCTCACCTGAAGCACCTGGTCGACAGCCACAACGAGGCGCTGTTCGGTCACGCCATCCAGTCGGTGGCTTGCAACGCGCTGCATTCGGTGGAGGCCCGGTTCTGCCGCTGGCTGCTCACCTGCCACGACCGGATCTCCACCGACACCGTGGCGCTGACCCAGGAATTCCTGGCCGACATGCTGGGCGTGCAGCGCACCACGGTGACCGCCGTCGCCCGCGCGCTGCAGGAGAAGGGCGCTATCCGCTATCGCCGCGGCGTGGTCGACATCATCGACCGCAGCGTGCTCGAGCAGCTGGCCTGCGAATGCTACGGCGTGATCCGCGACACCTACGAACGGTTGTTGCCCGAGGGGTAAGCCCCGACCCCTTGCGCGGGATCAAAATTCCTCGTTTCCTGGCGCGCACGGCAGGATTGAACCTGCACTCCCCGTACCGCGCATCCCGAGAGACGCCGATGACCCCCGTCCGCCGAAACATCCTGCTCGCCGCCGCCGCGGTTTGCGCCATGACCGCCGCGCCCGCGCTGAGCGTGGCCAAGGCCGCCCACAAGCCGGCGGCTTCGACCACGCGCGGCGAGACGCCGGTGCCGGCCGCCGACCTGGCCTCGCCGAAGTACGGGACCTGGGGCTTCGACGTCTCCGGCATGGACCCCTCGGTGAAGCCCGGCGACGACTTCTTTGCCTATGCGAACGGCAAGTGGGCCGCGCGCACGGAGATCCCCTCCGACCGCGTGCGCTACGGCAATTTCGACAAGCTTTCGGTGCTGTCGGAGAGCCGCACCCACGCCATCGACATGGACGCCGCGGCCGGCAAGCTGAAGGACCCCCAATCGCTAACGAACGGGGACGCCGCCAAGATCGGCGCGGCCTACGCGTCCTTCATGAACGAGGCCCTGGCCGACAAGCTGGGCGCCGAACCGATCCAGCCGGAGCTCGCCGAGATCCGCGCGGTGAATACGAAGGATCAGTTCACCGCCCTGATGGGCAAGGGCAATCACGCCAGCTTCGCCAGCATCCTGCCGGTCGGCATCACCATCGACGCCAAGGACCCCAACCACTACGCCGTGGTGGCCGCGACCGGCGGCCTGGGCCTGCCCGACCGCGACTACTACCTGCAGGCCGCGTTCGCGCAGAAGAAGGCCAAGTACCAGGCCTATGTCGAGCAGATGCTGACCCTGGCCGGCTGGCCGAACCCCGCCGCAAACGCCAAGGCCATCGTCGACTTCGAGACCAAGCTCGCCGAGGTCCAGTGGACCCGCATCGAGCGGCGCGACCGCGACAAGACCTACAACCCCGCCAATCCCGCCGAGCTCAACGCGCTGACCCCCGGTATCGACTGGAACCGCTACCTGACGGCCAGCGGCCTGCCCGGCACGAGCCGCGTGATCGTCACCACCAACACCGCCTTCCCGAAGGTCGCCAAGATCTACGCCGACACCCCGCTCGACACCCTGAAGGCCTGGCAGGCGTTCCACATTGCCGACGGCGCCGCGCCCTATCTGTCCAAGCCCTTCGTCGACGCCAACTTCGCCTTCCGGGCCAAGGAGCTGTCGGGCCAGCCGGAACAGCGGCCGCGCTGGAAGCGGGCGGTGGCCTTCACCGACTCGGTGGTCGGCGAGTCCGTCGGCCGGGTCTATGTGGCCCGCTACTTCCCGCCGGAGTCCAAGGCCAAGATGGACGCCCTGGTGAAGGACATCCAGACCGCACTACGGGCCCGCATCGAGAAGCTCGACTGGATGAGCGATCCGACCAAGACCAAGGCGCTGGAGAAGCTGGCCCAATTCACGGTCAAGATCGGCTACACGACCAAGTGGCGCGACTATTCCGCCCTGACGATCAAGGCCGACGACCTCTACGGCAACGTCAGCCGGGCGCAGACCTTCGAGTGGAACCGCGAGGTCGCGCGGCTGCACGGGCCGGTCGACAAGGGCGAGTGGGGCATGACCCCGCAGACCGTCAACGCCTACTACAACCCCTCCAACAACGAGATCGTCGTCCCGGCCGCGATCCTGGCCGCGCCGTTCTTCGACCCGGACGCCGACCCGGCGATCAACTATGGCGGCATCGGCGGCGTGATCGGCCACGAGACCAGCCACGGCTTCGACGACCAGGGGCGCAAGTCGAACGGCGACGGCGTGCTCACCGACTGGTGGACGCCGGAGGACACAGCCAAGTTCAACACCCAGCGCGACCGGCTGGGCGCCCAGTACTCAGCGTTCGAACCCTATCCCGGCGCGCACGTGCAGGGCGGCCTGACCATGGGCGAGAACATCGGCGACATGGGCGGGCTGAGCCTCGCGCTGGACGCCTATCACACCTACCTGCACGGCCGGCCGGCGCCGGTGATCGACGGCCTGACCGGCGACCAGCGGGTGTTCCTCGGCTGGGCCCAGGTGTGGCGCGAGAAGATCCGTGAGGATGCGCTGCGCCAGCGGCTGGTCTCCGACCCGCACTCGCCGGCGCTCTACCGGGTGAACGGCACGATCCGCAACGTCGCCGGCTGGTACGAGGCCTTCGGCGTGAAGCCCGGCGACAAGCTCTATGTGGCCCCCGACCAGCGTGTGCACATCTGGGTGCAGTAGGCACCTAGGGCCTGTGCTCGTAGGCTTCGAAGCTTGGGCATTGGAACGCTGCCATTTGCGCACTAGACTGACTTCGCATTTGCACAACCTCCCAAGGAGTTCAGTCTTGGCGCCGCCGCCTCTCCCGCCCGCCCAGAAACGCATCATGATCAGCGCGTTTATCGCCGGGACTGTCATCGTTCTTGTTGTGCTATTCCGCGTCCTTACCCTGAAGTCCAGCGAACTGGGCGTCGTCGATGCGATGATTGGCTCCGCCGGCGGCGCAGTGTTCGTATACGGTGCGCTTGGCTTGTTTCATCGCCCCGATCGGTAGCGCCTGCCGCTCCCGACTCTAGCTGTTTGTGGCGACTGAGGATGTTGTTCGGCCGGCGCGCCAACGGCCAAGCCTTAGTAGGAAGAGCGTCCCCAGCGTCGCTGGACCGTAAGCGCGGCTTTTCCCCCACCTTTCCGAGCGTGAGCTGATCGGCGAGCCTACCGGCCGATGGGCCGCGTTTGGGCGTAAGGGTGCTGATGATGCCAGGTGATGATGTACTGATAATGCCTTCGGCGCGTCGGCTCG
>JBBQTP010000059.1:0-23050 GCA_038213205.1 Caulobacterales bacterium
AGGCAGCAAACCCAACCAGGCAGCAAAAAGGGCCGGCGCCTTGCGGCCCCGGCCCTCGTTGTTTCTGCGCGGCTCAGACGAGCCGGCTGACCTGCTTAGGCGCCTTGCAGCTGCCCAGCGGAGGTCTTGCCGTTGCGCGGATCCTTTTCCAGCTCGTAGCTGATTTTTTGGCCCTCATGCAGAGTGGCCAGGTTCGCGCGCTCGACAGCCGAGATGTGCACGAACACGTCTTGGCCGCCGTCGTCCGGCTGAATGAAACCGAAGCCCTTTTGGCCGTTGAACCACTTCACGACACCAGTCGCCATATCGTATCCCCTTCCGGGTCTAAGTATTCACGCGCCCACGATGGGCGACGTGATCAAAATTTCGGAGAGGGTCGAAGGCAGTCCCGCGGCCGAGATGGTTATCGGGGATGGAGAGCAGGCGAGCCAAAACGATTTTCGATGGGTAGCATCTCTCACGAACTCGCCCGAGGGGCAAGGACAATTGTGACATTTTCGTCGAAGACGCGAGACGCGGCGCTGTTTTACCTATAGAAATCTGCCACGTTAAATTTTCATAGTTTCGAGAACGCGCGGCAGCCTCTCCCATCCTGAGGCGCCGGCGCGGAGAAGGAATTCACACCATGGCCATACGCGGCGCAGCCGATCGCGAAACCCTCACCGTCGCCCGTCATGAAGGGCGTTGGGCCGTGGAGCACCAAGGCGAGTTTTCCGACCACACCGGGGACAAGGAAGAGGCCAAGGCCGCCGCCAACAAGCGCGCCCGCGCGCTGCAGGACCAGGGCCGCGCCTGCCAGGTCCGCGTGACCGGCGAGCACGGCTTCTTCGCGGACGCATGACCATGAGCACATCGCACGCCAAGCCCACCCGCCGCCGCGGCTCCGCCGCTGAAGAAGCCAAGCTCGCCATCGACGAGGCGTTGCACGACGGCATCGACCTGTCGGCCATGACGCTGCGCATGACCCTGCGCGACGCCTCCGAGCTGAAGCGCGACCCCAAGGTGGCGACGGCCGACATCAGCTTCAGCCCCGACGGCATGCGCTATCTGGGCGTGGTCGTGGATCAGGGCGGCGTCACCGTCTCGACGCTCGACCGTGGCGACACATCTTATCGCCGCGGCGCCGCGGCTGAGGCCGCCGCCGCAGCGGCCGCCAAGCCGAAGCCCAAGGCCCGCAAGAAGGCGGCGCCCAAGGTCGCGGCTGAAGCGACCGCCGAATAGTTTCCGCTCGTCCCGGCGAAAGCCGGCATGATCGGATTTGTTACTTGGAAGCCGAGAGCTTGGCCTGAATCGCTCGGGCCTTGTCGAGGTGCATCTGCACCTTGGCGACCGCCTTGCCGGCCGCCGCCTTCAGCCCGGCGTCGGGGCCGTTGTCGCTGTAGCCCTGCATAAGGTCGAGCGCCTCCTTGTGAGCGTCCACCTGCTGGTCGATGTAGACCTTGTCGAAGTCGGCGTCCTTGGCCGCGCGCAGGTTGTCGACGAACCCCTTGCGGCGCTGGTCGAGTTCCGTGGGCGGGGTCTTGCCGGCGGCGGTGATCAGCGGGCCCATCGCCTTGGACATCGCGGCATGATCTGACGCCATCATCTTGGCGAAGGCCTTGACCTCGGCGTTCTTCGATCGCGTCTGGACCAGCTTGGCCTCTTCGATCTCGAGCATGTCGCCCTGACCGGCATTGGAGACGAAGGCCCCGGTGTCATGCGAGCCGATCGTGTTGGCCGAGACCGCGCCCACGGCAGAGCCGACCTTGTCCTGGACCCCATTGACCGGCTCAGTCTGGCCGGGGTTGCCAGTCTGGGCGCCTTCCGACTTCGAGGTGTCGGTGGCCGGCTTGTTACAGGCGGCGAGCGAAAGCGCGGCGACCGCGGCGGCGCTGAGCAGCAGGGCGTGTTTCATGGAGGCTCTCCCGTTGATATGCGGGAGAGAACCGCATCGGCGTCGCTTGGTTCCGCCGATTTCAACGCGGCCCGACGCGGGTCAGCCTCGCATGCAACCGGCCGCTTTCGCTGGGATGAACGGCGACAGCGGTCAAGCGCGCAGGCGACTCCGCTCTCACACCTTGACGTGGGCCGGCGGGCGCAGGCGTATGCGGCCATGAGCCAGGTCCCGCAAACGCCTCAAGACGACGACCGCGAGGAAGCCCGCCGCAAGCTGTTCGGCCGCATCATGGTGATCGGCTTCGTGCTGCTGCTGGCGACCTACGCGCTCGTCACCTTTCTGGGGCGCCGATAGGGCCTACTTGGCTTCGGCCGCCGCCTTCATGGTGTTGATCAGGGTGGTGAACTGCTTGGTGCGGTTCTCCTTGTCCTTCGCCTTGTCTTCCGGCTCGTGCTTCGGCAGGGCGTCGGCGTCGTAGACCAGGGTGTACAGCAGCTTCGAGGTCTTCTTGTCGATCGGCTGGATTTCCACGGTGCCGTGGTAGTCGATCGGGGATTTCGGCTGGCTGTAGGTGTAGCTCCAGGCGGTGTTGGCGACGAACAGCTCGGTCACCCGGCCGGCGATCAGGCGCACGGCGCCCATCTCGTGATCCTTGCCCGAGGTGAGTTCGCAGGTGGTCTTGAACCAGGGGCCGATCTGGCAATAGCCGTTGATCTTCGGCCAGGCCTTGTCGGCCGGAGCGTTGATGGTCACCGACAGAGGGACGGTGACGAAATCGGCAGCACAGGCGGCGCCTGCAGAGAGGGTGGCGGCGGCAAGCGCGGCGGCGGCGATCTTCAGGTTCATGTCGGTTTCCCCCAGTTGTTGGCCATGAGTTTGGCCACGCGACGCGACGGAAGCCAATAGCGGCATACCGAACATTCGTCAGCCGAGCAGCTTCTCCAGCTCGGCGGCGTCGATGTCCTCGTTGGAGTAGAGGTTCTGGACGTCGTCCTCGTCCTCAAGGGCCTCGAGCAGCTTCATCAGGCTGGCGGCGGGGTCGCCGGTGATCGGCGTCTGGGCCTTGGGCCGCCAGGCGATAGCGGTGGATTGCGCGGGGCCGAGCGCGGCTTCCAGGGCGTGGGCCACTTCGGCGAGGTCGGCGAAGGCGGTGTAGATCGTGTGGCCGTCCTCGTCGGAGGCGACGTCCTCGGCGCCGGCTTCTATGGCGGCTTCCATGATCTTGTCCTCAGAGCCGGCGGCGGCCGGATAGCCGATCTGGCCCACCCGGTCCCACATGAAGGCGACCGAGCCGGTCTCACCCAGGTTGCCGCCGTGCTTGGAGAAGGTGGAGCGCACGTTGGCCGCGGCGCGGTTGCGGTTGTCGGTCAGCACCTCGACGATCACGCCGACGCCGCCCGGGCCGAAGCCCTCGTAGCGGATTTCCTCATAGGCCTCGGCGTCGCCGCCGGAGGCCTTCTTGATGGCGCGGTCGATGACGTCCTTGGGCAGGGACTCGGCCTTGGCGTTGTTCACCGCCAGGCGAAGGCGCGCGTTCATGCTGGGGTCGGGCAGGCCGGCCTTGGCCGCCACGGTGATCTCGCGGCTGAGCTTGGAGAACAGCTTGGAGCGCGCTGAGTCGGCGCGGCCCTTGCGGTGCATGATATTCTTGTACTTGGAATGTCCGGCCATGGTCCGACTTGCGCGGTTCCTTGCAATGGGAGCTCAGCTTCTAGCGCCGCGGGCCGCTGTTCGGAACCCCCGCCATTCGCGCGGGTTAGCTGGAGGGGGCGGGATCGGCGGAGGCGAACCATGAGCGAGCAGATCATTGAAGAGCTGGACGACCTGGCTCAGCCGGCGGCTAACGGCGAACTCGTCCACTGGATGGACCCCAAGCCGCTGAGTGTCGGGCCAGCGGGTGTCACGGGCGCGGCGCTGGGCGCGTTTGTGCTGGGCGCCGCCTCTGCGGTGGCGCTGCTGGCCGCCGCCCACCTGTTGAGGCCGGCGCCGCGGATGCTGATCGAGCGGTTCCGAAGGCGCCCCTAGTCCACTGCCTCGCAATCGATGCGGCCGACGCCGCCGTGCTGCAGCAGGAAGACCGCGTCCTGGGGCACGTCCTGCTGGGCGGTCTGGTCGCGGGGCAGGTCGGCGTAGAGGCCGCGCAGGACCCGGCCTGAGATGCCGTGGCTGACCGCGATGATCCGCCGTTCGGGCTCCGGCGGCAGGCTGGCGAGCCAGTCGCCGACCCGGGCGGCCACGTCCTCGTAGGTCTCGCCGGCCGAGGCGTCGAAGGCCCAGTTGGTGCTGGCGAAGGTGTCCGGGTGCTCGGCCTCGAGCTCGGCGCGCAGGCGCCCGTCGTGCTCGCCCCAGCTCATCTCCTTGATGCGGCCGTCGAGCTCGATCGGCAGGCCGCCGAGCTTGCCGGAGACGATCTCGGCGGTGGCGCGGGCGCGGCCGAGCGGGCTGGAGATGATCCGCCAGTCCGAGGTATCGCGGATCAGGTCGCGCAGCAGTCTGCCCACGGCCTGGGCCTGGCGGACGCCCAACTCGGTGAGCGGGGAGTCGACGTGGCCCTGGATGCGGCGCTCGCGGTTGAACTCGGTCTGGCCGTGGCGAACGAGGTAGATCACCGCTTGCGGCGCACCACGGGATGCGAGGTCGACAGGCCGCCGTCCACCGGAAGGGTCTGGCCATTGACGTAGGACGCGTCGTCCGAGGCCAGGAACAGGCCGGCGCGGGCGATTTCCTCCGGCATACCGTAGCGGGTCAGGGGGTTGAGCTGGCCGATCTTGTCCTCGTTGCCGCGAGCGCGGGCGCCGTCGAAGATCGGCTTGGTCATGCCGGTCTCGATCAGGCCGGGCGCGATGGCGTTGATCCGCACGCCCGTGCCGTAGAGCTCGTTGGCGGCGGTCTGCACCAGGCTGACCACGCCCGCCTTGGAGGCCGAATAGGCCGGGCCACCGGCGCCCGAACGGATGCCGGCCACCGAGGCGGTGCAGATGATCGCGCCCTTGCCGGCGGCGATCATCGGGATGGAGGCGTACTTCACCGCGAGGAACGCCCCGATCAGGTTCACCCGCAGGATCTCGGCCCAGTACTCTGAGGTCTGTTCGTGCAGCGGGGTGAAACCGCCGGAGATGCCGGCGTTGGCCCAGACGATGTCGAGGCTGCCGAACTCGGCCTGGGCGCGGTCGATGTAGGATTTCACGAAGGCGTCGTCGCCGGCGTCGCCGGTCATGGCGATGGCTTTGCCGCCGGCCTTGGTGACCATCGCGGCGGTTTCGGTGACCGCCTCGGCGCGGTCGACGCAGACCACGCGCGCGCCCTCGTGGGCGAAGATCAGGGAGGCGGCGCGGCCGATGCCGCTGGCCGCGCCGGTGATCACGGCCGTGCGGCCTTCAAGACGTCCCATGGATGTTCCTATGCGTTGGCTTTTGCGCGCGCGGCCGCGCTGGTGATGGCGTCGACGAAGATGTCGTAGAGGCCGGGCGGCAGGTCGTGGCCCATGCCGGGGATGACGCGCAGCTCCGCGCCCGGAATGGCCGCCGCGGTGGCCTCGCCGCCGGCCTTCGGCAGCAGGGGGTCGTCGGCGCCGTGCAGCACGACGACGGGTAGCCGCAACCCCCCGAGCGCCGGGGTTCGATCACCGTCGCTGCGCACGGCGCTCATCTGGCGGGCGACGCCGGGGGGATTGAAGGCCCGCGCATGCTCGGCGATCACCCGGTTGCGGATCTCTTCGTCCGTCCACGGATGGGCAGGGCTGCCGATGATCCGGGCGTTGTTGATCCCGTGGGCCAGATAAGCCTCGTAGTCGGCGGCCGGGTCCGGCGCGGGCGCGCTCAGTACGGCGCCGGCGACAGGGTGCGGCTGCATCGTCGAGGGCTCGCCGGTGGTGGACATGATCGAGGTCATCGACTGCACGCGGTCGGGATGGTCGAGGGCCATGCGCTGGACGATCATTCCGCCCATGGAGACGCCGGCGACGTGCGCCTTCCCGACGCCGGCCGCGTCGAGCACGGCGACGGCGTCATCGGCCATGTCGGAGAGCGCGTACTTGTCGGCCGGCCAGGTGGAGAGGCCGGTGTCGCGGTTGTCGAAACGGATCGCCCGATAGCCCTTGGCGACCAGAAGCTCGCAGAACGCCTCCGGCCAGCGGGTCATCTGCGAGCCCAGGCCGTTGACCAGCAGGATGGTGTCGGCGCCGGCGTCGCCGAAGGCCTGATACTCGATCTCGACGGAGCCGTTCTTGGCGCGGGGCATTCGATTCCTCCGACGGGTTCAGCGAAGCGTGGCGTTGAGGACGAGGCCTGCGCCGATCAGCAGGCACAGCGGGGAATAGTAGAGCCGGTTGAGGCGGTGGAAAGGCGTGCCCAGCGCATAGCGCCAGATCGGCGGTACATAGCCCGCGGCGCCGCGCAGCAGGAAGACAGCGGTCAGGGTGGCGTAAGCCAGGGCGGTCAGCCCGTCCCAGGGCGCGGCCAGCGGCGCGCGGAACGCCAGGATCACCGCCGCTCCGGCGAGGATCGCGGCGGCTACGGCGATGGTCAGCGCGCGTCCGGGCGAGCGCCGGCCGCCGGAAGCGTAGGCGGCGAGCGAGCCCCCCTTGGGCGCGGGCCAGGTCAGCCCGAACGCCCAGCCCAGGTGAAGCGCGGCGAGCGCGGTCAGCAGGCCTGCGAGGCCGATGGCCAGGGGGCCGACGATCGGGGGCCCGGCCATCAGGGGATCAGCAGAACCCGGCCGACGGCCTGGCGGCTTTCGATGTAGCGATGGGCTTCGGCGGCGTCCTTCAGCGCGAAGGTCTTGTCGATGACCACCTTCAGCGCGCCGTCGGCGACGTCCTGGATCAGCTGCTGGATGTTGTCGTGCACCCGGTCGGTGGCGATCTCGGCGCCGAGGAAGACGCCGCTCAGCGAGCGGTTGCCGCCCATCATTGAGCCCACGTCGACCTTCATCGGCTCGCGCCCCGCCTGGCCGACCATGGAGACCCGGCCGCGGTAGGCGAGGCTGAGCACCGACGTCTGCAGGGTGGGCCCGCCGACCGGATCAACGATCACATCGGCCATGTGTTTGTCGGTGAGCCGGGCGACCTCGGCCACCACGTCGTCGCGGCTGTAGTTGATGCCGTGGGTCAGGCCGAGGGGCTTAAGCGCCTCCAGCCGGGCGTCGGAGGAGGCGGTGGCCAGCACCATGGAGGCGCCGGCCCGGGCGGCGAGCTGGATGGCGGCGACGCCGACCCCGGAGGCTCCCGCCTGGACGAGCACGATCTCGCCCTTCTTCATCCGGCCGAACTCGAACAGGCAGTCATGCGCGGTGCCGAACGGCACGGGGATGGCCGACGCCAGGTGGACGTCCATGCCGGCGGGGATCTTCCAGGCGGTGCGGGCGGCGACGGCGCGCAGCTCGGCGTGGCTGCCGAAGCCGCCGGTGGTCACCGCCTTGTCGCCGATCTTGAAGCCTTCGACCTCCTCGCCCACCGCGACGACTTCGCCGGCAGCCTGGTAGCCGACAATGTGCGGCTTGGTGACAAGCGCGCCACGGAAGCGGTTGAGGGTGTCGCCGCCCTCGATGGAGACCGCCTCCACGCGGATGATGATGCCCTTGCGGTGGCATTCCGGGTCCGCGACATCCTCGTACTTGAAGACGTCGGGGCCGCCGTTTTCGTAATAGACCGCAGCCTTCATGATCGCGCTTCCCGCCTGTGTTTTGGGCTAAACAACTGTTTGACTCCACGCATCCCACGCGGAAGTTGGGGGCGCAAGATCAAGTGGTGACTCGCGAGATGAGCGGGAAAAAGAGGAAGCGGCCATGACACGGGCTCTGGTGCTGGGGGGCGGCGGGCCTGTGGGGATCGCCTGGGAGAGCGGGCTGGTGGCCGGGCTGGCGCAGGCCGGCGTGGACCTCGGGACCGCTGATTTCACCATGGGCACATCGGCGGGGTCCTTCGTCGGCGCGCGGCTGGCGCTGGGCGCGGACCGCAAGACCTTCGCCGACCCGATCCTCGCCGACCAGATCCCGGGCGAAGAGCGCAGGCCGGCGGGCAGCGGAGGCGGCGCGCCGCCGGACCTGTCGAAGCTGATGACCCTGATGGGCGAGGCGCAGGGCGGCGTGCGCAATCCGGCCGAGGTGCGGGCCGAGATCGGGGCCTTTGCGCTAGGCGCGCCGACCATGAGCGAGGACGAGTTTATCGCCACCTTCGGCCGCTCGTTCGCCAGCCAGTCGGTCGACGCGTGGCCTGAGCGCGGCTTTGCCTGCACAGCGGTGGATGCGCTGACCGGCGCCTTCCAGCTCTGGACGGCGCAGAGCGGCGTGGGCGTGGTCCGCGCGGTGGCGTCGAGTTGCAGCGTGCCCGGCGTCTATCCGCCGGTGACCCTGAACGGGCGGCGCTACATCGACGGCGGCATGCGCTCGGCGACCAACGCTGACATGGCCGCAGGCCACGAGCTGGTGGTGGTCGTCGCGATCCGCGTGGGCGGGACGGGCGGCGCCATGGCCGAGGCGATGACCAAGCGCTTCAACGAGGAGATCGAGAGCCTAAAGGATGGCGGCGCCACGGTAGTGACGATCACCCCTGACGAGGCCAGCATCGCGGCGTTCGGGTCCAACCTGATGGACTTCCGCCGGCGGCCCGGCGCGGCCAAGGCCGGCGTGGCGCAGGGCCTGGCCTACGCCAAGGACCTGCGACCTTACTGGCCGTAGGACGAAGGAGGGCCGCCCCCGGGGAAAGGGCGGCCCAGTTCAGTTGGAGAGATAAAGCGCGGCGGTAACTAGGCGGCCGCGTACACCCCGCGGCGCTGGCCCCGAAGGGCAGCACCTGCGCCGAGGAAGCCGGTGAGCATCAGCGCCCACGTGGCCGGTTCAGGAACGGCGCCCGCCTTCCCGGTCACCGTAAAGGTGTGGGAGGGCACTTCGCCGCTGTTGGTTTGATAGGATTGGGATGCGCCATCGCTCTCGTCCCAGTAGGTGACGCTGGCGCCCTGGGCGTTCTTCAGCGTCAGCCAGTAGGCGCCGGCCGCGAGGTTCACCGACGGCAGGGCAAAGGAATAGGTGTCGATCGGATAGATGCCGAAGCCGGTAGCGCCGGTGGAGACGGCGGTCAGGGCGCCGGTCCCGGAAGACAGCGTCGAGCCGCCGAATTCCGGAGAGCCGTCCAGGATCATCCAATCGACCGAGGTGGCGGTCTCACCCCGTAGGTTCCAGCCGTCGAAGTTGACGCCGGTCAGAGTGGAGGCCTGCGCGAGGTTGAAGGAGTCGGAGACTTCGAAGCCGTAGTCGATGGTCCAGGCGTTGACCGTGTGGGTGGCCGGCCCGTGGTTGTCGTAGAGGACGTCCGCATTGGCCGAGGCCGCGGCGAGGGTGGTGACGGCGGCGAGGGCCGCGCCGGCCAGGAGAGCCTTGAGTCTCATCGGTCCGCCCCAAAACGAGAATGTTCGGGGTTGCCGTGGCAACTGCCGTGCCAAGCTTCTCAGCTCAGGCGAATTCCTCTCGGATCAGGCGTTCTTCTTCACGAAGGCGCGGATGGCGGCGATGACCTGGTCCTGGTCGTCTTCGGTGAGGTAGGGATGCATCGGCAGGCTGATCACCTGGCCGGCCTTCGCCTCGGTGACCGGCAGGCCGCCCGGCGCGGTCGGGTAGCCGGAATAGACCCCCTGCTTGTGGATCGGGATCGGGTAGTAGACGGCGGTTGGAATGCCCTGTTCGCGAAGCTGCGGACCCAGGTCGTCGCGGCCCGCTAGTTCGATTGTGTACTGGGCCCAGACGCTGACGCCGCCGTCGAGGACGGTGGGGGTCTTCACCAGGTCGCCCAGGCCCTTGGCGTAGCGGTCGGCGACGCGGTTGCGGGCAGCGATCTCGTCTTCGAAGATTTTCAGCTTCTCGAGCAGGACGGCGGCCTGGATGGTGTCCATGCGGCTGTTCATGCCGATCCGGACGTTGAGGTACTTCGGGTCGTGCTCGAAGGTCTTGCCCTCGATGTCCGACTTCACCGCCTGGCCATGGACCCGTAGGCTGACCAGCAGACCGTGGAATTTCTCGTCCTTGCTGAGGATCGCGCCGCCATCGCCATAGCAGCCGAGCGGCTTGGCCGGGAAGAACGAGGTGGTGGTGACATCGGCCCAGTGGATCGGGTGGTGGCCCAAGAGCGTGCAGCCGAAGCCCTGGGCGGAATCCGAGATCAGCTTCAGGCCGTGCTTCTGAGCGATCTTGGCGATGGCCGGATAGTCAGCCGGGCCGCCGAACAGGTCGACGGCGATGATCGCCCTGGGCGTCAGCTTGCCGTCGCGCTTCACCGCCTCGATGGCGGCCTGCAGGCTCTGCGGATCGAGGTTGTAGGTGTCCGGGTCGATGTCGACGAAGACCGGAGAGGCGCCGACCAGGGGCATGGCCTCGGCGGTCGCCGCGAAGCTGAAGGAAGGGCAGAACACCGCGTCGCCCGGGCCGATGCCCCAGGCCATCAGCGGCAGCACTAAGGCCTCGGTGCCGGAGCCGCAGGACAGCGCGTAGGGCGCCTGGCCGAACACGCCGAGCTGGCGTTCGAACTCCGCGATCTCCGGGCCCATGATGTAGGCGCCGGAGCGGACCACCTTGAGGATGGCGTCCTCCAGCGGTTGGCCGAGGCGCTTTCGCTGCGCCTGCAGGTCGATGAACGGAATCATGGGCGGGCCTCGCGCAAGTCTAGCGGGCGGCTTCTGACATGCGTCGGCGCGATCGGCCAAAACACGCTTGGTGACGCTCTGTTGCGGGATAGCGGCGTTCGCAGAACGGGCGCAAGCTGCCGCCCAGGTATGGGGAGTAGGACCATGGTTGCGGCGACGATCAACCCGGCGCGGGACCGGAGCGGTTATTTCTACGTCTGGATGGCGGGCGTCTGCGCGCTGATCGCCTT
The DNA here is from genome assembly GCA_038213205.1 of Caulobacterales bacterium. Classification (GTDB taxonomy): domain Bacteria; phylum Pseudomonadota; class Alphaproteobacteria; order Caulobacterales; family Caulobacteraceae; genus Phenylobacterium. The sequence goes on from JBBQTP010000059.1 coordinate 10,737, forward strand.
CGGCGGGTTCGCGCCGACCTATTGGCTGCAGCTGGCGCCGGGGACCTTCATCGGGCCGCCGCTGTTGCATATCCACGGCGCCCTGTTCTCCGCCTGGACTCTGCTGCTGCTGTCGCAGACCTGGCTGGCCGCCAATGACCGGCTCGACCATCACCGCGCCTGGGGGCTGGCCGGGATCGCCCTGGCCTCGGCCATGGTGGTGGTGGGGATCACCGCGGCGATCCTTTCGCTGAAGGTGGGCCTGGCGGCGGGCTACGGTGACAAGTCCCGCGGTTTCCTGCTGGTGCCGGTCACCGCCATCGGCCTGTTCGCCGGCTTCTTCATCGCCGCGGTGGCCAACATCAGCCGGCCGGAGTGGCACAAGCGGCTGATCCTGCTGGCCACCATCTCGCTGTTGCAGGCGGCCGTGGCGCGGGTGTTCTTCGTCCTCGCCACGGGCGGTGGGCCCGGCGCGCGCCCGGGCCTGGGCCCGCCGCCGCCGATGGCCATTGCGCTGGTCCCCAGCCTGGCCCTGGACCTGATGATCGTCGCCGGGATGGTCTACGATTGGCGTAAGCGCGGGCGCCCGCATCCGGCCTGGATCGTGGGCCTGGTGGTGATCACCGGCGTGGTGGTGGCGCGCGGGCCGATCAGCGCGACGTCGGGCTGGATCGCCTTTGCCGAGTCGCTGGGCCACATCGCCGGCTGACGTCGGCTTACAGGATCGGCGGCAGGCTGACGGTCAGGGTTGCGACCACGGCGGCGTCGCAGGCCTTGGGGCGGAAGCCGCAGTTGGCGCGGGTGCGGTCGTTGCCGACGTAGCGCAGTTCGAAGGCCAGCGTCTTCCAGGTGGTGACCGCCCCAAGGCTCCAGTAGCTGCGCTCGTGGCCGCGCCCGCCCCATTGGTAGCCGCTCAGCGCCTTCAGGGTGAGGCGCGGGTTCAGCGCGTAGTCGCTCTCGCCCTCGACGCGCCAGGTCTGGCCGGACCGGTAGGGGCCTTCGGGCACGTAGGAGACCAGCGCGGTGTTGGTCCACGGCCCGGCGGAATGCCTGGCCTGCAGCTTGGCCTGGAAGAAATCCAGCGTCGGCCCGGGGGTCCTGTTGTCCGGCATGGCGGTGTACATGGCCTCGGCTTTCAGCTCGGTCTTGCCATGGTCGAGGCTGAAGTTCTTTCCGGCGTAGCCATCGATCTCGTAGGTGGGCGCGCCGGGATAGCTGGCGTCATCCTGGGAGGCGAAGGCGCCGGCGTAGAAGCCGTCAGGCCGCCAGTAGTGGACATAGGCCTGGACGACGGGATGGCCGCCGGAATTGCTGACCCCCTGGTAGCGGAAGTCACTCGTCAGGATCAGGGCAGAGAAGACCCCGCCCCAGTCGCCGGCCCAAGCCTGGGTGGGCAGGGCGGCGGCGGGCAGGAGCAGGGCGAGGGCGGCAAGCGTCGTCGGGAGGGCTTTCATCTCCCAGGGTCTAGCGGCGCATGTATTTTCGGCGTACTGAATTTGGTGGATGAATGATTTCGATTTCAATGAAATACGCCGGGTCGACGGCGGCCTGCTGCTGGTGTTCCGCGAGTTGCTGCGGACCCGTCGCGCCAGCACCGTGGCCAACCGGCTGGGCTTGAGCCCCTCGGCGATCAGCCACTCGATCACCCGGCTGCGCGACCTGTTCGACGACCCGTTGTTCGTGCGCCGCCCGCACGGGTTCGAGCCGACGCGCCGCGCGCTGGAGCTGGGGCCCAAGATCGAGGCCTTGATTGAGCTGACTGGCCAGGCCCTGACCCGGGATCCGGGCTTCGATCCCCTGAAGAGCGAACGCTTCTTCATGTTCGCCGTGCCGGAGTTCGTCACCGCCCTGATCGGCGCCGAGTTGATCAACCGGTTGAAGACCGCGGCGCCGAAGGTGACCTTCGGCATCGGCTTCGCCGGCGAAGAGGACGCCTTTCGGGCGTTGCGGCGCGGCGAGATCGAATTCGCGCTAGGCCGCTTCGGAGCCGCGCGACCCGGGTTCACCTGCGAGGTGCTGTTCGAGGATCGATATTGCGTCGCCGCGCGGGTCGGGCACCCGCAGGTCAGGGGCGCTATCGACGAGGCCGCCTACCGCCAGATCGGCCACGTCTTTGCCTGGTCGGCAAGCGAGGTCGGCGCGGACACTGGCCGCACGGAACCCGGCATGGTGCAGCTGGCCTCGGTGCCGCAATGGCTGACCGCGCTGCTGCTGGTGTCGTCCACCGACGGGCTGGCGACCTGTCCGCGCCGGCTGGCCGAGCGGCACGCCGAGAAGCTGGGCCTGCAGGTACTCGACCCGCCCTTCGAGTCGGACGTGATCACGGTGTCGGTGGTGCGACGCGCCGGGGTCGCTGACGCCGGCGTCGACTGGTTCCTGCAGCAGGTGCGCGAGGCGGTCGGGGCCTAGATCTGCCGCGCGCGGCCTTCCCAGTAGGGTGCGCGGACCTTGTTGCGCTGGATCTTGCCGGCTTCGGAGCGCGGCAGGTCGGTGACGAAGTCGATGCTGCGCGGCACCTTGAAGGCCGGCAGGTTGGTGCGCGCGAAGGCCAGGATTTCCTGGGCCAGTTCGGGCGAGGCTGTGTAGCCGTCCTTCAGCATGATCACCGCCTTGACCTGCTCGCCCCACTCCTCGTGCGGCGCGCCGACGGTTGAACTGTCGGCCACCGCATCATGCTTGATGAGCTCGTTGTCGATCTCCTGCGGATAGATGTTCACCCCGCCGGAGATGATCGTCTCGGCGTCGCGGCCGGTGAGGAACAGGTAGTCGTCCTCGTCGTAGTAACCGACGTCGCCCAAGGTGAAGAAGTCGCCGACCCGGCTCTTCTGGGTCTTGGCCTCGTCCTTGTAATAGGTGAAGCCGCCGCCCGGCGGGAGCTGGTGATAGATCTTGCCCGGCATGCCCGGTGGAAGCTCGTTGAGCTCATCGTCGAGGATCTTGGAGCCCAGCATGGCCGGACGCTTGCCGACGCTGCCGGGTTTCTTCAGCCACTCTTCGGCGGAGATCACGAAGCCCGCGCCGCCCTCGGAGCCTGCGTAGTACTCGTTCAGCACCGGGCCGAACCACTCGATCATCGCCAGCTTCACTTCCGGCGGGCAGGGCGCGGCGCCGTGGACGATGTACTTCACGTGGCTGATATCGTGGGCGGCCTTGACCTCGTCCGGCAGGGCCAGCAGCCGCTGGAACATGATCGGCACCAGGTGCATGTGGGTGACGCGCTTGTCGACGATGGTGCGCAGGATCGCTTCGGAATCCCACTTGTCGGAGAATACCAGCTCGCAGCCCGCGCCCATGGCGCCGCGCACGTCGAAGGCCAGCGGCGCGGCATGATAGGCCGGCCCGGCGCAGAGCTGCACCGAGGTTTCGTGGTCGTAGCCGCGCAGCGCATAGAGCCCCTGCACTGGTACCAACGGCTGGGCGCGGTAGACGCCTTTGGGGCGCCCCGTGGTGCCCGAGGTGTACATCATGGCGTTGCCCAGGCTCGGGTCGTCGATGTCAGAGCCGTCGAGGGGCGCAAGCGCCGCGTCATAATCGAGGAAACCCGGCAGCGGGCCGCCAATGGCGACCTTGACCGATAGGCCCGGGCACTGGGCCGCGGCGGCTTCGGAGGCGGCGACCCGGACGTCGAAGAAGCCGGCCTTAGCCTCGCAGTCGTTGACGATGTAGGCGATCTCGTCGGCCGTGAGGTGCCAGTTGACCGGGGTGATCCGCCAGCCGGCCCGCTGGGTCGCGGCCAGCACCTCGACGAACTCGGCGCGGTTGGAGCAGACCAGGGCGACGGCGTCGCCCTGCTTCATGCCGTGCTGGCGCAGAAGGCGCACGATGCGGTTGGCCTGGGCGTTGACCTTGCCCCAACTGTGGATGGTCCCGTCGGGGTCGTGGATGAACGCGGCGTCGGGCTTCAGATCGGCCCAGACCGCTATGGTCATGCCGCTCATGCCGGCCGCGCCGAGGCGGTCGTCGAGGCCTACGCGGTCCTTAACGTCGTCCATCAAATCCTCCCGGGGCGCGAGCGTTGCGCGCGATCAATGCCTGTTGGAGGCGCCGGAAGGCGGGATGAAATGATCCGCGCCCGGGTCAGTCCGGCAGCCGCCTGGAGCCCTTTGGGCTCCATTGTTTTTGGTCCTTGAGCGTGACGCGTTCAGGAACGCATCACGCTCGCCGGCACCATCACATGAGACAAAGCGGGCGACAATTGCGAGCGGGCGCGGCGCCACCGCAACCTGATCTCGGCGCGTTATTCGTCGCGTTGGAACTCAGCCGACCAATCCGGGTGATCACCTCGCTGTCGCCCGGCGCTCCTGTTGCCAAGTCTGGAGCGGCTAGCGACGAAAAACGAAGGTGACGCTGGAGTCGTCGTAGGGCGAATAGCCGTACCCCGAGGAGCGATAGTAAGGTCGATAGCTCCGGTAGCCGTAGTACGACCGGTGCTCGCGTGGGAGGCGGTATCCGTCATGGCGGGTTCCAGGGTGGTCATCATGGAACTCGTCATGCATCTGCCTTAGCGCCCGGTGATAACCCTCATGCTCCGCTCCACTGTAGAAGCCGCGCTCGTGAGCCTCTTCGTGCGCGGCATCGGCCTCGTCGTGGAACGAGCCGTGCTCGGCGTGGTCCTGCTGGTGCTGGTACCAGTCATAACCTTGGGCGAAAGCGGCGCCGGGGGCTGAGAGACCCAGAGCTGCAGCTGAAATCATCAACATCTTAAACATCAAACACTCCTCACGCGTGTCACCTCGAGAGCATGGAAGCGCAGGCGTCCTGAACCGCGGCTGAACGTTGCGAGCAGGAAACAATTACAGGTCGAGGGGTCGCCGCTATCTAACCGCCGGACGGTGGCGCGAGGGTCCCGAACCACGCCACGAGCGCAATCACGGCGATCGAGAGCGTTGTCTCCCAAACCAGGCTTCGCCGCAGCGCGGCGACGGCGGCCAGCGGCGGCGAGTGGCCCTCAAGCGCGCGGCCCAGCCCAGGCGTGAGGCGGAAGCGGTTAGCGGCGGCCAGCCCCAACATGCCGAGGAACAGGACGAGCTTGAGAGCCAGCAACTGGCCATAGGGGGTGGTCAGCACGCTTGGCAAGCCGGCTAAACCCACGACAAACCAGCTATTGATCAAGCCGGTCGCGACCAGAACCGCCACCAGCGCAGAGCCGACGCCGGAGAAGGCATGCAGCGCCGCATGCAGGCTGTGCCGAGCCTCGGCCGGCTGACGCCCGTCCGTGACGAGCAGGATCAGAAAGACGACCAGCGCCCCGATCCAGACGCCGGCCGCCAGGGTGTGGACGATGTCGCTGGCGGCATGCAACAGGCCGGTCGCGCCAGGGGTGGCGGCGCCATGACCCATCCAGGCAAAGCTTGCGCAGATCACGCCGCCGGCCACCGCCGCGAGGGCCCACCCCACGCGACCGGGCCTGATGAACGCGAAAGCGATGACGAAAAGAAGCGAAACCACGGCCCGGACAATGCTGGATTTGCCGAAGCTCATGCCGGTGGCCGCCGCGCTTAGCGCGTCCGGCTGCAAGGCGTCCTGCACCGAACCTGCGAGGACAACGGTCTGCGCCAGGAAGCCGAGGACGCACGCGATCAGCACCGCGACGGCGCTGGCCATCAGAAGCGGCCGAGGCCAGCGAACGGCGGTGGCCGAACCCACGCCCGCCTCGGGCAGGGCATAGATGAAGAAGAGCGATGATCCAAATAGGACCATCGCTCCCGTCATCTGAAGCCATCTGAGGACGATGACCGCGAGGTCGAACACCTGGGCTACTTCACAATGAAGGCGAGGGTCCCCGAGGTCTTATGGCCGTCATCGCTCGCCGCGGCGTGCCAATTGACCTTGTAGGCGCCGGGCATCAGCTTGCCGGTCGGCGCGCCGGTGATGGTCTTCTTGTCCTTGGAAACCTTCGTCTTGACCTTCATTTTCATGCCGTCGCTCATTGACATGCTGAAGCCGGAGAAGGCCGGCGTGAGCGCTTCGTTGAACGTCAGGCTGATGGCTTTGGGCGCCGCCACGGTCGCGTTCGCGGCGGGGTTCGACTTGACCAGGGCCGCGTGGGCGGAGGCCTGGCCGGCGCCGAGAATGGCGACGACGGCGAAGGCGACGGCGGTTGAGATTGTCGTGCGGGTCTGCATGGCTGAATCCTTATTTTGCTGTTGTGGCGCCTCCTCCTCAGCCGGCTGCGAAGCGCAATCCGCCCGAGGAGGTGAGCGTCCCTCGGCCCCGAAGGTCGAGAAGTCGATCTAGAGGGACCTTATGACGTAGATTTCTCAAGATCGGGCCCATTCCTCGGACCCGGCCTGTCGGTCAGTGGCGGTAGTTCCAGTCCGAGTTGTTGTACCGATCAAGCCGCTCGTGACCGCGTTCGTGAGCGGCGTGCATGGCCTCGTGCAGGCGCTCCAGGCGGGCCTGAGTGTCTTCCGGATCGTAGCGCCCGCTGCGCTCCATCCAGTTCGCCCGAGCCCTGATCTGCTGCATCGCGCGGTAGAAGCCTTGCGCCTCACGGCGCGTGTAGGACCGGTCGCTCAGCCCATGTTGAATGCCCTGCCAGATATGCTGATACTCCTGGTCGAAGTCGGCATAGCTCGCACCGCCGTTGTTCCACGCGTCGTCGTCGTGGTGGTCGTCCTGGATGGCGTGGCCCTCCTCGTGGGCCGCGTGCATGGTTTCGTGCAGGCGTTCCAGCTGGGCCTGGGTGTCCCGCGGGTCCCAGCGGCCCTCTCGTTGCATCTCGTCGGCCCGGGCCCGGATCCGCTGCATCCCGCCGTAGAACCTCTGCGCCTGGTCGCGCGTATAGGAACCGTCGCTGAGGCCGTGCTGAATGCCCTCCCAGATATGCTGATATTCCTGGTTGAAGTCGCCGTAGCTTGCCCCGCCGTTGTTCCAAGACTCGTCGGCGCCGGGCGCTTCGGGATGGTCAGGGTGGGCGAAAGCGGGGGCCGCAAGGGCCATGGTCGATGTCGCAAGCAAGGCGACGAGGAGGCGTTTCATCTTCAGCTCCAATTGTTCGCCCTTTGCGGGCATGTCCAGTGTTTCAACATGGACACGGTGAGCGAACGCTGAGCTGCGCAGTCACGTTCCGTTCACGCGGTGGCGGCCGCCAGTCCTCCATCACGGCTCAAGTGGATTTTCTCGGACAGGTTTGTGACGTTCTGCGACCAACGAGGCGTGTTGGCGGGCCCTGCAGCTAGGGAAAGGTCTTCAACGCCCAGCGCCAGGTCAGGTAGCCGGCGCTGGCGCCGACCGCGGTCAGGAAGGTCCCCCAGCAGATGTCGATGAGGGTGATCTGGGTCGACCAGACCTTCAGCGTCGCCTGGTTGGTAAGGTCGTAGGTGGCGTAGGCCATGGCGCCCAGCATGGCCCCGGTCATGGCGGTCTTGGCGAGGCCTAAGTCCTTGTTGGGCAGGATGGCCAGCATCAGGACCCCCAGGATGTAGACCAGGTAGAAGACGATGGCGGCCGGCAGCTTGGGGGCATCGGCCAGGGCGTAGTTGAGCAGCGGGCGGTAGACCTTCTGGCCGGCGACGGTGAGGTAGATGGCGTCGAGGGCGGCGAAGGCGACGCCGGTGCCCAGGTAGGTGATCAGGTACTTCAGCATCTCGTCCCCCCGGCTACGCAGGCTTCAATCTGTAGTGACTGACGCCCCATTCCTCGCCGCGGCGGTGGCCGAACAGGCCGGCGGTGGCCAGGAAGAACAGCCGCCAGCGGCGATGCCAGAGCACGGCCTTGTCACCGTAGACCTCTTTCAGCACCGGGCGAATCTTGGCGACGTTGCGGTCGTAGTTCGCCAGCCAGTCGAGCGCGGTCTTCTCGTAGTGGCTGCCGCTCCAGCGCCAGTCCTCTTCGACGGTGAACAGATCGGGGAACTGGCGCATCAGGTTATGGCTGGGCATCACCCCGCCGGCGAAGAAGTGCTGGGCGATCCAGTCGGCCTCGTTCTCGATATCGAAGCGGTAGGGGCCAGTGCGGTGGGTGAAGATGTGGATGAACAGCCGCCCCTCCGGCTTCAGCCACCCGCGTACGCGGGTGAGCAGGGCGCGCCAGTTGGCCATGTGCTCGAACATCTCGACGGAGACCACGCGGTCGAAGCCACCGACGTCGAGAACGGCGGCCGGGGGCTCGAAGTCGTTCATGTCGCAGGTAATGACCTGCAGGTTGCCGAGGCCGCGCTCCTGGGCGCGGGCCATGATGAAAGCCTTCTGGCTCGCTGAGTTGGAGACCGAGATGATCCGCGCGTGGGGAAATTTCTCCGCCATCCACAGCGACAGCGAGCCCCAGCCGCAGCCGAGCTCGAGGATGCGCTGGCCGTCTTTCAGGTCGGCGTGGGCAACGGTCTCGGTGAGCGCCCGGTCTTCGGCCTGGGCCAGAGTGTCGCCCGGCGCATAGAGGCAGGAGGAGTACTTCAGGCGCGGGCCCAGGCAGGCCTCGAAAAGGGCGGCGGGGACCTCATAGTGCTGCTCGTTGGCGGCGTCGGTGTGCTCGGCGATCGGCCGTTCGGCCATCTCGCGGGCAAAGGCGGCGTCGGTGTCCGCGCCGGCCGCTGCGGCCTGGCGCCTGGCGCCCGAGACCAGCACCTGGATCGCGGCCTTGCGGACCGGGTCGGGAAGCGGGGCGCCTTCGAAGGCCAGTAGGGCGGTGGTGACGAGACTCATGCGGGCACTGACCTCAGGAAACTTTTGCGGGAAGAGGGGCAACTTTGGGGGGAAGCGGAAAGAAGGCGCTGACTCGGCGCTGGTAGTCGCGGAACTTTTCGCCGCGCGAGGCCAGCATGGCGCTCTCCAGCGGCGGCACGCCGGAGACGTAGCGGAGCAGGGCGAACATCACGACGGGCGCGGCCAGACTCAGCCAGCTCAGCGGCCAGGCCGGCTGGACGGCGATCACCGGATAGGCGACCCAGCCCAGCCACTGGAAGAAATAGTTCGGGTGCCGCGACCAGGCCCACAGGCCCTTGTCCATGATCGCGCCCTTCTGGCCGGTGGCGCGGAAGGCGTTCATCTGGCCGTCGGAGATCGCCTCGCCGACGATGGCCGCCAGGAAGATCGCCACGCCGAGCGCGTCGCGCCAGCTGAGTGGCCCCGGCGCCCGGGCCGCCAGGATCACAGAAAGCGCCAGCAGGGCGCTGGCCGACGCCTGCGGCAGGGTGACGAACAGCATGTTCAGAGCGTAGCGGGGGCCCCATTGGGTGCGGAAGGCGGCGTAGCGCGGATCCTCCGGATGGCTGGCGACGCGGGGAGTCAGGAAGAGCCCCAGGCGCAGGGTCCAGACCAGCACCATGGCGGCGACCAGGAGTTGCCGGGTCTGCGGCGGCAAGCCGTCGAGGGGTCGGGCCAGAGCCGCCGTAGCAAGGGTCACGCCCGAGCCCCAGGTCCAGAAGACGTCGGTCCAGCCGCCGTTGCGCCGCCACAGACCAAACGCCCAGGCAGCGACCATCACGGCCGCCATGGCGAACAGCACCGCCAGCGCGGGCCCAAATATCATCGGCGTTCCACTTCCCACTGAGGAGATACGAGGTCATAGCTTGGCTCGGATGCATCCGCTTGGGGAAGCCTCCCGTAGACCCTAGGTGCGCGCCGCGTGCTGACGCGCTCTCGGTTGGCCAAGAGGTAAGGCGTGTTCGACTCGGACGAGCGGCGACTGCGGATCGCGGTCGTGGGCGGCGGCATTGGCGGACTGGCGGCGGCTTGGCTGCTTTCGCAGCGCCACGAGGTGGTGCTGTTCGAGGCCGAAACCCGTCTGGGCGGCCATGCCAACACCACCGAGGCGCCCGGCCTGAAGGGCCCGGTTCCGGTCGACACCGGCTTCATTGTCTACAACGAGCCGAACTACCCGAACTTCACCGCCCTGCTGAGCCACCTGGGGGTGGAAAGCATTCCGGCCGACATGGCGCTGTCGGTCAGCCTGGATGACGGGGCGTTCGAATACTCCAGCTTCGGGTTGGGTGGCATGTTCGCCCAGAAGCGGAACATCTTTTCCGCTCGGTTCTGGGCGATGCTGCGCGACGTTAGCCGGTTCTACCGGCATGGCCCGAAGGACCTGGCGGCGCTGGAAGCCCCGTTGACTTCGCTCGACGACTACCTTGCCCAAAAGGGCTACTGTCAGGCGTTTCGCGACGACCATCTGCTGCCGCAGGCCGCAGCGATCTGGTCGACGCCGTTGGCCGCGATCGGTGCCTATCCGGCCGCCGCCCTGATCCGGTTTTTCCAGAACCACGGGATGATGTCGATCTTCGGCCGGGGCTTGTGGCGCACCGTGGCCGGCGGCAGCCGATCCTACGTCCGCGAGCTGACCAAGGCCTTCCAGGGCGAGACCCGCAGCGGCCACCGAGTGACCGGCGTGCGCCGAGTCGCCGGCGGGGCCGAGGTGCGCGACGCCTCGGGCCAAGTTGAGCGCTTCGACGAGGTGGTGATCGCCACCCATGGCGATACGGCGCTGGCCCTGCTGGAGGACCCGACGCTGGAGGAGCGCCGCATCCTGGGCGCCTTCAAGTACAGCCGGAACCTGACGGTCCTGCACACCGATCCCAGCCTGATGCCCAAGCGCAAGGCCGCCTGGACCAGTTGGAACCACGTTGGCCGGCGCGCCAACCCCGAGGACGGCTGCGTCACCTACTGGATGAACCGGCTGCAGAGCCTGAAGGATGCGCCGGACCTGTTCGTGACCCTGAAGCCGACCCGGCCGATCGCACCGGAGTGCGTGATCAAGACCGAGGTCTATGAGCATCCGCTGTTCGACGCCGGCGCGATCGCGGCGCAACGGGAGATATGGAGCCTGCAGGGCGCGCGTTCGACCTGGTTCTGCGGCTCGTACTTCGGCCACGGTTTCCACGAGGACGCCCTGCAGGCGGGCCTGGCGGTGGCCGAACAGCTGGGCGGCGTCCGCCGCCCCTGGACGGTGGAAGACGAGAGCGGCCGCATCCATGTGGCGGCGCCGCGGAGCGCGGTGGAGGCCGCAGCCTGATGACCGCGTCAGGGCTTTATACGGGCCTGGTCAGCCATCGCCGCGTGAAGCCGCGCGAGCACAGGCTGGCCTACAAGGTCTTCATGCTGCTGATCGACCTGGACGAGCTGCCTGGCCTGAAGCTGAAGACCCTGGGCATCGCCCGCTTCAACCTGTTCGGGTTCGACCCAGCCAGGTTCGGGGACGGTTCCGGGCGGCCGCTGAAGGCGCAGATCGAGGCGACGCTGGCCGACGCCAAGATCGCGCACGGCGGGCCGATCCGCATGCTGGCCATGCCGGAGATCCTCGGCCGGGCTTTCAATCCGCTGACGGTCTATTTCTGTCACACCGCCGACGGGGCGCTGAGCGCGATCCTTTACGAAGTGAACAACACCTTTGGCGAGCGGCACAGCTATCTGATCCCCGCGCCCAATGCCGCCCTGATCCGCCAGGCCTGCGCCAAGGCCTTCTACGTCTCGCCGTTCATGGACATGGAGCTATCTTACGCCTTCCGCATCCTGCGCCCCGAGGAGCAGGTGATGGTGGCGGTAGACGTGGATGACGCCGAAGGCCGGCTGCTGACCGCCAGCTTCGCCGGCGAACGGCGCGAGCTGACCGACGGCAATCTGGTCAAGGCCTGGCTGACCCATCCCTGGATGAGCATCGGCGTGGTGGCCGCGATCCATTGGGAAGCGCTGTTCATCTGGCTGAAGGGCGAAAAGGTGCGGGTCCGCCCCCCCAAACCCGCGCGCGCCGTGACCGTGGCGCCCCAGGCTAAGCTGGCGGCGTAAGAGGCGCTTTTCCCTCCTCCTTCATGGGGAGGGTGGCCGGCGCGAAGCGACAGACGGGTGGGGAGCCCGCGTTCAAGCGCTGACTCAGCACGCCGGCCCACCGATCCCCACCCGAGCCTCGTTTCCCTCGGCCCACCCTCCCCATGAAGGGGAGGGAAAAGGCCTTGGCTCGGTCCCGCCGGGCGCCGCACAATGCCGGCCTTAGCAATTGGAAACTCAGGATGAGTGATTCGCCCCCTACCGGGCGGGGCGCGGCGTCGTCTGCGGCGCCGCTGCTTGACGTCTCGGCCATGCCGCAGGTTCTGGCCCGGATCGCCGGGCTGGCCATGCGCTATCCGTGGCGTGTGGCGCTGACCATCCTGACCTCCCTGCTGGCGGCGGTGGCCAGCCTTATGCTGCCCCGGCTGATCGGCCGCTCCATCGACCAGGCGCACCACTTGTTAGCGCTGGGATCGAATAATTCCGACGCGGCCCGCGCCGCCCTGATGTGGACCGCAGGCTTGGTGATCGCCGCGACCCTGGCCCGCGGGTTCCTGACCATGTGGGCCGGCTACCTCGGCGAATACCTCAGCCAGAAAGTCGCGCTTGATTTGCGCCGGGCCTATTTCCAGCAGCTGC
>JBBQTP010000060.1:0-22978 GCA_038213205.1 Caulobacterales bacterium
GTGATGAACCAACTGGGGGCGGTATCGCTCGTGCAAACCGCCCTTAACCGCCCCCTGTAACCGCCCCCAGCACCCATCCGGAAGACTAAAAAAACACTGTAAAAACAGATAGCTATATGCTTCTTGCCGGGTCCTGCACAACCACCCCTCGGGCGATCCCACGCCTTCAGCCGCCGACATCGACATGACGCGCCAGGTCGTCGACGCCGGCCGATCCCTGCGCATCGCGGTCCACGACCACCTGATCGCCGGCCGCGACGGCGTCGCCAGCCTGAAGGCGCTCGGGCTGTTCTAGTCCAGGGCGAGGAAACGCCCGCTCATCTCGCCGAGCGCGGTTCGGATGCGCGGCTTGCGGCGGCTCGCACCTTGCGAAGCCAGAAAGGCAAAACGGCTCGGGGCGGACTATCCGTACCGAGAAGGACCGGCTTTGCTCCAATCGGAAACAAGTCCTCGAAGCTTCGCATCAATCGACCGTAGACTGTCTGTCGCGCCTCGGCCGCCTCGAATATTTGTGAATTACTTACGCGTTTGATCTTTCGAATCGCGTTGTTTGAAGCAAGCCGATGCATCGTCAAGCGGATTATTTGATAGGAAGGCCGTTCTTCTTCCGGAATCCGCTCGCGAACCTCGCGCATTGAAAGGGGTCCAGCCGCCCATAGCGCCTCCATCACAAGGAGTTCCACCCGGACTCGGGCTGGCACCGCCAAAATCGTGCTCAGTTCAAATTCGGCCTTGCGCATATAGGTTCCGCGAAATCGGTTTCTTGGCCGCGTAATGCGAGTCACATGGCCTTGCTGTCTTTCAACTGTATCCGAACGGATATCTTAATAGCTATCGGCCCCTAGCGAAAAAGCCATGCCACCGGACCCTGTCTTATAAAGTTCACCCGTTCGTCGCTAAGCCGTCGCGCCCAAACGTCTATCCCCGACGTCATCGAATTGAGGGATAACGATGCGAAACTACTTTGCGGGGGCCGCCTGTGCCGCCCTCGCGACTGCAATCGCGCAACCTGCGCTGGCCGCTGCGGCCGCCGCGGATGCCGGGTCCACTCTGGAAGAGGTGATCGTCACCGCCACCAAGACCGAGACAAACCTGCAAAGAACGCCGATCGCCATTTCGGTGATGGGCGGCGAGCAGATGCAGGCCCGCCACGCCGAGAGCCTGATCAGCCTCCAGGACGGCAGCGTCCCGTCGCTGCGCGTCGCCACCTTTGAAGCCCGTCAGTCGGCCTTGACCATCGGCATCCGCGGCATCGTTCCGTTCGACGCCAACCAGACCGCCCGTGACCAGGGTGTCGGCGTCTATATCGACGGCGTCTACCTTGGCCGTCAGCAGGGGCTGAACGCGGCTCTGTTCGATCTTGAGCGCATTGAGGTTCTGCGCGGGCCGCAAGGCACCCTGTTCGGCCGCAATACCGAAGGCGGCGCGCTGAGCATCGTCACCAAGGCCCCGACTGGCGTGTTTGGCGGCCGGATCACCGCCGGCGTCGGCAACTTCGGCGCCTACAACGCCGAACTGCACCAGGACTTCCAGCAATTTTCCAACCTCTCGGTAAAGTTGGACGCCCTGATCCAGCACCAGGATCCGACCACCAAGAACCCGGCGGACGGCCAGGCCGGCTGGAACCAGTACGACCGCAAGGGCGGCCGCATTACCGGTCTCTTCAAGCCGACGGACGCCTTCAGCGCCCAGGCCTCGTTCGACTACGCGAGGGACGAAAATACCCCGTTCTTCAGCCAGCTGGTCAACTACAACTTCTATGGCAAGCGCGTGCGCACCCTGGCCGAAGTGCAGGCTGGCCCCGCCGGCGCTCCGGCCGGGACGATCAACCCGCTCGCCTCTCTGGTGAAGGTTCACACCGATCGCCAGTCGGCCTCGGATATCGGCACGGTGCAGCATCCCAGCGTCGACGAGACCGGCGGGGCCACGGTCGCCCTGACGTACAAGGTCTCCCCCGATCTGGAGCTGCGCTCGATCACGGCCGCCCGCGCCGTCGGCACAAACCAATGGGACAACTCGGGCATCGAAGCCCGTAACGTCTTCGCGCCGAACGCCAACTTTGGCCGCTACAGCCTGTCGGACCTGTATCAGCGCCAGTTCAGTCAGGAGTTCCAGGCGGTGGGCGGCTTCGGCGCCAACTTCACCTATGTCCTAGGCGCCTACTATTTCAAGGAACACGCCAAGGAATCGGCCGCTTCGCCGTTCACCAACCAGTGGAATGGCGACGGCACTGCCTTCACGATCCGCTCATCCGTCGGCGCCTCTAAGGCTGCGGGCTCGACGGCGGGCTGGGAGCGTGGCACGCGCTTCATCACCCGGGCCAGCCAGGCCGACGCCGAGAGCTACGCGGCCTACGGTCAAGGCACCTACACCCCGGCCTCGATGGAAGCGCTGCACCTTACCGTCGGTGGCCGCATCACCAAGGATAAGCGCGACGGCACGCTCTACACCGTCAACGCCAAGCCGACGAACTTCACCTTTAGCTACGACAAGAGCCGCTTTGACCCCCTGGTCAACCTGGCCTACGACGCGGCTGAGGGCATCAGCCTCTACGCCAAGTACTCGACCGGCTACCGCGCCGGCGGCGCCAACGACCGGTCATCGACCTTCCAAGCTTTCGACGCTGAAGAGGTGAAGGCCTACGAAGTGGGCGCCAAGATGGACCTGCTGGACAGGCGTCTGCGCGTGAACCTGGCCGCCTACGCCATGGACCGCAGCAAGAGCCAGATCGACTTCGACAACGTCGACACCACGCCGGGGAGCCCCACCCAGGGCGCTCACACTGAGGAAACACGCAACGCGCCGGGCACGTCGAAGATCCGGGGCTTCGAAGCCGACGTCACCGCCAAGCTCATGGAGGGCATGACGGTGGGCTTGTCCTACGCCTACACCGACGTGAAGATTCCCGCTGCGCCGTTCCCCTTCGCCGGCAACGCCGACGTCCCGGTCGGCACGCCCTTCCCTGTGAACGTGGTCTACACTCCGCCGAACGCGGCGTCGGCCTACGTCGACTATCAGATGCCGGTGGGCAAGCTGACCCTGCGGAGCCATCTCGACGCCAACTACGCTGACGCGCAGTACGCCTTCCAGACCGAGTTCGCCGACGTGTCGCCGACCGGCAAGCTGGTTCAGAACGTCGCGGTGAAGACGGATTCCAGCTTCATCGTCAACGGCAGCGTAGCCCTCGCCGACATCAGCATGGGCGGCGCGGCCACGGCGAACCTGTCGCTGTGGATCCGTAACCTGCTCGACGAATCGCACATCTACCGCATCTCGGCCGCCAACCGCGGCACGATCGGCGACTACGCCAACTTCAACCCACCCCGTACCTACGGGGTGGAGTTGCGCGTGAAGTACTAGGCCAGGCGACGGTCCCGAAATGCCGAAGGGCGGCTCCGCGAGGAGCCGCCCTTTTTGCTGATCGGCGTTGACCGTCGGCGGCCGCGCCATGGCGCAACCAGGCCGTCGCCGTCAGATCACGTGGTTAAAGTGCTGGCCGGGGCCGTCGGTCTTGCCCGAGCTGGTCTTCTGCACGACGGGTTTGGGCGGCGTGAGCGGATTGGGCTTGTCCTGCTTGACCTCAGTCCCTCCGGCCGGCTTCACCGGCGGCTTGGCGAAGGCGCCGCCCAACACCACGGCCGGTCCGTGGCTATTGTCAGCCTTCGGGGTCTGCGGCGGATTGGGCAGAACTTTTTTCGGCTCCGGGGGCCGGACGTTCGTGTGGATCGCCGGCGGCGAGGACGTGTGGGCGAGGTGCAGATCCGCCATGGTCTTCTAGACCCTTTCCCGTTTCTCAGGCGCGACCCATAACGCGGTTACGCTTAAGCTCCCGTGCGGCGACATGATGAAGATCGGCTAACCCTGGCGCCCGCCTCGAACCCGGCTAATGTCGGCTGAAATCGAGGGGCCAAATGTTCGAAGGCTGGGACAGTTTCTACCTGCTGGTGGGCGGCGCGGCCGGGGGGATGATCGGCCTGTTCTTCATCGTGGTGACCCTGATCCGAGGCGGGGGGATGAAGCTGCGCGGCGCCAGCGTCTACATGACCCCCACGGTCGCGCACCTGGCCATGGTGCTGCTGCTCAGCGCCATCGCCACCGCCCCGCATATTCCCCTACCAGCGGCAGGCGTGATCTTCGGGGCCTGCGCGCTCACCTGCCTGGGCTTCACCGGCCGCGCGCTGGTCATGTTCCTCACCCAGTCGGTCCAGGCGGCCCACTGGTCCGACATCTGGGGCTACGGCGTCTGGCCCTTCGTCTGTTGCCTGACCATGGTGGGTTCGGTGGCGATGATCTGGGTCTCGCCGGTCTGGGCCACCCGCGGGATCGCCGCCAGTGTGATCTTCATGCTGCTGATCGCCATCCGGAATGCCTGGGACCTGGTCACCTGGATCACTGCAAAGGACGGCGACATGCAAACCCCGCCACCGGCCGGTCCAGACGCCACCTAGGACTGCCGCCGCGCCGGTCGACGCAGCTTTCTGTTTGTTAATCGGCCGCGCCTTGCCCCCAAGGCAGCGCGCGCCCTAGGGTCGCGTCGCGCCGTCACATAGGGAACCTTCATGAGCCTCGATCGCCGTCAACTGTTGGCCGCCGCCGGCGCCACCGCCCTCACCGCAGCCGCGGTGAAGCCGACCGCCGGCTCTGCGGCCATGGCCCCCGGCGACGCCGCCCTGAACCGCTACTTCGACCGGGTCAGCGAGCACATCCTGCGAACCTCTCCGGAGGTCGCCACGGGCCTCGGCCTCGACACCGGCGCGCGCGCCGCCCTGAAGTCGAAGTTCTCCGACGCCTCGATGACCCACATCGCCGACGACCGCGCCTGGTGCCGGGCGGGCCTCGCGAAGCTCCAGACCTTCCCCGACGCGACGCTCTCGTCGACCGGGCGGCTCAACAAGGCCGTCGTCAAATACGCCTTCGAACTCGGCCGCGACGCCGCCCCCTTCGACTATGGCGAGAACACGCTCAGCTCGGCGATGAGCGAGGCCGCCGGCCCCTACGTGGTCTCCCAGCAGTCGGGCATCTATTCCGGCGGGCCGGAATTCCTCGACAGCCAGCACAAGGTCGAGACCCGCGCCGACGCCGAGGCCTATCTCGCCCGGGTCCACGACATGGCTCGCTGCCTCGACCAGGAAACCGAGCGCGTGAAAAAGGACGCGGGCCTGGGCGTCATCGCCCCGGACTTCATCCTCGCCAACGCCATCGGCCAGCAGGAAGGCCTGCTCGCCATCCCCGCCGCCAACGCCCGCCTGGCCACCGCGCTCGGCCGCAAGGTCAAGGAAGCCCACCTGGAGGGAGACTGGCAGCGCCGCTGCCAGGCCATCGTCGAGAAGGAGGTCTATCCGGCGCTCGCCGCGCAACTTTCGACACTGAAGGGCCTGCACGCCAAGGCCGGCCACGACGCCGGCGTCTGGCGCCTGCCGAAGGGCGAGGCCTACTATCGCTGGCTGCTGCGCGAGAGCACTTCGACCACGCTGAGCCCCGAACAGGTCCATCAGATGGGCCTGGAGCAGAACCGGGCCATCGAGGCGCGCATGGACGGCCTGCTGCGCGCCCAGGGCCTGACCCAGGGCAGCGTCGGTGAGCGGATGACCGCGCTGGGCAAGGATCCCAAATACCTGTTCGCCAACACCGACGCCGGCCGCGAGCAGCTGATCGCCTACCTGAACGGCCTGATCGCCGGCGTGCGGCCGAAACTCTCCAAAGCCTTCACCCTGCAGCTCAAGGCGCCGGTCAACGTCAAGCGCGTGCCCGTCGATATCCAGGACGGCGCCGGCCAGGGCTATATGAACTCCGGCTCGCTGGATGGCTCGCGGCCGTCGACCTACTACATCAACCTGAAATCCACCGAGAACTGGCCGAAGTTCTCGCTTCCCAGCCTGACCTATCACGAGACCATTCCGGGCCACGCCTGGCAGGGCGCCTACCTCACCGAGACCGGCAAGCTGCCGCTGATCCGCATCCTGCTGTCCGGCTTCAACGCCTATGTCGAAGGCTACGCCCTCTATGCCGAGCAGTTGGGCGACGAGATCGGCATGTACGACGACGACTGGGCGGGGCGCCTCGGCTACCTGGCCGCCCAGAAGTTCCGCGCCGTGCGCCTGGTGGTCGATACCGGTCTGCACGCCAAGCGCTGGACCCGCGAACAGGCCATCCAGTGGGCGATCGACAATTCCGGCCGTACCCGCGAGGCCATGACCAGCGAGATCGACCGCTACGCCGGCACTCCGGGCCAAGCCTGCGGGTACAAGGTCGGCCACACCGAGATCAATCGACTGCGCGACAAGGCCAAGGCGGGCCTCGGCGGCAAGTACGACCTGCGGATCTTCAACGATCTGCTGGTCAAGACCGGCGCCGTGCCGCTCACCGTGCTGGGCGACGTGGTCGACGGCTACATCAAGGCCGGCGGCAAGGTGACCCTCTAGGATGGCCGGCGAGGTCGTCGTCCGTCCGATCGCCCAGGCCGACTACGACGCCTGGCTGCCGCTCTGGGACGGCTACAACACCTTCTACGGGCGCTCGGGGCCGACGGCGCTGGACCCGGCGATCACCGAGGTCACCTGGGGCCGGTTCTTCGACGACGCCGAGCCGGTCCACGCCCTGGTCGCTGAGCGCGACGGGGCGCTCATCGGCCTCGTCCACTACCTCTTCCACCGCACGACGATCATGATCATGCCCACCTGCTACCTGAACGACCTCTTCACGACCGTCGAGGCCCGGGGCGCAGGGGTCGGCAAGGCTCTGATCGAGGCGGTCTACGCGGCCGCCCGCGCCGCCGGGTCCACTCGCGTCTACTGGTCCACCCATGAGACCAACGCCACCGCACAGCGGCTCTACGATCATGTCGCCCAGAAGTCGGGGTTCATCATCTACCGGCAGGATGTCTAGAGCGCCGCCAGCACCACTGCGGCGACAGCCACGTAGCTGACGAGGCCGAGGCCCAGCATCAGGCTCCAGTGCAGGCGCCTAAGAAACAGCAAGGCGACTCGCACGCGTTAGCGCGCGGATGATGGCCTCAGGGCGAAACGGCTTGGCGATAAAGGCCGAGCCTCCTAAGCGCCCCGTGTCGAAGCGAAGGATATTCAAGGCGGAAATGTAGATCACCGGAAGGTCCGGATAGGCGGCCCGGGCATACCGCGCCGCGGCGAAGCCGTCATCGCCGGGCCCGAGATTGATGTCCGTAACCAGGGCCGCGAGCGGCTCACCCTGATCGATTACAGAATAGGCTTCGACCGCCGTATGGGTTTCAATGACGTCGAAACCATTATCGCGCAACGCCGTGCAGTTTACGGAAGCGCAGATCCGATCATCTTCAAGAAATATGACTCGTAGGCTTTCCATTTTTACCCCTCCGAGTTGCATAATTCTCCATCGAGGATTTGTTTCCGCGGCGAATTGGGATTATTTATAGTTAATCTGCAATTATGGATATTTACCGAATACGGCTGCCGTTCAGAACGAGCGACGGTCCACATCGGACATGGCTGAGCGGGGGATGATCGCGCCGGGATAGCCCACCACCGCCGAGGCCAGCGTCCGCCCCGCTGACACCGCCTCAGCCACCGCCCGCCCTGCCAGCCGCGCCGCCAGATAGCCCGCGTTGAAGCTGTCGCCGGCGCCGGTCGTGTCGACCGCCGTGATCGGCGGCCCCGGTTCGAAGACCTCGGTCCCCGCCGCGCTCAGCACCTCGATCCGATGGTCGTCGTGGCGCAGCACGACCTCGACCCCGCGCCCCGCCCAGGTCCGCGCCATCTGCGCCGCATCGCCGCCCTCAAAGGTCGCCACATCGGCTTCGCTCAGCGACAGGTAGCGAGCATACGGCAGCGCCGCCTCGATCGCCGCGCGCCCCACCTGCGGCCCCGGCCACAGGCTCACCCGATAGTTGGTGTCGAAAGCCACGGCCGCGCCGGCCGCCTTGGCGTCGGCCAATAGAGCCAGCAATGTGGCGCGGCCGGCCTCGCCGATCACCGCCAGGCTGATCGCCGAGACCATGATCAGGTCCGCCGCGTTCAGCGCCGCGCCGAGCACGCCTAAATCCATCAGGCTGAAATAGTCCCGCGCCGGCGACTGGCTGCGCCAGAAGAAGAAGCTGCGCTCGCCCTTCGCGTCGCGCTGGATCGCATAGAGCCCCGGCAGCCGCCCGGCCGCCTGCACCACCAGCTCCGCCCCGATCCCCTCCTCGGCCAGCGCCCCCAGGATTCCCGCGCTGAACGGGTCGCCCTGGCCTATCGCCGAGGCGTAGCTGACCTTGAGACCCAGGCGCGCCAGGTAGACCGCGGTGTTGTAGGTGTCGCCGGCATAGCCCACCTGAGCCGTCCCCGGCCCGGCAAGGCTGAGCTCCCCCATGCACTCGCCGATCGCCACCACGCCCGCCATGCCCGCCCCCTGCCCTTGAACGGAAGCGAGCTTTGCAGGCGCCCGGCCCGGCTAGCAACCCCGCCGCCGGCTTCGGCGCGCCGCCGCCTCAACGGCTATTGCAATGCTCCGAACCCGGAGCATTCTCAGGTCCCTGCTCGCCGCGCGCGTCCACCATTGCGGAGCCCTGCGCCATATCGCCTTCTGCGTCTTTTTCGACCGCCTCGAAGGAATCCGTTGATGCACCGCCGCCCGGGTCTATGTGGATAGGATGAGGAAGCGCGCGCCCGACAAGCCCTCCAGCCGCGAGCCGGACCGCGAACCGCGCTCGCAGTTCGCCGCCCTGCCCTGGCGGCGCAGCGCGGCGGGCCAGCTTGAGGTGCTGCTGATCACCAGCCGCGAGACCCGGCGCTGGGTGATCCCCAAGGGCTGGCCGATCAAGGGTAAGACCTCGGCAAAGTCCGCCGCCCAGGAGGCCTTCGAGGAGGCCGGGATCACCGGCAAGATCAGCAAGCGGCCCGTCGGCTCCTACGCCTACGACAAGCGCCTGAAGAACGGCCGCCTGCAGCACGTCCGCGTCGCGGTGTTCGGCCTGGCCGTCGATGCCGAGGCCGACGCCTACCCCGAGGCCGGTCAGCGCGAAAAGGCCTGGGTCTCGCTCACCGAGGCCGCCCGCCTGGTCGACGAGCCGGAACTGATGGTGGTCCTGGCGACCTTCAAACCATAACCTCCATCGGTTCTATCTTGTTGATTTACTAAACAAATTTATCCAACCCAGTTGCCAAGCGTGCGTCTGGGTGGCAGTTTCCTGTCCAGGGACTGGTCCAGTGAGTAAGCGTCTATGCCGAGTACACTGACGGTTACCCTGGCCAACGGGGATCGAGCCACAATTTCCGGCGCCAGCGACGGCGCCAACGGAACCATCAGCTACCAGCTCTTCGACCCCGCCGGCCAGGCGATCGGCGGCGCTCAGGTGCTGGCCCAGGGCCACGGCCTTAACGGCTCCTTCTTCAACGCCGTCAGCATCGACACCCAGACCTTCGCCGCCACGCCCCTCAGCACCGGCGGCTTCGAGGTGGTGTTCAACGTCAACCTTGGCGATCCCCAGGGGTTCGTCCGCGACAGCCTGCTGGGCGTCGGCGTCGATGCATCAGGCGCGATCGTCAACACCCACCTGGTCGATCCGTCGTCTGGGCTTGGCATCGACAACATCGTCATCGGCCTCACCCAGTCCGGCATCTTCAAAATTCCGCTGGGCACGCCCATCGCGCCCCACATCTATCAGTTGGAAGGCGGCCGCTTCGCCGTGACATATGAGACCTTCGGTGTGAACGGCGCACCCGTCCCGCACATCGCGCTCGGCGCGCTGAACGGCGTCTACGCGACGACTGAGCTGCCCTCCCTGCCGGAGACCGTCACCGGCCCCAACGGCGACATCGTGCTCACCACGCATCAGAACGGCGTCGAGGTGCGTGAGGTCCTCGGCGAAGACGGCCATGTGCTCACCGCCCAAGGCGCGGGCCAGGTCGATGTCATCAGCACGAACGGCGGCACGCCGATCGGCAGCTTCGACCCCGCCCACGACCAGGTCTCGCTGCGCAACGCCGACGGATCGGTCGCCCACGGCGCCACCTCCACCCTCACCTTCGACGCCCGCGACCACACCCTCATCTGGGACCAGGACAGCGGCGGCCCCGCCCCCGCCACGCAGGCTGCGATCCTGAACAGCGGCGACTTCAGCGTCGTGAATCTCGCCGACGACTTCCGCCCCGAGGTGCTGAAGGTCATCGCCGCCGACGGCTCGCAGAAGATCGAGTGGTTCGACAGCGATCACAGCCAGACCTGGGACACGCTTTTCGCCACACGCGACCCGGCGGGGAACGTCACCACCTACGCCTCGACGCTGGATGACGGGACCAGGACGATCTTCACCTTCGATGTAGGCAACACCCAGCTCTACCAGCGCTACGTTGACCAGGACGACGCGGCCGGCCACGTCCTGCAGCGCACCGTGCTCTACGACGACAACACGTCCTGGACCGCGACCTTCAAGCTCGACTTTCAAGGCCAGGTGCAGAGCTACGAGCTCGACAGCTTCGACGCGCTCGGCCGCCAGGTCGGCCAGAGCTTCTTCAACGCCGACGGTTCACCGCTCGGCCATTAGCTCCAACCTCGCGCCAACGGCTACTCGACTTCCGCGAGCAGCCCGCGTCGGCTATGCGCGACGCGGGCTGAGGAGAATCCCGTGGATCTAGGCGCCATCGAAGGCTTCTTCGGCCGTCCCTATACGTGGGCCGAACGCACCGAACTGATGCGGGCATTGAAGCCGCACGGCTACAACTTCTACCTCTACGCCCCCAAGGCCGACCCGCACCTGCGCCGCGCCTGGCGCGACCCGCACCCGCCCGAGCAGACCACCGCCATCACCGACTTCGCCGCCGCCTGCCGCGCGGAGGGCGTGACCTTCGGCATCGGCCTGTCGCCCTTCGAGCTGCACTTCGACTTCACGCCCGAGGCCAGGACCGCGCTCACCCACAAGCTGGCCGCCCTCGGCGCCATGGGTTGCGAGTGGCTGGCGATCCTGTTCGACGACATGCGCGGCTCCCTGCCGGACCTCGCCCGCCGCCAGGCCGAGATCGTCGACTTCGCCGCCGAGCGCACCCGCGCCTCGAAGATAATCGTCTGCCCCAGCTACTACACCGATGATCCCATCCTCGACCGGGTCTTCGGCCAACGCCCGCCCGGCTACCTGCGAGACCTGGGCGCCGCGCTGGACCCAACCATCGAGATGATGTGGACCGGCGAGGAGGTCTGCGCCCGCGAGCTCTCCACCGCCCACCTCGACCGGGTCACAGAGGAGATCGGCCGCAAGCCGTTCATCTGGGACAACTACCCAGTCAACGACGGCCCGCGGATGAGCCGCCACCTGCACCTGCGCGCCTTCACCGGCCGCCCCGGCCACATCGCCGGCCACATCGCCGGCCACGCGGTGAACCCCGCCTCGCAGCCAACTCTGAGCCGCATCCCCATGCAGTCCCTGGCCGCCAGCTACCAACAAGGGACCGCCTACGCCTACGGCGCCGCCTTCCGCGAGGCGGCGCTCAGCGTCTGCGGCGCCGAACTGGCCCGCCACATCGTGGACGACCTGCTGACCTTCCAGGACGGTGGCCTCGACAGCCTCTCGGAGGGCCGCCGCGGGCGGCTGCGAGACCTCTACGCGCTCTTCGACCACCCGGCCGCACGCGAGATCGTGGGCTGGCTCGACGGGGCCTACGCGATCACCGGCGAGGCCCTGCGCACCCAGTAGTTTTCCCCTCACGGGGAATTGCACAGCCGAATCAGCCGGATCCATTCGGAAACCCGGATAATCTTAACCTCGCGTTAGTTGCGTCTGTCAGGGTTAGCTTAGCCTTCCCGCGCCACAATGGCGTCTCAATGCGGAGACCGCGGCGTGTCGCAGTCCTATCCGACCATCGGCCGTTCCCTGGTCGTCCTGCATGTGGACGATGACCCGCTGAACCTGCGCGTCGTCGAGGAAATCCTGGGCGCGTTCGGCCACTCTTCGGTCAAGGCCGCCTGCGGCGCCGACGCCCTGGCCCGCCTGCGTGACCAGACCTTCGACGTCGTGCTGATGGACATCCACATGCCCGGCATGACCGGCATCGAGGTGGTCGAGCGCCTGCGCGCCCTGCCCGGCCCCGAGCGTCACACCCCGGTGATCGCGCTGACCGCCGACGTGATCAGCCGCCGTCCTGACGAATACCGTGCGCTGGGCTTCAACGATTTCATCTCCAAGCCGATCCTGGTCTCCGGCCTGCTGGAGGCCATCAAGCGCGCCGCCGAGCCGGCCCCGCCAACCCCAGGCCGGATCAGCCTCGCCAGCTAAAGCGTAATTCCACCGCATCGGCTGAAACTTCCTGGCCGGTCAGCCGGTTGGAGCCTCATGCCAAGGTTCTACTTCCATACCGAAGACGGCGTGCGTATCGACGATGACGAGGGCGCCGAGCTTCCAAGCCTGGCCGACGCGCGCCGCGAGGGCGCCCGGGTGCTGGGCGAGATGCTGCGTGAACACCCCGACGCCTTCTGGGCGGACGGCGGCCTGTCGCTCACCGTCACCGACGCGCGCGGCCTGACCCTGTTCACCATGGAGGTCTCGGCCACCCACTCGGCGGCCAGCGGCGGCCTAGGCCGATCCTGACAGCCCCGCCGAGAGCGACCCCACGGCGCGCGCCTCACGAAACAGCGGCTGGCCGTTTTCGTGTACCTCGACGGCCAGGTGATCCTCCGACGCCAGCAGCTGGCGGCGCGCCAAATCCTGCGCGCGGGCCTCGTCCTGAGCGAGCAGGAACTGCAAGGTCGGCACGGAGTAACGACGGTCCGTCGTGAACAGAGAGAATGTCCGCAGCAACGCCCCACCTCCCGATCGTGCCGACGACCATGAGCTTGGCCTTAAGGTCGCGCCTTAACATGGGTTAAGGGTGCATCGAATTCTTAAGATGCTTAAGATTACAATAGCTTGGGGGGGAGGTCCGGCTGTTGGATAGCCGACTATGCAGGCGTTTTTTCGCCGGCCGCCGACGTGGCGCGATCATGTGTCGAAGGCGGCGGCGTCAGGTGCAGGTAAGCCGGGTCGAAATCCGCGAAATCCTGCAAGGCCTGAGGCCGCAGGATGTCGAGCATTCCCTCGCGCCAGACAATCATCCCCTGGTCGCGGAGCTGCTGGATGATACGGTTCACATGCACGCTGGTCAGGCCCACGGTGTCGGCCAGTTCGACCTGAGTGATCGGCAATTCCACCGTCCCGCCCTCCGCCAACCCGACGGCCGTCAGGCGCGCCACCAGTTCGCAGAACAGGTGGGCGATCCGCTGGTCCGCGGGCCGACGCCCCATGGCCACCAGCCACTCGCGCAGGATTGCCTCGTCGACCAGGGTCGCCCACCAGAGCGCCCGCGTAATCGCCACGCTATCCTTGCTCAGCCGCTCAAGGGCCGCATTGGGGATGAGGGCGATGGTCGAGGCGCTAAGCGTGGCGATGCCGTGGTCCATGGGACCGAGGCCAAAGACATTCAGATCGCAGGCGTCGCCCGGCAGCAGCCAGGCCATGATCTGTCGTGTCCCGTCCGGCAGGAGCTTGTAGCGGCAGGCGAACCCCTCCAGCACGACATGCACGTCACTAGGCCGCTCGCCTTCGGCGATGATGTCCTGGTGCGCTTCAAAGGTTCGGCGGCGAGACACCGCATTGCGCAGGGCGTCCTGGTCGGCCTCGCTGAGGTCGACGCCGTTCTTCAGTTTGCGGATAAAGGGGGTCGGCATCGGGGTTCCTCTGCCTCCAGGGACCCAGACTAACCCATGTTAGGCGTGAATGCGCTGAGTTCCGCTAATTGATAGATGAATCGCCGCGAACGCCGAGTCCTAGCGGGGCTGGCCACGCTCCGCCGCGACGGAGCGCAATGGACGGCAGTTTTGCGTCACAACACGGCCGCTTGATCCGCAAGATGGAAAACATCGCGGTTCTGAGTGAACCGGAGAAGGCGGCCCTCGCCGCCTTGCCCATGCGTTTGAAGGACTTCGCCGAACACACCGACCTGGTGCACGAGGGCGACGCGCCGCAGGAATGCTGCCTGATCCTCGAGGGCTTCATCTGCCGCTACAAGCTGCTGGGCCAGGGCCAGCGGCAGATATTCTCCTTCCACCTGCCCGGCGAAATCACCGACCTGCAGTGCCTGCAGCTCTCGGTCATGGACCATAGCGTCGGCTCCCTCTCCGCCGGGCGCTGCGCCTACATTCCGCATGCCGCCCTGCGCGACCTCATCGATCGGTTTCCCGGCATCGCCGTGGCCTTCTGGCGTGACACCCTGATCGACGCGGCGATTTTCCGCGAGTGGCTGGCCGGGATCGGGCGCCGCACCGCCCACCAGCGGATCGCCCACCTGATCTGCGAGGTCTACACCCGCCTGCGCAGCCTGGATCTGATCCCCGACCGGGTCTTCGACCTGCCGGTCACCCAGGCCGAGCTCGGCGATGCGCTCGGCCTCTCCACCGTCCACGTGAACCGCGTGCTGCAGGACCTGCGCCGCAACGGCCTGATCACGTCGAAAGGCCGCCGCCTGCTCATCGAGGACTGGCCCCGCCTGCAGGAAGCCGGCGACTTCGACCCGGCCTACCTGCACCTGCGGGCGCGGGAGGGGCGCTGACCTGCCCCCATGACGTGCTAAGAGGCCCCAAGCGGCCGACAAGAGCCGCCCAGGCCAGGGAGGCTTCAAATGCCCAAGCTCGATCGTGACGGCGTCGCCATCCACTACGAGGTCGCCGGCTCCGGCCCGGCGCTGATCCTCACCCACGGCTATTCCGCCACCGCTCAGATGTGGGCCGGCCAGATCGAGCCGCTGAAAGACCACTTCACGGTCATCACCTGGGACATGCGCGGCCACGGCCAGTCGGATTACCCCGACGACCAGGCCGCCTATTCCGAGGCCGCCACCGTCGAGGACATGGCCGCCCTGCTGGACGCGGTCGGGGCCAAGGACGCGGTGATCGGCGGCCTCTCGCTCGGCGGCTATATGAGCCTGGCCTTCCACGCCACCTATCCGGACCGCACCCGGGCGCTGCTGATCATCGACACCGGCCCGGGCTACAAGAACGACCAGGCCCGCGACGGCTGGAACGCCACCGCGATCGCGCGCGCTGAACGCTTCGAGAGCCAGGGCCTGCCCGACACCTCCAAGGCCAGCGCGGAAGTCCGCCTCGCCCGCCACCGCGACGCCACCGGCCTGGCCCGCGCCGCGCGCGGAATGCTCACTCAGAAGAACGCCCGGGTGATCAAGAGCCTGCCCAACGTCGCTGTCCCCTCGGTGGTGATCGTCGGCGCCAACGACACGCCCTTCCTCGCCGCCTCCGACTACATGGCCGCCAAGATCCCCGGCGCGAGGAAGGCGGTGATCGAGGGCGCCGGCCACAGCGCCAACATCGACCAGCCGGACGCCTTCAACGCGGCCCTGGTGGGCTTCCTGAAGGATGCCAAGCTGATCGCCTGACTTTCGCTTCGCGATCATGGGGGGGAACTTCCCCGCTCACGCGAAATGCGGCACACCGTTTCGCCGTGGCGCAGAACGACGACGATCCCCTGCTCGCGCTCTACCTGGAGCGGCGCGCGAACCTCGTGCGGTTCCTGGCCGCGCGCGCCGGCTCGCTGGCCGCCGCCGAGGACCTCGCCCAGGAGCTCTACCTGAAGGTGGTCTCGCGTGGCCCCAACACAGACGTCTCCAATCCGCTCGCCCTGCTCTACAAGATGGCCCTCAACCTGATGCTCGACCGCGCCCGCGGCGAGACCCGGTCCGCCGCCCGCGACACCGCCTGGCGCCAGGTCGAACGCACCGAGGTGGGCGGGATCGCCATCGCCGACGAGCCCCCCGCCGACGAGGCCGCCGCGTCGGCGCAACGCCTGCGCCAGCTGGTCGCCGCGGTCGCCGAGCTGCCGCCGCAGGCCGGCCGCGCCTTTCGCCTGCACAAGCTGGACGGCCTAAGTCACGCCGAGACCGCCAGGGTCATGGGCCTCTCGGTCAAGGCTGTCGAAAAACACGTCTCCGCGGCCCTGAAGGCGCTTACCGCCCGTCTCGGCGCCCAGGGACCGAAGGCGGGTTGCGCGTGATCAACCCTCAATTGCACGCGCCCGACAGGGGGGCTGGGCTCTGCGGCGCCGTCTTTGACTACAACGGGCGGCCCTCGCGGGGCGCGTGGGACGTATGAGTGAAGCTGGTGAGTGAAGTCTGGACCAGGGGTGAGGATGCCAGGCGCGCATCTGCCGCCGATTGGCTTGTGCGCCTGCAATCCCCTCGGTTGGATGAGGCCGAAGCCGTCGCCTTCGACGGCTGGCTGAGCGCGCACCCCGCCAACATCGAAGCCTATGACGACGTGCTCGCCGTCACCCTGGAACTCCAGAACACCGCGCCGGCCATTGGCAAGGCGTTCGAGGACGGTCTTCTTCACGGCAAGCCCATTGGCGGCAAGAATGCCCATCGCCGCTCGCCCGCCGCCACCCGCGGCTGGCTGATCGCCGGCGGTCTGGCCGCGGCCGCCACCGTCGCCGTGGCCGTCATGCCCTTCGCCGGCCTGCAGACCGCCGGATCCGCGCCGAAGACCTACGCCACCGCCAAGGGCGAACACCGCACGGTCAAGCTGGCCGACGGCTCGACCATTGAACTCAACGCCGGCTCCTCGCTCAGCGTCGCCCTGGCTCCGCGCGAGCGCCACGTCACCCTCACCGAGGGCGAGGCGGTGTTCGACGTCGCCCCCGACAAGACCCGCCCCTTCCTGATCGCCGCCGGCGACCGCACCGTGCGCGTGGTCGGCACCCGCTTCGACGTCCGCCGCCGCGCGGGCGAACTCACGGTCAGCGTCGAGCGCGGTCTGGTCGAGGTGAACCCGGCCGACGGAACCCCCACCCCTGGCACACGGGGCCGCGGATTCCGGCTGCGTCCCGGCCAGCGGCTCGACCATGCCGAGGGCGCCGCCGACGTGCAGCTCTCCGCGGTCGATCCCGCCCAGGTGGCCAGCTGGCGCGGCGGGCGGCTGATCTATCGCGACCGCCCACTCGCCGAGGTGGTCGCCGACCTCAACCAGCAATTCGCCAAACCGATCACCATCGACGACGCCACCCTGGCCCAGACGCGGGTCTCCGGTGTGCTGGTGCTCGACGATCAGGCCGCGGTTATTCGCCGCCTCGCCTTGCTCGCGCCGATCAAGGCGCTACCTTCACCCCAAGGGGTTTTGCTCCGTCGCGATGAGGCGGCGAAGCCATGAGGGGGATGAGGGCCCATATCCAGGCCGGCGGCCTTGCTGTGCGCGTCCCTCACGGGACTGTGCTTCGCCGCGTTCGCGCCCGCGGCTGAGGCCGCTGAAGCGCGTCGGCGCTTCGACATACCCGCCAAGCCCTATTCCGAAGCCCTGATCGACCTGGCCGTCCAGGCCGACGTCTCCCTGCTCGGCGCCTCGAGCTGCGACGGCGGCCAGACCCGGGGGCTTTCCGGCCGCTACACACTCTCCGACGCGCTCGCCAAGGTGCTGGCCGGCGCGCCCTGCGCGTGGCGGATCGTCGACGCCAAGACTGTGCGCATCTCGCCTCTCCCCGCCCAGGCAGCGACCCGTCCCACAGCCCCTGGCCCGCCCCTGGTCACCGAGCTGCTGGTCACCGCGCGCAAGCGGCCCGAGCGGCTCGATACCCTGCCGGCCGGGGTCAGCGTCATCTCCGGCGATCAGCTGCGCGCCACCGGCGCGGGCGACGCGCGCGACACCGCCGGCCAACTGGTCGGCGTCCTGATGACCAACCTCGGCCCCGGCCGCGACAAGCTGCTGATGCGTGGGCTCTCCGACGGCGCCTTCACCGGCCGCGCGCGGTCCACCGTCTCCACCTACCTCGACGACGCCCCGATCAACTACAACGCCCCGGACCCAGACCTGCGGCTGACCGACGTCGAGCAGATCGAGACCGTGCGCGGGCCGCAGGGCGCGCTCTATGGCTCCGGGGCGCTGGCCGGCGTCTACCGCATCGTCACCAACAAGCCCGACCCGGAGCGTTTCCTGGCTGGCGGCGAGGTGATCGGCGCCTCGACCAAGGGCGGCTCGCCCAGCTATGAGGCCGACGCGTACGTCAACATCCCGCTCGCGGACGGCGCGGCCCTGCGCCTGGTGGCTTATGACAACCATAAGGGCGGCTACCTCGACAACGTCGCCCTGCGCCTGTCCAACGTCGACTCCACCGCCCGTCAGGGGGGCCGCGCGGCCCTGCGCTTCGCGCTCGGCGACAATTGGACCCTCGACCTCGCCGCCGCCGCCCAACGGCTGAGCTCGCGCGACACCCAGTACACCACGCGGATCGCCAGCAAGACGCTGCGCACCAACCAGGTCCGCGAGGCCTCCGAGAACAACTTCGCACAGGGCTCGGTGACCCTGCACGGCGAGCTCGGCTGGGCCGACCTCACCTCGTCCACCTCCTACGTGCAGCACGCCTATTCGAGCCTCTACGACGCCACGGCGGTGGCCACGTCGTTCAGCGAGACCGGTGCGGCGCTCGGCATCTATTCAGAAAGCGCCCGCATCCGCCGCGCGGTTCAGGACCTGGTCCTCACCTCGTCCGGCGCAGGCCAGTTGAGCTGGCTGGTCGGCCTCTACGGCTCGATGTCGACCGAGCGCACGCCGTCCTCGCTCGACATCCTGGTCGGCCCGGCCCTGTCCACCGCCGCGGCCATCAAGGCCGCCCTGGTCCGTGTCTACGACGAGGACCGGCGCGACCACCTGAACGAACTGGCCGCCTATGGCGAAGCCACCTGGCGGTTCGCGCCCGGCTGGACGGCCGCGGCGGGCGGGCGGGTCTTCCAGACCGCCCTGAAGGTCAAGTCCAAGATCAGCGGCGCGCCGCCCACCCACGCGCGCGATGTCGCCGAGAACCGCGCCTTCAGCGGTGTCACCTCAAAATTGTCGGTGCAGTACGAGCTCACTGGCGGCGGCCTGCTCTACGGTCTCTATTCCGACGGCTTCCGCCCCGGCGGGGTCAACACCACCAACTTCATCGGCATCAATCCGACGCGGACCACCTTCGAACCGGATCGGCTGCGCAACCTCGAAGTCGGCGCCAAGGCCCGCTTCCTGGAGCGGCGGCTGACCCTGCGAGCGGCTGGCTTCTACGACGTCTGGGCCAACCTGCAGTCAGACCAGTACCGAAGCTCCGGCGTCGCCTACACCGCCAACGTCGGTGACGCCCACATCCAGGGGCTGGAAGCGGAAGCCGCCTACGAGTGGGACTTCGGCCTGACCATACAGGCCAACGGCCTCTACTCCGACGCCAAGATCACCCGCATCAATCCGGACTTCTTCCGCAACAACCCCGCGCTGGCCCGGCGACTGGGCTCCGGCCTGCCCGGCGCGCCGAAGGTCTCCGGCGGCCTGCTGGCCCGCTATGAGCGGCCGTTGCGCGGCGACCTCAGCCTGCGCCTGGTCGGAGAGGCCAACTATGTCGGGCCCGCGCGCCTCACCTTCGACCCGACCCTGTCGGACCGCACCGACGCGGTGGTCGACGCCGAGATCCTCGCCGAGCTCACCACCCCGCGCTGGAGCGCCGGGGTCTTCGTCACCAACCCGGCGGACAGCTCCAACAACACCTTCGCCTACGGCAACCCCTTCACCTTCGGCAAGGTCCGCCAGGTCACCCCCCAACGCCCTCGCACCGTCGGCGTCCGCCTTGCCGCCAGCTTTTAGGGTGGGCGCTGCCGCAGATCCGCGGCTGGAGGGAAACCCATGACCCCGCCCAAGCTGTCAGATGGTGCGTCCGGGCCTGCGGGCTACATGCCGAAGCTGGACGGCTTGCGCGCTGTCGCCGTGGCTCTTGTCCTGGTCCAGCATTTCGGGCCGGCGACGTTCGCCTCCGCGCTTGGGGTCGGCGGCATCGGCGTGAAGATCTTCTTCGTGCTCAGCGGCTACCTGATCACCACCATCCTGTTGGGCTATCGGGACTCGACGCTAAGCAAGGGCGCGGCGACGGCGCTCTTCTACTGGCGGCGCTTCCTGCGATTGACCCCGGCGCTCTATCTCGCGCTCGCGATCGCCGCGGTGCTGAACGTCGGCGAGATCCGCCGCGACGGCTGGTGGGCCGCCCTCTACATCTACAATTTCCTGGTCGTGATCCGCAGCGATTTCGGCCCCGCCGGCCACCTTTGGACCTTGGCGGTGGAAGAGCAATTCTACCTGTTGTGGTCGGTGGTGGTCCTGTTTCTGCCTCGGCGCGCGCTGATCCCGACAGTGATCGGGCTGATCGTCCTGGGCCCGACCTATCGGCTTGGGCTCTGCGTGTTCGGCGCCAGCAACTTCCCGCAGGTCCTGCTGCCCGGGAACATCGACGGCCTGGCGCTGGGCAGCTTGCTCAGCCTGGCCCAGGCGCGCGGCGGCGGTCGCGTCTGGGAGATGGCGACCAACCCGTGGACCTTCCTCATCGGCGTGGCCGGCGCGGCGGGACTGCTGCTGCTGTTCGGTCCCGGCGAGTGGCCCAGGCGGGCGGTCTTCGCCTGTTTCGTCAACCTGGCCGCCGCCTATGTCGTGGCGACCGGCTCCCAGCCGCAAGGCCGACCCGCCACCGAGTGGCTGGCTTGGGCGCCGCTGCGCCACCTGGGGCGGATCAGCTACGGGGTCTACGTCTACCACTACTTCGCGCCGCTGATCGCCAAGGCCTATGCGCCGAGGCTCGACCTCGCTCCGGCC
This sequence comes from Caulobacterales bacterium, assembly GCA_038213205.1. GTDB lineage: Bacteria > Pseudomonadota > Alphaproteobacteria > Caulobacterales > Caulobacteraceae > Phenylobacterium. The sequence goes on from JBBQTP010000060.1 coordinate 20,599, forward strand.
CTGCCGCGGGGGTTGATGTACGTCGCCGCCTCACTCATCGCCGCCGAGCTCTCGTGGCGCCTCATCGAGCGTCCGCTCCGCCGTTGGCGCACACGTGTTCCTCTGCTGCGGATCGAAGAGCCTAAAGCCGCGTGAGGGATAGCAGCCGCGCCGCCGCCGCCCGACGGCCCCGCTGCGGCGCGCTGTCGCAGTGATTCGAAAAACGCCGATTCGGCCCAGACCCCTACGGGGGGCGAAGCTTGGCAGCGGCGTCTTAACCATTGACGGCGGGAAACGCCGCGGGGTTCGAGGACGGGGTGTCGCCGGTGAAGTTATCGGCTCTGGTTTGTGCTCATAACGATGAGGCGCGTCTGGCGGACTGCCTGCGCCGCCTCGACTTTTGCGACGAGATCGTGGTGGTCGCCGACCGCTGCACCGACCGCTCACAGGACATCGCCCGTCAGTATGGCGCGCGCGTCATCGACGGCATCTTCCCGCTTGAGAGCCAACGCAAGGCCGCCGGCGTCGGCGCCTGCCTGGGCGAATGGGTGCTCGAGGTCGAGGCCGACGAACACGTCAGCCCGGCCCTCGCCTACGAGGTCCGCGCCGCCATCCATGGCCGCCCGGGCGGCGACTGGTTCCATGTGCCGGTGAACAACTTTGTGGGCGACAGGCTGGTCCGGCGCGGCTGGGGGGCCGGGTTCGGCGACGTGCTGGCGCCGCGGCTCTACCGCCGCCGAGTGAAGCGCTGGAAGGCGCGGCGCGTCGATCCCGGGGTGATCCTCGACGGCCGCCACGCCGGCGCGCTGGAGAGCGCCCTGCTGCGCCACGCCGGCCCCGACGTCGGCCACATGATGGCGCGGCTCAACACCCAGACCTGGTTGCGCGCCCAGGACTTGGCCGACGCTGGCCAGCCCGGCCGCCTGGTCGGCGACCTGGCCCGCGGCATCGGCCGCTTCTGCACCTGCTACCTGTGGCGTCAGGGCGTGCGCGAGGGCGAGTTGGGCTTCCTGATTTCGCTGATGGCCGGGCTCGACGCCGTGCTCTCCGGCGTCCGCGCCCGCGAGCTGATCCGCGCCCGCGCCGCCGCGGCGACCGCACCGGCGATCCAACCCACCCGCATCGGCGTGAACGCCTGAACCTGAACTTGGGCCTGATCCGGCCTAATCCATCCAGAAAGCGGAAGCGGCCGGGTTGCCCCGGCCGCTCCCTACCTGACCCCTCAACCGTAAGGTTCGGTGACTGGCGGCGCGAATAAACGCGACATGCCGATGTTCCGCAACCAATGTTTTTCGAACTTCGCGTGGGACGCGAAACCGGCAGGCTCAGCTCAGTAAGCTCTCGATCTCACTGAAAGAGTCTTCAAGCGTCAGCGCCTGGCCCGGCGCCCGGAACAGCCGGGCCACCCGCATCTGCAGCTGCCGATCGTTGAACGGCTTGGCCAGATAGTCCCGCGCGCCGAGCGCGATCGCCCGCTGCACATCGGCCGCCCCGTGCCGCGCGCTCAGCACCAGGATCGGCAGGCGGCCGCATTTGTCCTTGCCGAGTTGCGTCAGGACCTCGAAGCCGTCCATCACCGGCATGCTGAGGTCCAGGATCACGGCGTCGGGCCGCAGGCTCTCGATCTTCTGCAACGCGTCGCGCCCGTCGCGGGCCGCGAACGCGTCGAAGCCTGCCATGGTCAGGCGGCTCGACAGCAGTTCGACGATCGCCCGGTCGTCGTCGACCACCAGGAACCGGCGGCGGGTGGGATCAAGCACGGACATGCAGAGCCTCCTGAGCCGCTTCGGGCGCCTCGCTGACCGCCGCAAGGACAGCTTCGATCAGTTCCGCCGGGTTCACCGGCTTGCGCACTTGGCCGTTGAACAACGGCAAGGTTCCGCGACGGCCTTCCGACATGTCGTAGTCGGCGGAGAACGCCAGTATGGGGATATCGCGGTTGGGCCCGTCCCCTAGCCGGATCGCCTGGGCCGCCGCGCAGCCGCCGAGGCCGGGCATCCGCAGGTCCATCAAGATCAGGTCCACCGGCAGGGCCTCGGCCATCTGCACGGCCTCCTCCCCGCCGAGGGCTTCGCTCACCTCGACGCCGGCCTGCGCCAGGATCGCCCGCGCCAGCTCGCGGTTGCCGGCATTGTCGTCGGCGACCAGCACGCGCAGGCCCTCAAGCCCCTCCGCCTCGCCGGCCGGCGTGTCGCCCTCCAGCGCCGCATCCGCCGGCCGTCCCGGCAGTTCCACCCGGAACGTCGACCCATAGCCCACCCGGCTGCGCAGCGAGACCGCCCCGCCCATGGCGTGGGCGAGCCGGCGGCAGATCGCCAGCCCCAGCCCCGTGCCGCCGTTGGCCCGGGTTGAAGATCCGTCCACCTGGCTGAACCGTTCGAACAGCTTGTCGCGCGCACCC
>JBBQTP010000061.1:0-22846 GCA_038213205.1 Caulobacterales bacterium
CGGGTCTATCCCGAGGACATGATGCGCGCTGCGGCGCTGGACGCCGTGTCGATCCGCCGCTCCGAGGACGCCTTCGTCGATGACCTGATCGCCCAGGCGCCCAACCACGGCGCGGCGATGATCACCGCCGGCGTGGCCCGCGCCTACATCGACCTCAACCGCGAGCCGTTCGAGCTGGACCCCGGCATGTTCGCCGACGAGCTGCCGGAGTTCGCCAAGGCGCGCACCGCCCGCGTCGCCGCCGGCCTGGGCTCCATCGCCCGCGTGGTCGCCGAGGGCCAGGAGATCTACGCCCGCAAGCTCACCTTCGCCGAGGCGCGCGGGCGGATCGAGGGCGCGCACCGGCCCTATCACGCCGCCCTGGAGCGGCTGATCGCCGAGGCGCACCGGGCGCACGGCTTCGCCATCCTGATCGACTGGCACTCCATGCCGGCCGCCGCGGCCCGGGCCGGCGGCCGCGACCGGCCCTGCGACATGGTGCTGGGCGACCGCTTCGGCGCCGCCTGCGCCGGCGTCCTGACCACCCGCGTCGAACGCGAGCTGGAGGCTCTGGGCTACCGGGTGGCGCGCAACACCCCCTACGCCGGCGGCTACACCACCGAACACTACGGCAGACCTGCAAGGCGTACTCACGCGCTTCAGATCGAGATCAACCGCGCGCTCTATCTCGACGAGACGACGCTGACCCCCACCGCCGGCTTCGAACGGCTGAAGGCCAACCTGGAACAGCTGACCCGCGCCCTGGCGGTGGTCGACTGGAGCGTCCTGAAGGGCGGCTGAAAGATGCTCACCCCTTAGGGGGCGCTGTCAGCCCCCGGGCCCGGCCGCAGGCCGACCCGAGGATAAACTCCGCTGACTGAGGGGGTTGAAGCCCACCGCCCTATCCGCTGCGTGGGGAAACCCCCTCCGTCTCGTCGCTTCGCGCCGAGCCACCTCCCCCTGATCGCGCTGCGCGCTGGGGCGAGGATCAAAAAAAAGCGGCCCCCGAAGGAGCCGCAGTTTATAGGGAGGAAACGCCCAGGAAGGGCAGAGGCGGCAAGGCCGCCTCACAAATTCAATCTAATGTGCGGTGCACAACAGCGCAAGCGTATTGCGCAAAAAACCTGCGTTATCATACGCCTGGGTAGGGAAATGCGAGGAATTTCCGTACCTTGCGCGGACCCGAAAAGCCTCCATTTTGTTTGCACCGCACAACGACTTAGTCATACGCGCCGTGCTATAGGGCCGCGCAAGACCAGTTCGCGCTAGCGGCCAGGGCCCCGCTCCACTACAAGCCCGCCTTCCTCGCACCCCAATTCCTCCCACCCGAGATTTCGTTCGAAACCCTATGTCGCTCCGTAACATCGCCATCATCGCCCACGTCGACCACGGCAAGACCACGTTGGTTGACCAACTGCTCGCCCAGTCCGGGATCTTCCGCGCCAACGAGGCTCACGCCGAGCGCGCCATGGATTCCAACGACCAGGAGCGCGAACGCGGGATCACTATCCTGGCCAAGTGCACCTCGGTGCTCTGGCACGGTGAGGCGGGCGACACCCGCATCAACATCATCGACACCCCCGGCCACGCCGACTTCGGCGGCGAGGTGGAGCGGATCCTGGGCATGGTGGATGGCTGCGTCATCCTGGTGGACGCTGAAGAAGGCGTCATGCCCCAGACCAAGTTCGTGCTGGGCAAGGCGCTGAAGATGGGTCTTCGCCCCATCCTCTGCCTCAACAAGGTCGACCGGCCGCACGCCGACCCCGACCGCATCCTGAACGACGTCTTCGACCTCTTCGCCGCCATGGGCGCGACCGACGAGCAGCTCGATTTCCCGCACATCTACGCGTCCGGCAAGCAGGGCTGGGCGACGCTGGACATGGCCAAGCCCAACGACAACCTGGCCCCGTTGTTCGACCTGATCGTGCGCCACGTGCCCGAGCCGGCGGTCATCGTGAACAAGGACAAGCCGTTCCAGATCCTGTCGGTGCTGATCGAGAACGACCCCTTCCTGGGCCGCCTGCTCACTGGCCGCATCCAGTCCGGCAAGGCGACGCCTGGCATGGCGATCCACGCCCTCGGCCTCGACGGCAAGGAGATCGAACGCGGCCGCATCACCAAGGTGTTGGCCTTCCGCGGCCTGAAGCGCCAGCCGATCGAGGACGCCGAAGCCGGCGACATCGTCGCCATTGCCGGCCTCTCCAAGGCCACCGTCGCCGACACGCTCTGCGCCATGGACGTCACCGACGCCCTGCCCGCCCAGCCCATCGACCCGCCGACCATCTCCATGACCGTCAGCGTCAACGACAGCCCGCTGGCCGGGCGCGAAGGCGACAAGGTGCAGAGCCGGGTGATCGCCGCGCGCCTGCTGAAGGAAGCTGAGTCCAACGTCGCGATCCGGGTGTCAGAGACCCCCGACAGAGACGCCTATGAGGTCGCCGGCCGGGGCGAGCTGCAGCTGGGCGTGCTGATCGAGAGCATGCGCCGCGAGGGCTTCGAGCTTTCCATCAGCCGCCCGCGTGTGGTGTTCCAGTTCGATCCGGAGACCGGTGAAAAGCTGGAGCCGATCGAGGACGTGATGATCGACGTGGACGACGAATTCTCCGGCATCGTCATCGAAAAGCTCTCGGCCCGCAAAGCCGAGCTGAAAGACATGGGTCCGTCCGGCGCCGGCAAGACCCGCCTCAGCCTGATGAGCCCGTCGCGCTCGCTGATCGGGTACCAGGGCGAGTTCCTCACCGACACCCGCGGGTCCGGCGTGCTGAACCGCGTGTTCAGCCACTACGAGCCCTACAAAGGCGCCATCGATGCCGGCCGCAAGGGCGTGCTGGTCTCCAACTCCGATGGCGAGACGGTGACGTTCGCGCTGTGGAACCTGGAAGACCGGGGGACCATGTTCGTCGGCGGCGGCGAGAAGACCTACCAGGGCATGATCATCGGCGAAAACAGCCGCGCTGACGACCTCGACGTCAATCCGCTGAAGTCCAAGCAGCTCACCAACGTCCGGTCTGCCGGCAAGGACGAGGCCGTGCGCCTGATCCCGCCGCGCCGGCCGACCCTCGAGCAGGCCATCGCCTATATCGAGGAAGACGAGCTGGTCGAGGTGACGCCCAAGTCGATCCGCATGCGCAAGAAAGTGCTGAACCCCTCCTTCCGCAAGAAGCGCGTCAAGGAAGACTAGTGGCGATTTCCCCGCCCTACTTCGGCGGTTGAAACGCACAGCATTGGGCCACCGTGCCCGGGCCCGCCGTGTCCTCCACCGGCGCCAGCGAAGCCGCGATCCGAGCACCGACCATCAGGCCGGTCATGTAGCGCTGGTCGAGACCGCGAACCTCGAAATAGTAGGTCTTGCCCGGCTCGACGGTGAGCGGCGTGTCGATGGACCGAAAACCCGACATCATCGGCCAGCCCAGGGTCAGGCTATGCTCGCCGGGCGCCAGGTGGGTCGCCGTGTAGGCGCCGTTGCCCAGCGAGGCGAGTTTGGCCCCATCCACCTTCACCGTCGCCGCCCAGGAAAAGTCGGTGTGGGCGCGATAGACGAACAGATTGGCGTCCCCCGCCGGCGCCTTGGGCGAGGCGGCCTGTGCGGTAGCGGTGGTCAGAGCCAGGGCGATGGCGAGGCCCGCGGCGGCGCGTCGGAACATGTCTTCATTTCCCGGGTTGGAAGGCGCAGCCCTCGCTGAATTGCATCCGCCGGCCGAATTCGCAATCCGTACAGGCGAGGCCGCTGGACGCGCCGCCGGGCTCGTGAGAGCGATAGAGCCAGCAAGGAGCGTCCCATGACCCTGCCAGCCCTGCCCGCCGTTAAGCCACCTCGCCACTACCCCACCTCCGCCGCGAAGTGCGCGGACCTGGTGGTGCATATCGTCGGCCTGACGCTCGCCCTGGTGGGCGGCATCGTCCTGCTTGTGCTGGCGGTTCGCGCGGGCTCGATCACCGCCGTGGTCGGGGTCTCGATCTATGCGGCGGGGGTCCTGGCCATGCTGGCCTTCTCCACCGCCTACAACTTCGCCAAGGCCAGGCACCGTCCGCTGCTGCGCCGGCTCGACCACGCCGGCATCTTCCTGATGATCGCCGGCTCCTACACGCCGTTCACGATCCACAACCTGACCGGCGGCTGGGCCTGGGGCATGACCATCGCCGTCTGGTCGATCGCCGGGGTCGGCGCGCTCGGAAAGCTGTTCCTGCCCCGCGTCGACCGCAAGGTCTGGGTGGCGGTCTATCTGGCGCTGGGCTGGCTGGTGGTCGTGGCGCTGAAGCCGATGATCGACCACGTCGCCTGGCTCGCCCTGCTGCTGCTGGTGGCCGGCGGCGTGCTCTATTCGACCGGCGTGATCTTCTATGTGAACAAGCGCCTGAAGTTCTCCCGCGCCATCTGGCACGGCCACGTGGTCGCCGCCGCGGCCACTCACTGGGTGGCCGTGCTGCTCGGCGTGGTGCTGGCCACCCGCTAGTAGCGGCGTTCCATGAAGACGTCGGCGCGGACGTAGGGCGTGTCGGTCGGCCCCAGGTCCTGGAACCCCGTGGCGCGATACAGCGCCAGGGCCGGCGCCAAGCTGGAATTGGTCTCCAGATAGAGCCGCGTCGCGCCGTCCTCGGCGCCGGCGGCGATGCAGCGCTCCATCAGCAACCGCCCCATGCCGGACCCCCGCAGGGTTTCCGACACGGTCATCTTGGCCACCTCGTAGCCGCCGTCGGCCATCTTCAGCAGGGCCGCGCAGCCGACGGCCTCGCCCTCATGCAGGACCATGAAGATCCGCCCGCCTTGGCTGATGATCTTGCCCTGCGGATCGTCCAGCACCTCGCGGTCCTTGGGCTCCAAGGCGAAGTATTTGCCGATCCACGCCTCGTTCAGCGCCTTGAAGGCCGCGGCATACCGGGGCTCGAACTCGACGATCTCCATGAACCGACCCCCCGTGGATTGGCCGCGCCCCCTTGGAATGGCGGCGTTAGCCCACTACCGATGACCTAATGCCCAACCCGATCTTCTCAAGCCTGCCGACCACGATCTTCGAAGAGATGTCGGGCCTGGCCCGCACCTTGGGCGCGATCAACCTGGGCCAAGGCTTCCCGGATGACCCGGGCCCCGAGGCGATCCGCGCCAAGGCCGCCGACGCCGTGCTCAACGGCTACAACCAGTACCCGCCGATGGCCGGCCTGCCGGAGTTGCGCACCGCGGTCGCCGGACACTACGCGCGCACCCAGGGGCTCGAGCTCGATCCGACCCGCGAGATCACCATCACCTCCGGCGCCACCGAGGCCTTGGCCGCGGCCTTCCTAGGGCTCATCGAGCCGGGCGACGAGGTGATCGTCTTCCAGCCGCTCTACGACTGCTATCTGCCGATCATCCGGCTGGCCGGCGGGGTCCCGAAGCTGATCAGCCTGCAGCCGCCGCATTGGCGCTTCGACCGGACGATGCTGGAAGCCGCCTTCTCCGAGCGCACCCGCCTCGTGGTGCTGAACAACCCGAACAACCCGGCCGGCACGGTCCTGCCGGATGAGGACCTGGCGCTGCTCGCCGAGCTCTGCGGGGCCCACGACGTGATCGCCATCTGCGACGAGGTCTGGGAGCAGGTAGTGTTCGGCGCCGCCCGGCACCGCCCGCTGATCGCCTATCCCGGCATGCGCGAGCGGACCGTGAAGATCGGCTCGGCCGGCAAGATGTTCGGCCTGACCGGCTGGAAGGTGGGCTTCCTCTGCGCCGCGCCAGCGCTCTCCCACACCCTGGCCCGCGCCCACCAGTTCCTGACCTTCACCACGCCGCCGAACCTGCAGACCGCCGTCGCCTGGGGCCTGGACAACGCCGAGGACTGGTTCAGCCGCATGCCGCGCGATCTCGAACGCTCCCGCGACCGGCTGAGCGACGGCCTGAAGCGCGAAGGCTTCGCGGTGCTCCCGTCCCAGGCCACCTACTTCCTGAACCTCGACCTGGCGGCCTCCGGCATCACCGAGCCGGCCCGCGACTTCTGCCTGCGCGCCGTGCATGAGGCGCGCGTGGCGGCCATCCCGGTCTCCGCGTTTTATGAGGAAGACCCGGTCACCTCGATCGTGCGCCTGTGCTTCTCCAAGCGCGACGAAACCCTCGACGCTGGCATCGAGCGCCTGGCCAAGGCGCGGCAGCTGTCTCAGACCGCCGCGCGATAACGGGCGGGCGTCACCCCGAACGCGCGCTTGAAGGCGGCGATGAAAGCCGAGACGCTCTGATAGCCGCACTCCAGCGCCGCGGCGGTGACCGAGGCGCCGGCGCTCAACGACACCAGCCCCTGCTGCATCCGCGCGCGGCAGCGCCACGGTTCCAGCGGCAGTCCGGTCTCCGCCAGGAACAGGCGCTGCAGGGTGCGCAGGCTCGCGCCGGAGCCCTTGGCGAGGTCGGCCAGCGTCGCCTCGTCGCCGGGCGCCGCGAGAATGCGTTCGGCGAGCCCGCGGGCGCGGGGGTCCTTCGGCAGCGGCAGTTCCAGGGGCGGGGTCTCGTCCACCGCCAAGAGGTCGATCAGCAGGCCGCCCAACCGCTCATGCTCGGGATTGTCCTCGTTCAGCATCCCCAGCCGCACGATGTGCAGGATCAGTTCGCGCAGCAGCGGCGCCACCTCCAGCGCGCGGCACTGCGCCAACCGCCCCACCGGATCGACCGGCGTCAGGTAGAGCGTCCGCATGGCCACCGTGCCGCGCATCTTGATCTCGTGCGGCATGCCGGCCGGCACCCAGATCGCCCGGGTCGGCGGCACCAGCCACGCGGCGTGCGGCGTCTCTACCTGCATCACCCCGCTCACTGCATAGACCAGCTGCGCCCAGGGATGGGTATGGCGGTCCAGCCGGTGCCCCGTGCGGAAGGTCTGGGCGATCCCGCGCACCGGATAGCCGTCGGGATCGGCCTCGATTTGGCGCGCTGGCGACATCATTCGTCAGACTAGCGCGAGCGCGTCGCTCTCGGAAACCCTAGGTTTGCCAACCGAGGAGACCTTCCCATGCCCGCACCCCTACGCCATTTCGCGATCAACGCCGACGACGTCCCCCGCGCCAAGGCCTTCTACGAGCAGGTCTTCGGCTGGACCTTCACGCCCTGGGGGCCGCCCGGCTTCTACCAGACCCGCTCCACCGGCGAGGGCCACGTGGGCGCCCTGCAGGGCCGCCGCGAGATCGGTGGCCAGCGGATGCCCGGCATGGAGATCACCTTCGCGGTCCAGGACATCGAGGCGGCCGTCGCCGCGATCGAGGCCAACGGCGGCAAGATCCTCATGCCGCCGTTCCACATCGAGACGGTCGGCCACCTGGCCTTCTTCCAGGACACCGAGGGCAACATCGCCGGCGCCATGCAGTACGAGTCCGAGCAATGGTAGGCGTGCTGAGCGACCCGAAGCTGCAGGCGCGCATCGACGCCTTGCAGGCGCGGAGCGTGGCTCAGGAGGCGCAGACCGGCAGCTACTTCTCTGAGCGCGCCAAAAAAGGCGAGCTCTCCTGGGACGGGCTCGACAAAGCCTCGCATCACTTCATGGCCGACAAGCTGGTGGCGCTGGAGCCGATCAAGGCCGAGTTCTGCCACCTGATGTGCCGCGCGCTCAGAGCCACGCGGGTGGTCGAGGTCGGCACCTCGTTCGGAGTGTCGACCCTCTACCTGGCCGAGGCCGTCCGCGAGAACGGCGGCGGCGTGGTGATCGGCACAGAGCACGAGCCGGCCAAGGCGGCCGCCGCGCGCGCAACCTTCGCCGACGCCGGCCTGGCGGACCTCATCGACCTGCGCGAGGGCGACCTGCGCGAGACCCTGAAGGTGATCGAAGGGCCCGTGGATTTTGTCCTGATGGACATCTGGACCGAGATGGCCCGCCCGGCGATAGAACTGATTGCCCCGCATCTGCGGCGCGGCGCGATGATCGTGGCCGACAACACCGACCAGTTCCGCCACGCCTATCGGCACTTCTTCGAATTCGTGGCGGATCCGAAGAACGGCCTGAGCACCATGACCCTGCCGTTCGACAACGGGCTGGAGATCACGGTCAAAGTTTGAAGCTTGAGCCCCAAGCTTGGGCATTGTCTCGATCGCCCCTGTCAGATGTCTGAATGAACCTCTTCAAGTGCGCCGCGTACGGCGTACATTTCCGGACACAACCAACGTCAGGAGTAATGAGATGACCCATACAGGAAGCTGCTTCTGCGGCGCGGTGACGATCGAGGTTTCCGGCGCGCCCGAGGGCATGGGCTATTGCCATTGCCGCTCCTGCCGCTCGTGGTCCGGCGGCCCGGTCAACGCCTTCAGCCTCTGGAAGCCGGAGGCCGTGAAGATCACCAAAGGCGAGGACAAAGTCGCCACCTATCACCAGACCGAGGTCAGCTACCGCAAATACTGCACCGCATGCGGCGGCCACCTGATGACCGACCATCCGCCCTTGGGCGTCGTCGACGTGTTCAGCGCCACGATCCCGACGCTGGATTTCCAGCCGGGGCTGCACATCAACTACGCCGAGACCGTGCTGCCGATGAAGGACGGCCTGCCGAAATTCAAGGACTTCCCCGAGGCCTTCGGCGGCTCCAACGAGATGGTCGCGGAGTAAGTGTTCTTCTCCCCGGTCTGCGGCTCTAAAGCCCTCTCCTCCTTGCGGGGAGAGGGTTGGGAGTGGGGGTGTCGGCTCAGAGCCTGGAGGTTCACACCCCCACCCCCAACCCCTCCCCGCAGGGGCGAGGGGAACTTGACACTCGTGGACCGGCAGGCTCTCACCTGACCATAGAACGTATGGGCGAATGGCAGCCTGAACGGGGCGGAGGGTACTCAGTGCAGGCTAATCTGCCGAAGGCCTTCGTCCGCCACTTCGATGGGCCGGACGGTCCCTATGCCGTGGCGTTTGACCCCGAGAAGGATTCCTTCCGCCTGTGGGTCACATCGGGTGGTCAATCTAATTTCTGGATGATCGACTTCTGCAAGCCCATTTCAACCGGCTGGGAGTTGGGCGGTCTGACAGGCCCGGCGTGGGCTCAGTGGGACGGCGTGTATTGGGCTGGCCTCTTCATCGGTGGCGAAGACGAACGCGTCGAGTTCTCGGGGAAGCAGGGCCTGGCCAGGACTGATCGACCCCTCGTTCCCAGAGGCCAAAACGAGTCTATTCAAGCCACAGAGACCTGATCCCTCAGCACGTACTCCCGCCGTCCACCACGATGGTCTGCCCCGTCGTCCAGGCACCCGCCCGCGAGGCAAGGTAGACTGCGGCGCCGGCCAGGTCGTCGGGCTCGCCCAGGCGGCGCAGCGGCGTGCCGGAGGAGGCGCGCGCCTCACCTTCCGGGGTGTCCCACAAGGCCTTGGCGAAGTCGGTCTTCACCAGGCCGGGCGCGAGGCAATTGACCCGGATGTTATGCGGCCCCAGCTCCTGGGCGAGGTTGCGGGCCAGCTGCATGTCGGCGGCCTTGGAGATGCAGTAGGCGCCGATCACCGTAGAGCCGCGCAGGCCGCCGATCGACGAGACGATGATGATCGCCCCGTCGCGGCGTTCCTTCATCTCCGGCGCCACCATGCCGATCATCCAGTTGTTGGCGACGATGTTGTTGGTGAGGATCTTGCCGAAGGCGTCGTCGCTGATGTCGAGCTGCGAGCCGTAGAACGGGTTGGACGCGGCGTTGCAGACCAGGATGTCGATCTTGCCGAACGCCTTGCGGGTCTCGTCCATCAGCCGCTGAAGATCGTCCTTCGAGGAGATGTTGGCCGGGACTGCGATGGCGTGGCCCGCCGAGCGCGCATTGATCGCCGCGGCCACCTCTTCGCAGGGACCCGCCTTGCGCGAGGAGATCACCACCTTGGCGCCGTGCGCCGCCATCTGCTCGGCGATGGCCTTGCCGATGCCGCGCGAGGAGCCGGTGATCACCGCCACCTTGCCGGTGAGGTCGAACAGGCGCCCGGTCAGGCTGCCCGACTCTTGCGTACCCGTCTTGTCCATCACGTCGCTCATCTGGCGGCTCCCTTAAAACGCTCGTTTGATTTGCGGCCATTTGCGATGCGGCCCGAGCAGGCGTCAAGCGCGCGGAGATTGCGGGTTCTACTTCCCCGCCTTGATCCCCTATCCTTGGTCCGCCGAGCCCCCCGCGTGGAATGAGGGGCGCCGGCTTAGGGGGAAGCACATGAGAATCCTGGCCAGGCTCGCCGCCCTCGGATCGCTGGCCTTCGCCGCGGCGCCTGCGCACGCCCAGGTGCCGGTGCCGCATCCCGGCCAGCCGCTCTATCGCCAGCACTGCGCGGCCTGCCACGACCGGCCCGACGAAACCCACGCCCCCACCAAGGCGACCCTGGAGGCCATGAGCGTCCAGTCGCTCACCTACGCGCTGACCGAGGGCAAGATGCGGGTGCAGGGCTCGGGCCTGACCGACGAGACCCGCGGCCAGCTGATCGGCTACCTGACCGGCAAGACCTCGGCGACGCTCGACCAGTGGAGCCAGGCCATGGCTTGCGACGCCAGGCGTAGCGCAGCGCCGCTGACCGGCGCGGCCACCGTCTCGACCTTCGGCTTCGACGCGCGCAATACGCGCCGGCTGACGCCCGCCCAGACCGGCCTGACCAAGGCCAAGCTGTCGAAACTCGAGCTCGCCTGGTCGATCGCCTTTCCCGACGTGACGATGATGCGCTCCCAGGCCGCGGTGGTCGGCGCCACCGTCTTCCTGCCGGTGGCCGAGGCCTCGGCCCTCTACGCCTTCGACGTCAGCGTGCCCGCCAAGCCCTGCGTGAAATGGGTCTACAAGACGCCCAAGGGCGCACCACTGCGCACCAGCGCGGCCTACGGGGTCATCGCCGCGCCCGGATACAAGGACGGCCGCAAGGTCCTGGCCTTCTCCGGCCTCGACGCCACCGTCCACATCGTCGACGCCACCACCGGCAAGGCGCTCTGGACCAAGAACGTCGGGTCCTACTCCTTCTCCATGACCACCGGTACGCCGCGCGTGCTGAAGGACCGGATCATCGTGCCGGTCTCGCAATACGAGATCATGACTGCCGCCGACAACGCCGTGCCCTGCTGCACCAACCACGGCTTCGTCCTGTCGCTGGAGCCGACCACCGGCGCCCAGCAATGGCGCTACGACACCATGGAAGACGCCAAGCCGGTCCGCGACCGGGGCGACGGCAAGATGCTGCTCGGTCCCTCCGGCGCGCCGATCTGGAACTCCCCGGTGGTCGATGAGGCGCGCGGCCTGATCTACTTCGGCACCGGCGAGTCCAACTCACCGCCCGCGCACCGGCACACCGACGCTTTGATCGCCGTCCATCTGGTCGACGGCAAGGAAGCCTGGTCGATGCAGGCCACCGAGCGCGACATCTACAACGCCGGCTGCGGCCCGAAGCCCAGGCCCGGCCTCTACAACTGCGTCACCGACACGGTCTATCGCGACGTGGACTTCGGCGCCTCGCTGATCCTCGGCAAGCTGAAAAGCGGCCGCGAGCTGCTGTTCGCGGGCCAGAAGTCCGGGGCGCTCTGGGCCATCGAGCCGGCCACCGGCAAGGTGGTCTGGCGGCGCGACATCGGCACGGGAGCGGCCAACGGCGGCATCCACTGGGGCATCGCGTTCTCCGACGACACCATCTTCGTGCCGATCGCCGTGGTCGGAAAGGACCTCCCGGGCCAGACAGTCGATCCCAGCCTCAAGCCCGGCCTCTACGCCGTCGACGCCGCCACCGGCACGATCAAGTGGAACTTCGCCTCGGCGCCCGACTGCGCCGCGGGCCGCGACAAACGCTCGCCCAACTGCCAGCGCCACTACGGCTTCTCCGCCGCACCGACCGTGATCGACGGGGCCGTGATCGCCGGCAGCCTCGACGGCTGGCTCCGCGTGATCGACGCCAAGACCGGCCAGGAGCTCTGGAAGTACGACACGGCCACCACCTTCGACACGCTGAACGGTGTGAAGGGCCACGGCGGCTCGATCGACACCGCCTCGTTCGTCGGCGTGAACGGCCTGCTGCTGGCCAACTCCGGCTACGGCATGTTCGGCCAGGCGCCCGGCAATGTGATGCTGGCGTTCCGGCCCAAGGCGGAGAACTAGCCCCATGCGGATTTTCGGCCGGATCGCGCTCGCGCTGATCGCTCTCGTCGTGGTGCTGGTCGCCCTGATAGTGGTCCGCACCGTGACCGACAAGGCCCCCGACGCGGCCGACGCCAGCGCCGTGAAGGTCGCCCTGCCGGTCACCGTCGACCTCGATGCCGCCGCCCAGCACCTGTCCCAGGCGGTGCAGATCCAGACCGTCAGCCACCAGGACCCGGCCGAAGACCAGCCGGCTGAATGGGAGCGGCTGCACGACTTCCTGGTCAGCGCCTATCCGGCGGCGCACGCGGCCATGACCCGCGAGATCGTCGGCAAAAACACCCTGATCTACACCTGGAAAGGCTCCGACCCGGCGCTCGCCCCCCTCGTGCTGATGGCCCACCAGGACGTGGTGCCGGTGACTCCGGGCACTGAGGCCGACTGGAAGCATCCGCCGTTCTCCGGCGCCATCGCCGACGGCGCGGTCTGGGGCCGCGGGTCGATCGACGACAAGGGCAGCCTGATCACCCTCTTTGAGGGCGTGGAGCTGCTCGCCAAAGGCGGCTTCAAGCCCCGCCGCACGGTGATGATCGTCTCCGGCGAGGATGAGGAAGTGCGCGGCGAAGGCGCCAAGGCCGCGGCTGCCCTGCTCAAATCGCGCGGCGTGAAGGCCCAGTTCGTGCTCGACGAGGGCCTGGCGGTGATCGCCGACAATCCGATCACCGGCGGACGTCTGGCCCTGATCGGCACGGCGGAGAAGGGCTACGCCACCCTGAAGGTCACCGCCAAGGCGACCGGCGGCCACTCCTCCGCCCCACCGGCCGACGGCGGCGGCGTGGTGACCCTGGCCCGCGCGGTGACTGCCATTGCCGACAACGGCTTCCCGATGGCCTTCCGCGGCCCGGGCGCGGCCATGCTGCAGACGCTCGCCGCCAAGGCGCCGTTCACCGTCAAGATGGCGGTCGCCAACAGCTGGCTGTTCAAGCCGCTGCTGATCAAGCAGATCGGGGCCACCGCAACCGGCGCGGCCCTTCTGCACACCACCATCGCGCCAACCATGCTGAAGGGCAGCCCGAAGGAAAACGTCCTGCCGCAGGATGCCACCGCCTGGATCAACTACCGGATCGCGCCCGGGGATAGCTCGGCCCTGGTCCTGGCCAAGGCCAAGACGGCCGTGGGCGCTCTGCCCGTGACGTTCGCCTGGGCCGCCCCGCCGCTGGAACCCTCGGCTGTGTCCTCGACCGGCTCGGACGGCTGGAAGGTGCTGTCGGCCGTTGCGGGCAAGGTCGCCGAGGCCCCGGTCGCCCCCAGCCTGGTCACAGCCGGCACCGACAGTCGCCACCTGCAAGACGTGGCCGCCGACGTCTATCGCTTCCAGCCGATGGACTTCAGCCTCGCCGACACCGAGATGATTCACGGGACCAACGAGCACCTGACGTTAAAGAACCTGCGGCAATGCGTGCAGTTCTACGCTCGGCTGATCGCCACCGCCGCCAGCTAGCGTCCCGACTCCGAAGTTCGCCAGCGCTTGTGGCGGGCTCGGGCGAACTTCGGAATCGAGAAGGACGCTAGCAAGCTTACATTTCTAGTGCGCTTTACGGATTTGAAGTTCGCTCCGAGCGCAACCCATCAACAGGCGAACTTCAAATCCAGCGCACTAGACGAAGATTTGCGGCGCCTGCGCCTTGCCCCGGGGCGCTGGGACCAATAACTCCTGGGGACAAATCTCAGGCTGGAGGTCTTGGCGGTCCCGATGGACGCTGACCCCCGGCGCTTAAATCTAAGGTGCTCGAATGACCCAGTGGACCACGCGGCTCGACGACGAAGACGGCGACGAAGCCGAAAAGGGTCGCGCCCCGGACATGCCGATGACCGCCGGCCCGGTGCAGAACGCGCTCTTCAAGTCGCGCACCGTGCTGATCTTCGGCGAGATCGACATGCGCCTGGCCGAGCGGGTCACCGCTCAGATCACCGCGCTGACAGCGGAGAGCAGCGAGCCGATCCGGGTGATCATCAACTCGCCGGGCGGCCACGTCGAAAGCGGCGACACCGTCCACGACATGATCCGCTTCTGCGGCGTCGAGGTGAAGGCGATCGGCACCGGCTGGGTGGCCAGCGCCGGCGCCAGTATCTTTCTGGGCGCCAAGAAGGAAAACCGCCTCTGCCTGCCCAACACCCGCTTCCTGCTGCACCAGCCGGCCGGCGGCATGCGCGGTCAGGCCAGCGACATTCAGATCGAGGCTGAGCAGATCATCAAGATGCGCGACCGCGTGAACCGGATGATCGCCAAGGAAACCGGCCAGACCATCGAGCGGATCGTCAAGGACACCCAGCGGAACTTCTGGATGAGCGCCGAAGAGGCCATCGAGTATGGCCTGGTTTCGCGCATCATCAACGACACCTCTGAGGTCTAGCAACTTGATCCTCCCCCTAGGGGGAGGTGGATCGGCGCGAAGCGACGAGACGGAGGGGGTTTCACCCGCAGCGGATGGACCAGTGGGCTTCAACCCCCTCAGTCAGCTTCGCTGACAGCTCCCCCTCAATCGCGCTGCGCGCTGGGGGAGCATCCTGATGACCCGCCCCTGGTGGAAGGGCGCGCTCCTCTACCACGTCTACGTCCGCTCCTTTTTCGATAGCGACGGCGACGGGCACGGCGACCTCCCCGGCCTCGAGGCCAAGCTCGACTACATCCGCAGCCTGGGCGTCGACGGCATCTGGCTGTCGCCGATCCACCCCTCGCCGAACCGCGACTGGGGCTATGACGTCGCCGACTTCGAGGGCGTCCAGCCCGACTACGGCACGCCCGACGACTTCCAGCACCTGCTCGACGCCGCCCACGCCAAGGGTCTGAAGGTGGTCCTGGATGAGGTGCTCGCCCACACCTCCGACGAACACGCCTGGTTCCTGGAGAGCCTGACCGGCGGGCCTGCTGGTCCCAAGGCCGACTGGTACGTGTGGGCCGACCCGAGCGCGGACGGCACGGCGCCCAACAACTGGCTGAGCGTCTTCGGCGGCCCGGCCTGGGCCTACCAGCCGGCGCGGCGGCAGCACTACCACCACAAGTTCCTGCGCCAGCAGCCAAAGCTCAACTGGCGCAGCGACGGCGCCCGCGAGGCGGCGCTCTCCGTGCTCGACCTCTGGCTCTCCCGCGGCGTCGACGGCTTCCGCCTCGACGTGGCCGGGACCTTCCTCCACGACGCGGCTCTGACCGACAATCCGGCCGTCCCGGTCGCCGATCGCACCCGGTACGACTGGTCCCACGCCGGCAACCTGCAGCGCCACCTCCACGATTCCAACCTGCCGGAGAACGTCGAGATGCTGGCGCTCATCCGCCGCCGTGTGGAAGCGCATAATGGCCACAAGGGGGGCGACCGGTTCGTGTTCGGCGAGTTCTCCGAGGAGGAGGAACGCTGCGGGGCCTATCTGTCACCGACCGAGGGCCTGCACTCGGCCTACACCTTCGTCCTGCTGCTGGCCCGCAAGCTGACGCCCGCCTTCATCACGGGGCACTACCGCACCCTCGCAGCCTTCCCCGACCACTGGCCGACCATCTCATTCTCCAACCACGACGTGCCGCGCACGGTCAGCCGGTTCGGCGGCGAGCACCCGGCGCCGGAGCTGGCCCGGCTGATGTTCGCCCTGCTGGTCAGCCTGAAGGGCACCACCCTGATCTACCAGGGCGAGGAGCTCGGCCTGCCGCAGGCGGCCCTGCGGCGCGACCAGCTGCGCGATCCGGTTGGTGACCTCTACTGGCCCTACACCGGCGGCCGCGACGGCTGCCGCACGCCGATGCCGTGGAGCATGGGCCCGAACCTCGGGTTCACCACCGGCACGCCCTGGCTGCCGCTGGCGGTCGAGCACGCCGGCCTGAGCGTGGAAGCCCAGGAGGCCGACCCGGAGTCCAACCTGGCCTTCGCCCGCGAAATGATCGCCTTCCGCAAGACCTCGCCGGCCATGACCGCCGGCGACATCGAGATCCTCGAGGTCGCCGCCCCGGTTCTGGGCTTCATCCGCCGCTCCCCCGATTCTCTGGGCGGCGACGAGGCTATTGCCTGCCTGTTCAACCTCTCGGCCGAACCGCGGTTCGTCGACGCCCCCGAGCTTGAGGGCGCCTTCCTGCTGGAGACCCGGGCCGGCGATGCCGACCTGCGCGGCGGCTCCATCGGCCTGTCCGCCTACGCCGCCTGCTTCCTGCGGCTGGCCTAGTCGCGGCGGGTCTAGTTCCGGCCGGCCTTCAGGCTGAAGAGCACCATGTTGCCGGTCACCGGGTCGTTGTCCTTCCACTGCTCGCCGGTGTGCCGCCCGACGCCCAGATTGCAGTAACGGGCCGCGCGGTCCGGCGCCGCCGGCCCCTTGTCCGGAACCGTGCAGAACCTGTCGCCCTCGATCGACCAGGTTCCGGTCACCGGGCCATCTGACCCGGTCTCCTTGTAGGTGTGGTTCGGCTCGAAGAAATATTTGCCGCTCCACTCGCCGACCGGGTTGTCGACCTCCAGCGTGCCCTTGAAGAAATCGGCCATCGACGCGGCCTCGTCGGCCGGCGGCGCGGCGCTCACAGCAGGCGCGGCCAGCACCAGGACAGCGCAGATCAGGGCCGCGATGGGTTGGGCGTATCGGGTCATGGTCGCTCTCCAAATCTTGGCGGCCTGATAGGCCGGCGCCTTGTTCCAGAAAATTGAATTTGCTTGAGACTCGAATGCAGTTTGATCGAAGTAGCCTCCAGGCCCGACCCAGCCTAGAACCACGTAATGCCCGATGGCGAGACCAGGACGCGCGCGGTGGAGGCCAAGCTCGGCCCTAAGTTCGGTCAGGGCTTCCTGACCGACATCTGGTACGTCGCCGCCCTCTCCAGCGACCTGAAGCCCGGCAAGCTCGCCCGCTACGAGCTGCTGGGTGAGCCGGTGCTGCTCGGCCGCTCCAACGCCGGCAAGCTCTTCGCGCTGCGCGACATCTGCCCGCACCGCGCCGCGCCGCTGTCGGCCGGCCGCTTCCACAAGGAGGCCTCCGGTGAGGAGACCGTGGAGTGCCCCTACCACGGCTGGCGCTATCGGGCCGACGGCGCCTGCGCGGCGATCCCGTCGCTGGTTGCCGACCAGGCGATGGACGTCAGCCGCATCCGAGTGCGCCGCTATCCCGTGGCCGAGGGCCAGGGCCTGGTGTTCGTCTGGGCCGCCTCGGACGCGCGGGACCAGGCCGAGCCCACCGAGCCGCCGCCGAGCTTCGAGGGCGTGGTCGGCGGGGCGCCCAAGCTGGTCGACCGCATGGACTTCGACGCCCACATCGACCACGCGGTCGTCGGCCTCATGGACCCGGCCCACGGCCCCTACGTCCATCAGCAATGGTGGTGGCGTTCGAAGCATAGCCAGCACGAGAAGGCCAAGCGCTTCGAGCCGCGCGACGCCGGCTTCGCCATGGTCCGCCACGAGCCGTCGAAGAACAGCCGCGCCTACGCCATCCTGGGCGGCGAGCCCCTGACCGAGATCACCTTCCGGATCCCCGGGATGCGCTGGGAGCACGTCACCGTCGGCAAGCGCCAGGTGCTATCTCTGACTTGCCTCACGCCGGTGAACGACAAGCAGACCCGGATCACCCAGATCATCTGGTCCGACCACCCGGCGTTCTTCTTCCTGAAGCCGTTCATTGCGTGGGGCGCGCGCGCATTCCTGCGCCAGGACGGCGACATGGTGAACCTGCAGAACCAGGGGCTGAAGTACGACCCGTCCCTGCTGTGGATCGACGACGCCGACCGCCAGGCCAAGTGGTACCAGCAGCTGAAGCGCGAATGGACGCTCAGCCGCAAGGAGGGCCGCCCCTTCGCCAACCCCGTGGAAGCCGTCACCCTGCGCTGGACCAGCTAGGCCACAAATCAAACACGCGCACCGTCGAGCTTGCCACCTGATCTTGGATTTCGGGGGGCCTCGACGGGGGTTGAGGCTTGAGGAGACGTCGCAACGCGGTCGTCCTGGCAGTGTCGCTGGGCGCACACGTCGTGCTGCTGGCCGCCTGGCTCAGCACACGGCCCACCGTCCCTTTCGTCGAGCCGCCGGCCATGGTGGTCCAGCTCGTCCGCCCGCCGCCGCCGTCTCGTCGAGAGCCTGTACGGCCGACCCCACCGCCGTCGCGGCCAAGACTCCGAACGCAGGCTCCCGATCAGGCGCCCATCCCGCCGCTCGTCGTACCCCCGCCGCCGTCCGCGACCGAGATATCACCCGAATGGCGCGTGAAAGCCGCCCCGCCCGACAAGCACCCCGGCCTGTCCTTCAGCAGTCAGCCCGCCATCCGCCCGCCACCCTGCAAGAGCTCGCGCGACCATTCCGACCGGCCAGGCGATCCCTGTCCGCAGTGGAGCGCCGAGGAGCAGGCCTCGCACTACAATGCCGCCAACGATTCGAAAGCCGGCGGCTTCGCGGCCGAGGGCGAGCGTAAGCTGGCGCTGAAGGACTATCGCGAGCAGCCCGGCAAACCGGGGCCAGGCCCCGCCGACGCCAGCGACTACCCCGGCCTCCGCTGCGCGATCTTCCACAAGCATTGCTGAGCCTCAGCCGGCGGCCTTCTTCGGCGTGGCCTTGGCCGCGGTCTTCGGCGCGTCGGGCTGCTCGACGCCCATGAAGGCGACCTTGGTCCCCTTCTTCACCGCCTGGGACAGCTGGCGCACGTCCCAGTTGGTCAGGCGCACGCAGCCGTGGCTGGCGGTCTTGCCGACCAGGCGCGGGTCAGGCGTGCCGTGGATGCCGTAGGTGTCCTTGGTCAGGTCAATCCAGGTGCCACCCACCGGATTGTTCGGCCCGGCCTTGATGGTCAGTTTGCCGTTCGACACCTTGCCGAAGGTCAGCCGCGAGGGGTCGTAGGTGTAGGTTGGGTTGGGCGCAACCGTTCGCACCGCCCACTCGCCGTCCGGCGCCGGGCGGTCAGTCGAGCCCACCGTCGCGGGGTAGACCGCCAGCAGCTTGTCCGCCGCCCCATAGGCCCGGATCTGGCGCAGACCCTTGTCGACCTCGAGCCGCACCACCGGGGCCGGCAGTTTGTCGGGGCCCAGCGCGGCGACCACGATCTTGGTCCCGGCCACGGTGAAGTCGACGCCGGGGTTGAGCTTCTTTAGAAGCGCCTCGTCCATGTGGAATTTCTCGGCCAACCCCTCCAGCGGGCTGGTGAATGTCAGGGCGTCGAGCTTGGCCATTTCGGCCATGTCGGTGGGGATCTTGGCGACGAACGGACCCTTCACGTCGTCGTCGGTGATGGCGTAGTCGGTGAGCGCGGCCTGGGTGTCCTTGGCCAGTGCGCCCCAGACGTCGGTGTTCATGACGCCGTCCACCGGCAGGTTGTGCGCCGCCTGGTAGGCGCCGACCGCGTTCTTCAGGTTGCCGCCGTCCTGGCCGTCGATGACGCCGGGGGAGAAGTGCGCGCGGGCCAGCAGCACCTCGGCCCGGATCAGGGCGTTGCGCTTGGCGGCGGGGGTCACCGGCTCGGCGGTCCAGTCGGCCTTGTCGATCGGCTGCGCGGCCGGCGACATGGATTCCACGATCATCGGCACGTCGATCTGGGCGGTGTCGATCACCGGCAGCGGCTCTGGCGCCGCCGCAGCGACGGGCGGCGCGGCGGGCACCGGCTGGGCGGCGGTCTTGGTCCCGGAATCGGAGCAGCCGGCCAGGAGCAACAGGGAAACGCCAGCCAAAAGAACAGGCTTGCCGAATTTCATCGTGGACCTCGGGTGGGCGCCGCGCGTTAGTCGGCGGCGTGACCTTCAAACCCTCAGACGCGCTACGGTTCCTGGGCGGCCTCGGCATTGCGGCGCTCGTCCTGGGCTTCGTGGCCTTACGCGTGACCAGTTGCGCGCCGGCGCCACCCGCTCACCTACCGGCCCAGACCGGCCCGGTCTCACCATCCCTCCCGCCCTTCCCGTCGTCGCCCTCGCCGCCGCCGACGCCCCCACCGGCTTCCTCTGCCGCCTGTGAGGATGGCCCCGCCGCCGCCGCCCGGGCCAACGCTGCCTCCCTGCGATCGCTGGCTTGGTCGCCGTTCGGGCGGGCCGAGGCGGGCTGGGAGACCTACGCCCCGCTGATCTCTCGCGAGATCGCCACGGCCTGCGGTCCGGACACGCCCGGCTTCGGCGCCGCGCTCGCCGCCTGGCAGGACCGCCAGCACCTGGCCGCCGACGGGATCATGAGCGCCACGGTCTTCGCCCGCCTGAAGGGGATCGTGCAGCTGCGGCGGCCCTTCGTTCGCCTGAGCGCCCAGGGCGTCTGCCCCGCCCCGCCGGCGGAAAGCACGCTCGCCTGGGCGAGACCCGCCGAGGGCTATTCGAACAAGCCCGTCGAGCTGCGCCCCGGCGCGCTGACGGCGTACCGCGCCCTGGCCGCCGCCGCCCGCGCCGAGGACCCAAGGATCGCCGCCGACCCCCGGGACCTGACCATCTTCTCCGGCTACCGCAGCCCGGCCGTCGACGCCGCGCGCTGCGCCGCCGAGCACAATTGCAACGGCACGGTGCGCGCCACTTGCTCGGCCCACCGCACGGGCCTGGCCATGGACCTCTACGTCGGTCAGGCGCCCGGCTATGGCCCCGACTCCAGCGCCGACCTCAACCGCCTCTACATGAGCCGCACGCCCACCTACCGCTGGCTGGTGACCAACGCCACCCGCTTCGGCTTCGCCCCATATCCCTTCGAGCCCTGGCACTGGGAGTGGACCGGCGAGGCGCCCTGACGATAGGGTCGCGCCCATGACCAATTTCCGCTCCGACGGCGTCACCATCGCCTATGACGACATCACCCCTCCAGGCGTCGTGGCGCGCACGATCGTGCTGATCCACGGCTTCGCGTCGAACCGCAACGAGGGCTGGAAACGCACCGGCTGGTATGCGGCCTTCGAGCGCCGCGGCTTCCGCGTCATCGCGCTCGACCAGCGCGGCCACGGTGAGAGCGAGAAGCTCTACGAGCCCCAGGCCTATGAGCGCGAGAAGCTGGCCGCCGACCTACTCAACCTGATGGACCATCTGGGCGTCGATCGCTGCGAGGTCTTCGGCTACTCGATGGGCGTGCGCACGGCCCTGGAGACCGCCATCGCCGCGCCCGACCGCATCGCCCACCTGATCCTTGGCGGCGTCGGCGGCAAGCTGCTGGAGCCCCCGCCGCACGTCGTCGGCGAGCCCATGGCCGAGGCGATGGAAGCCGAGGACCCCTCGACCATCAAGGAACCGATGCTGCAGTCCTTCCGCCAGTTCGCCGACGAGCAGCGCGAGGACAGGAAGGCGCTGGCCGCCGTCACCCGCGTCAAGAACATGCCGCTCAATCGCGACGCCATGGCGGCCCTGCCGATGCCGGTGCTGGTGGTGGCCGGTCAGGGCGACGAGGGGGCCGGCGACCCCGAGGGCCTGGCCTGCATCTTCCCACACGGCCATGCCGTGACCGTACCCGGGACCGACCACTTCTCGGCCATCCCGCACGCGCTGACCAAGGCCGCCGTCTTCGACTTCCTCGACGGCCTGCTGGACGACGATTTCCCGCCGTTCGAATAGCCGCTACTTCGCCGGACCCAGGTTGTACGCCCCGCCTTTTTCCAGGGCCACGACATAGGCCGGCCGCGCCTGGAAGCGTTCCACCCACCCCTTGATGTTGGGATAGGTCTCCATCTGTCCGAAGGCGCGGGCCACTTCGCCGACGAAGCTCATCTGCACGTCGGCGGCGGTGAAGTCGCCGAGCAGCCAGTCCTTGCCGGCCAGGGCGCCGTTCACGTAGCTCAGGTGATTGGCCATCTCGCCCTGGATGCGCGGGTGCAGCGGCGCGCCGGCCTCGCCCAGCAGGGCCACGTACATGTTCAGCTTCAGCGGCATCATCGCCGAGCCCTCGGAGTAGTTCAGCCACTCCAGATAGTTCTCGTGCTCGGGCGTTCCAGTCGGCGGCGCCAGCTTCCCGTGGCCATACTGGCGCACGATGTAGTCCACGATGGCCCCGGACTCGGCGATCGTGTGCGCGCCGTCGGTGATCACCGGCGACTTGCCCAGCGGGTGAACGGCCTTGAGCTCCTCAGGCGCAAGGCGTGTGGTCGCGTCGCGCTGGTAGAACTTGATCTCGTAGGGCGCGCCGAGCTCCTCCAGCAGCCACAGGATGCGCTGCGAGCGCGAGTCGTTGAGATGGTGGACGACGAGCATGATCCCTGAGCCTCTTTCTTTTTGAGCCGCCCAGAAGAGCGGCGTGACGCAACGCAAAGCAAGCATCGCCTATAGTCGGTTCTGATGACCCTGATCCTGGATGACCTCCCGACCCTGTTGGACCTTACCGCCGCCGAGGCCGAAGCGGTTGCGGCGAGTCTGCGCGCCGCGGTGTCGCGGGCCGTGGCGCCGGGCGGACGGCTCGACCGCAAGGCGCTGGACGCCCAGCAGCACGCCGCCCACGGCCTGGCCTGGGCCGCCGCCTACGCAGAGACCCTGCGCCAGACCGCCGCCTGGGCCCGGGCGCTGACCGCGCAAGGCCGGTTCGGCGAGGCCGAGGCCCTGCCCGCCCAGCTCCTGGCCCACGAGTATCTCAGCCAGCTCCTGGGTGGCCTGCCGATGAACCAGGGCGAGATGTTCCGCCCCGCCGACCTCGGCGTCGAGGCGGGCCGCCTCGCGCCGCTGATCGCGCGCCTCGCGCCGGGCGCCTCGCAGGCCGTGAAGCACCGCATCGTCGAGCTGCTCGATCACGCGCGGGGGCGTCCCGCCCTCGAAGCCAGCGGCCTTGACGAGACCCTCGACGCCGTGCGCGACCAGTTCCACGCCTTCACCGCCGAGAAGATCGCCCCCGTCGCCCACGGCTGGCACCTGCGCGACGAGCTGATCCCGCTCGTCCTGCTCGAGGAGATGGGCGCGCTCGGCGTCTTCGGCCTGACCGCGCCGGAGGCCTGGGGC